>JADZEI010000037.1 GCA_020850615.1 Dehalococcoidia bacterium | reverse complement strand
GCGACCGGCTGCGACAGGCCAGGCGCCACCAGCGCAGCCTGGAGAAGCTCGGCTTCGACGTGACGATCACCGAGGCCGCCTGAACCTCCGCGGGGTTATTTTCAGAGCAGAGGGAGCCTGCGTCGCCTTTGCGGCGTTACACCCACGCCAAACGCAACCAACTGACCGACGTCGGACGAGCAGCGGCAACTCGGTTCCCCTCTCCCTCTGGGAGAGGGGTCAGGGGTGAGGGTGGTGGCGGCGGGAGAGCGTGCTTGCTGGCCGGCGAACCCTCACCCCCCGCCCTCTGCTCTGAAAATAACGCCGTAGTTCCGGGCATCTGGATTCGTTATTCGTTGCCTCTCGCTGACGAAAGTCGATTTTCATCCACCATCCTGGCCCTTTGCCATCGTGTCTCCCGCTGCGGCGAGAGAGGGAGCCTGCGTCGCCTTTGCGGCGTTACACCCACGCCAAACGCAACCAACTGACCGACCTCGGACGTGCAGAGGCAACTCGGTTCCCCTCTCCCTCTGGGAGAGGGGTGGGTGAGGGTGGTCGCGGCGTTCGGACATGCGGCGCTGGCCGGGATGCCTTTGGGTGCGGAGCTACAGCGCGAGGTCGCCGCGGGTGAGCTCTTTCGCGATGGTGACGCGGAGGATCTCGTCCGTGCCGTCGGCGATGCGGAGGATGCGGGCGAGGTGCATCCCTTCGTAGAGGCCCACTTCGTTGGCGAGGCCCATGCCGCCGTGCACCTGCATCGCCCGGTCGAAGACGCGCCAGGCGACGTTGGTGGCGAAGTACTTGGCCATCGCGGCGTCTTTGCGGTTGATCTCGACCGCATCATCGTCGTTTTCGGTGGCGAGGCGGAGGCCGGCGGCACGGGCGGCGTAGATCTCGGTCGCACAGTCGGCGAGGAGGAGCTGGACGGCCTGGTGCTCGGCGATCGGCTGCCCGAAGGTCCGCCTGTCGCGCGCATAGGCGACGGCGCGCTCGAGTGCCCACTGGCTCATGCCGACGCAGCGGGCGGTGTTGTAGATGCGGCCCTGGTTGACCGAGTACATGGCGATCTTGAAACCGCCGCCAACGTCGCCGAGGACGTGGTCTTCGCCGACCTCGACGCCGGTGAGCCCGAGGATGGCTTCGTGACCACCCGCCTGCCCGAAGAGGCGGATGACCGACTCCATCCGGAAGCCGGGCGTGGCAGTGGGGACATAGAAGCAGGTGACGCCGCCTTTCCGCGCGGCGGCGAGCCCAGGGTCGGTGACCGCGAGGATGAGCGCGTAGTCGGCGGTGGGGCCGTTGGTCTGCCACTGCTTCGAACCGTCGATGGTCCAGCGGGCGCCGTCGCGCGTGGCGCGCGTGCGGATGCCCCAGGCATCGGAGCCGGCGTCGGGTTCGGAGAGGCCGAAGCAGCCGAGGACCTCCGCCGACATCACGCTCGGGAGGATCGATTCGGCAAGGTAGCCGCGCGCCTGGCGCCAGAGCGCGCTGGGGCCGGTGGCCCAGTGGGCGATCGAACCGTAGGCGAGGGCTTCGCGCGGACCGTAACGGCGGTAGAGCGCGTCCCAGGCCTTGAAGAAGACAAGCCGGCCGAGCCCGCCGCCGCCGATATCGGCAGGACAGCACATCGCGTAGTAGCCGGCCTTCGCGGCGGCGCGGCGCACCGCCCGGTCGGCGGCGACGAGCTCGGGGTGGAGGCGGCCATCGGGGAGGTAGCGGGCGGCGGGGTCCTCCGCGCGGTCGTGGACGGCGGCCTCGATGGGCTCGACTTCGGACTTCGCGAAGCGGAGCAGGCCATCGACGACGAGGTCGGGGTCGGTAGCGGCGGACATGGGCGGCCTCCGGTGGCGGTTCGCGGCGCGAGTGTACCGCAGCGCCGCCGGCGGCATGGCGGCGTGCCGCCCGGCCCGGTTACCGGGCGCGGTGTAAGAACGGACCGCCGCGGCTGTCTAATTGAAAGCGGCGCTCTGGACGAGCTGCCGGGCAGGGAGGAAACGCAATGCGCAGGATGATTCTCATGGGCGTGGTCGCCGTGGCGGCACTCCAGGCGATGGCGGTCGCCCGGGCCCAGGTGGCGACGATCGCGGTCACGACGCTGGCGGACGTGGTGGCCGCCGACGGAGCGTGCTCGCTCCGCGAAGCCGCGAGCAACGCCGCGGATGGCGCGGCCACGCACCCGGACTGCGCGGCGGGCGCGGCCGAGAACGAGATCCTGGTCCCGGCCGGGACGATCGTGCTCGACGGAGAAGAGCTGCGCCTGGGCGGCAACGTGGTGGTGCGCGGCGCCGGCGCGGACGCCACGGTCATCGACGCCAACGGCGGGAGCCGGGCCTTCCGCGCGGTGGCCGGCGGCGAGGTGACCATCACGGACCTCGAAGTCCGCGGCGGCGTGACGGACAGCGAGGGCGGCGGCGTCTACCACAACGGCGGCGACCTGCGCCTCAAGCGCGTGCGGCTGCTGGACAATCACGCGGTCAACATGGGCGGCGCGGTCTTCTCGGGCAGCGATGCGGGCGCGCTCACGATCGTCGAAAGCGAGCTGGCCGGGAACAGCACCGATGGCTCGGGCGGCGCGCTGCTGTTCGACGCGGAGGGCGACCCGCGTGCCGCCGAGATCACCGGCACGACGTTCGAAGGGAACACGGCGGCGGCGGGCGGCGGCGCGGTCCACGCGCGGCTGGGCTCGATGACCATCCTGGACTCGTCGTTTTCGGGAAACAGTTCCGGGCACGGCGGGGCGGTTTCGCTGCGGCGGGTGATGTTCACCGCCCGGGACACGTACTTCGCGGGCAACAGCAGCACGGGCTTCGGCGGGGCGGTCGCGCTCTACGATGGCGCGGAAGTCGTGCTGGAGGGCGTGGGGCTCGAGGACAACACGGCCGCGGACGGCGCCGGCGTCGCGGTGCTCGCCGCCCCGGACGCATCCCGCGTGACCATCACGGACAGCACCGTCCGGCGGAACGAGGCGACCGGGAATGGCGGCGGCGTGTTCATCGAGGCGGGCGAGCTGGCGATGGAACGAACCCTGGTCGTGAACAACCGCGCGGAGCTCGGCGGCGGGGCGGCCTGGGCGTGGGTGGCCACCGGCGAGCATGTCGAGATGACGTTCACCGCGGTGGAGTTCGGCACTGGCTCCGGGCCAACCGCGGGCGCGGGCGTGGGGTTCCACGCGGCGAACGGCACGGGGTCGTTGCGCGTCGATTCGAGCACGTTCCGCGGGCTATCGTCGGTGGGCTATTCCGGGCTGGGGCTGTTCGGCGGGGTGACGGCGAGCATCGTGAACTCGACGTTCATGCTGATGCCCGGCACGGCGATCCGGGTTTCCGACCCGGACACCGAGCTGTCCGTGGTGAACTCGACCTTCGTCGGGGACACGGCGGCGGGAGTCGTGAACGCACCCCGGCTGATCCACGCGATCCACGACTCGTCGGTGACGCTCACGAACTCGGTGCTGCTGCTCGCGGACGAAGCGGCCTGCTTCGAAGAGAACGGCGGGACGATCACCGGTTCGCACAACGCCGGCGACGACGGGACCTGCCCGGGCGCGATGGCCGTGACCAGCGACGTGGTCCAGGGGCACGCGTCCATCGGCGGGCTAACGGTGTACCGGCCGGCCACGGGCTCGGCGCTGGTCGACGCGGCGGACCCGGCGCAGTGCCCGGCGACGGACCAGCTGGGGCGGCCGCGCGCCGGCGACGCGTGCGACATCGGCAGCGTCGAGCACTTCTTCGAGATGCGCGTGCCGTTCGTGGCGGCGGACGGGGTGTCGTAGCGGAGTTCCCCTTGCCCCTTGCCCGTTGTCCGTTGTCCGTTGTCCGGGCGACGGTGCACTGAAAGGGCCCCGCGTTTGCGGGGCCCTTCGTGTTCGTGCCTGGGGTGGGCTCGCGGCCGGGAACTTCCGGCGGCGTAGACTCGTCTTGCAGTTCAGGCACCGCCGTCCAGCGGTGGTCTCGCCCGCTGGGTGGCTTTTCGGGGGAGCGTCGCCATGATCACTCGATTCTCGTTCCAACACCGTCCGATCGCCCGGCTCGCGCTGGTGAGCACGGCCGTCATGGCGCTCGCACTCCTGGCAGCGGCGTGCTCCGACGACGACGGGGAGCCGTCTACAACGCCGACTTCACCGCAGACAACGTCGCCGACCGCGACAGCATCGGCTGCGACGCCGACCTCCGCCGCCACGACGACCTCGCCGACTGCGGCCATCGCCACCTACCCGCCGGAAACCCGGACGGGCGTCGCGGCCGTCGACGCCATCCTGGCGACGGTCCTCGCGGGCGAGGCGGACGAGGTCGAGTCCCGCCTCGCGTACATCGAAGTCCCCTGCACGGCCAACAGTTCGGTCCCCGGTCCGGAGTGCCCTCCGGGGGTGCCGGGCGGCACCAACGTCCGGGCCTTTCCGCGCACCGGCTGCGAATCCACGTACGAGCGAATGGACGTGATCGGGCCGGTCGTGAGCGACTTCCTCACCCCGGAGCTCGCGCTCGTCGCCGTGTACCGGGTCGACCCGGCCAGGCCCGGGCAGATGGCGCCCGGGGCCTTCGGGCTCGTGTTCGCCGAATCGCCGGCGCCCGGGGGCGCAACCGCGACCATGGTCGCTGTCACGGTCGATGTGGACGGGCGGATCGTGCACTGGGCGGCGTCGTGCAACCGGGTCAGTCCCCCGGACTTCCTGGAACAGCGGCCCGTGCTCGACTACGTGTTGCCGCTGCGGTAATCCGTTGCCCCGTTGCCCGGGCGACGTGTACGCAAAAGGGCCCCGCGATGTGCGGGGCCCTTCGTGTTCGTGGCGCTGATTCGCGTTAGCGCCCGGTGAACTGGGGGGCGCGCTTTTCGAGGAAGGCGTTGACGCCTTCCTTGAAGTCCTCCATGCCAAAGAGGACGGTGAGGTGCGCCATCAGGTGGTCGACCGTGGTCTCGTACGACTCGAACAGGCCCTGGCGCATCATCCGCTTGGTGGTCTGGACGGCGACGGGCGCGTTGAGGGAGATCTCGGCGGCCCAGGCCTTCGCCGTGGCGAGGAGCTCGGCATCGGGCACGACTTCGTTCACGAGGCCGGCTTCCTTGCACTGCTGGGCGTTCAGGGTCTGGGCGCGGAAGAACATCTCGGCGGCTTTCGCCCAGCCGACGAGCCGCGGGAGCAGCCACGAGCCGCCGCTTTCGGGCAGGAGGTTGCGGCGGGCGGTGACGCAGGCGAGCTTGCCGTTTTCGCCGGCGATGCGGATGTCGCAGAGCAGGGCGAGGTCCATGCCGTAGCCGGCGGCGGCACCGTTGAGCGCGCAAATGACCGGCTTGTCCATGTTCCAGAGGACGGTCGGCGGTGAATCGTGGAGGTCGAAGAGCTGACGGGCAACGGGGCCGCGGCCGTTGCGGGCCGCCGGGCTGTTGTCGACGAGGTCGAGCCCGGAGCAGAAGCCGCGGCCGGCGCCGGTGAGGATGACGACGCGGACCTCGGGGTCGCGATTGGCCTCGGTGAGGAGGCGGGAGAACTCGGCGAGCATGGGGCCGCTGATCGCGTTCATGCGCTCCGGGCGGTTGAAGGTGAGGGTGAGCGTGTGGCCGTCGAGCTCGGCGAGGAGCTGCTCGGTGGTCGACGCGTAGGCGGGTGCTTCGGTGGTCATGGATCCCCTCCGGGTAAGTGCGGGCATCCTACCACTTCGTGCCCGCTCGCCGGCGCGTGGGGCGGCGGTGCGAATCGTTATGCTGCGGCCGGCATGTCGAACGCGAACATGGTTCTTGTCGCGCGGGCCGGGCCCGCCTAGGATGCGCGCGCAGGGACGAGGGGGTACGCGATGGACATAGCCGGCACGCACCAGTTCGCCGCGCCGCGGGCAGCGGTCTGGGAAGCGATGCTCGACCCTGCCTCGCTGCAGGCCGCGATGCCGGGCTGCGAAACGATGGACCCGACCGGCGAGGACGCCTACGCGATCACGATCAAGGTCGGGATTGCGGCGATCAAAGGGACGTACAGCGGCACCGTCAGAGTCGCCGACCAGGTCGAGGGCGAATCCTACCGGCTGGTCGTTTCGGGGCAGGGCAAGCCCGGCAAGGTGAACGGCGACGCGACGATGACGCTGAGCGACGCAGCGGGCGGGACGCTGGTGACGTACCGCGGGGACGTGCACGCGCAGGGCGCGATCGCGCGGCTGGGCAACCGGCTCATCGGCGGGGCGGCGAAGCTGATGATCGGGCAATTCTTCAAAGGGATGGAAGCAGAGGTCACCCGCCGGGCGGGCTGACCACCAACGCGCGGCAGGGAACCGCGAGGGAGGGCGCATGGGACAGGTAACGGTCACGCTGAACGTCAACGGGCGGAACCGGAAGGTGACGGTGGAGCCGCGGACGCTGCTCGTGCACGCGTTGCGCGAGCAGCTCGGGCTCACGGGCACGCACGTGGGCTGCGACACGAGCCAGTGCGGGGCCTGCACGGTGTTCGTCAACGGCCAGAGCGTGAAGTCGTGCACGCTGTTCGCGGTCCAGGTGGAGGGCGACGCGATCACGACGATCGAAGGGGTGGCGAAGGACGGCGAGCTGCACCCGGTGCAGGAAGGGTTCTGGGAAGAGCACGGACTGCAGTGCGGCTACTGCACGCCGGGCATGATCATGGCCTCGATCGACCTGCTGAACACGAACCCGCAGCCGACCGAGGCGGAGATCCGCGACGGGCTGTGCGGGAACCTCTGCCGCTGCACGGGCTACCAGCACATCGTGAACGCGGTGCAGTACGCCGCGGAGAAGGTGAAGGCATGACCAGCCCGACGCTGCCCAAGCTCATTGGCGCGCGCATAAAGCGGCGCGAAGACCCGCGGCTCATCCAGGGGCGCGGGACGTACGTCGACGACATCAAGCTCGCGGGGATGCTGCACATGGCGTTCAAGCGGAGCGACATCGCCCACGGGCGGATCGTGTCGATCGACACGAGCGCGGCGGAGGCGATGGAGGGCGTGGAGTGCGTGCTCACCGGCGCGCAGCTGGCGGAGTTCCTGGGGCCCATGCCGATCCTGACGCCGTTCCCGGCGCCGCCCCACTACGCGGTCGCGACGGACACCGTGCGGTACGCCGGCGAGCCGGTCGCGGTCGTGGTCGCCACCGATCGGTACGTGGCCCGCGATGCCGCCGACGCGATCCAGGTGGAGTTCGACCCGCTGCCGGTGGTCGTGGACCCCGACCGGGCGCTGGCGGGCGACCCGGCGGTGCTGCACCCGGACCTGACGAACATCCTCGGCCAGACGGGGAGCAACATCGCGCTTTACGTGCCCGCGGGGACGGGCTTCGACCCCGTGGCCGGGACGGTGGACAACAGCGCGATCGACGCGGCCTTCGCGAACGCGGAGGTGGTGATTTCGCAGCGGATGTGGAACCAGCGCCTGGTGCCGAACGCGATGGAGCCGCGCGGCGTGGTCGCGCACTGGGAGCCGGGCAAGGACACGCTGACAGTCTGGTCTTCGACGCAGAACCCGCACACGGCGCGGAACACGTTCTGCGGGCTGCTCGGGCTGGGACAGGACCAGGTGCGCGTGATCGCCCCGGAAGTGGGCGGCGGTTTCGGTGCGAAGATCAATATCTATGGCGAGGATTACGTCGCCTGCGCGGTCTCGCGGCGGCTCGGGCTGCCGGTGAAGTGGATCGAGGACCGCTCCGAGGCGTTCGTCGCGACCACGCACGGGCGCGACATCGTGGCGGACCTGGAGATCGCGGCGAAGCGCGATGGGACGATCCTCGGGCTGCGGGTGAAGCTAATCGCGGACATCGGCGCCTACGAGATGCTCCTGACGGCGCTCGTGCCGACGCTGACGAACGGCATGCTGAGCGGGGTGTACGACATCCCGGCGATCCGGAGCGAGCTGTACGAGGTGTTCACGAACAAGACGCCGACGGACGCCTACCGCGGCGCCGGGCGGCCGGAGGGCATCTACTTCGTCGAGCGGGGGATCGACATGCTGGCGCGCGAGCTGGGGATGGACCCGGGCGAGCTGCGCCGGAAGAACTTCATCAAGCCCGACAAGTTCCCCTTCATGACGCAGGCGGGGAACCAGTACGACTCCGGGAACTACGAGGCCGCGCTCGACCTGGCGCTGAAGAACGCCAACTGGGAAGGGCTGAAGCGGGAGCGTGACGCGGCCCGCGCGGAAGGCCGGGTCGTGGGCCTCGGGATGAGCTTCTACGTCGAGATCTGCGGCATCGGCGGGTGGGAGCACGCCAGCGTTACCGTCCATGCGGACGGGCGGATCACCGCGACCACAGGTACGTCGCCGCACGGGCAGGGCCACGAGACGACGTTCTCGACGCTGCTTTCGGGGCAGTTCGGCGTGCCGGCCGACCGGATCACGATCGTCCATGGCGACACGGCCATGGTGAAGGCGGGCAACGGGACGCTGGGCAGCCGCTCCCAGGTCTCGGGTGGGACCGCGATCATGAACGCGGGCGAGAAGGTGAAGGGCCGCATGGCCGAGTTCGCGGCCTTCATGCTCGGCGCCGAAGCCGAGGCGAAGGCGGACGAGCTCGAGTTCGTGGACGGCCGGATCCAGCTCGCCGGGACGCCCTCGATCGGGAAGACGTTCGAGGAGGTGGCGGCGTTCGCCTACATGGGCGCCGGCAACGCGGCCGGGGCCGGCATGGGCTACCCGGAGGGCGGCGCCGGGCTCACGGACGAGGCCTTCTGGGAGCCCGCCGGGGCGACGTTCCCGTTCGGCTGCCACATCGCGATGGTCGAAGTGGACCGGGACACCGGGGAGCTGGCGGTGAAGAAGCTCGTCGCGATCGACGACTGCGGCACCGTGGTGAACCCGCTGATCGTCGAGGGACAGGTGCACGGCGGGCTGGCGCAGGGCATCGGCCAGGCGCTGCTCGAAGGGGCGGTGTACGACGAGGACGGGCAGCTCCTGACCGGCTCCTTCATGGACTACGCGATGCCGCGGGCGAGCGACCTGCCCCGGTTCGAGCTGGACAAGACGACCACGGTCTCGCCGCACACGCCGCTGGGCACCAAGGGCATCGGCGAGGCGGGGACGATCGGCTCGACGCCGTGCATCGTGAACGCGGCGGTGGACGCGTTGAGCCCGTTCGGGGTGACACACCTCGACATGCCGCTGCGGCCGGAGCTGCTGTGGCGGATCATCCAGGGAGGTGCGCAATGATCCCGGTCGAGTTCGACTACGAGCGCGCGGAGAGCCTCGACGACGCGATCGCGCGGCTGGCGGCGACGGGCGGCGAGGGCAAGCTGCTCGCGGGCGGGCACAGCCTGGTGCCGCTCATGAAGCTGCGCCTCTCGGAGCCGTCGTCGCTGATCGACATCTCCCGGATCGCCGGCCTGTCGGGCATCCGCGAGAAGGACGGGAAGGTCGAAATCGGCGCGACGACGACCCACCACGAGGTGCAGCAGTCCGAGCTGCTGCGGCGGCTCTGCCCGGTGGTCCCGGAGGCGGCGGGGGAGATTGGCGACCCGCAGATCCGGCACAAGGGCACGCTGGGCGGCAGCCTGGCCCACGCCGACCCCTCGGCGGACATGCCGGCGGTGGTCGTGGCTCTTGGCGCGGAGGTCCACATCAAGGGGCCGGGCGGCTGGCGCGCCGTCGCCGCCGAGGACTTCTTCCAGGACCTGTTCACGGTGGACCTGGGGCCGGACGAGATCATCGCCGGGGTGCAGTTCCGCCCGCTGCGGAGCGCCGGCTACGCGAAGCTGCACCAGCGCGCATCGCACTACGCGATCGTCGGCGTGGCGGCGGCGCTCGATGTCGAGGGCGGTGTCGTGCGGTCGGCGCGGGTGGCGGTGACCGGCGCGAGCACGCACGCGCAGCGGCTGCCGAACGTGGAGGAGCTGCTCGCCGGGCGCCCCGCGAACGCCGAGAGCATCGCCGCGGCCGCGGCCGTCGCCGGCGACACGCTGGAGGACGTGAACGTGGACCTCCACGCCAGCGAGGAGTACCGCCGGGCGATGGTGAAGGTGTTCACCCGCCGGGCGCTGGAGCGGGCGGCGGCGCGGTAGTGTACCGTCTCGCCGCCGGATAGCGGCGAGGAGGGCCACATGGGCCAGTTCGTGACGCTGGAGCGCCCGCGGGAGGGCGTGGCGCTCGTGACGATGAGCAACCCCGCGATCAACAACCACGGCTCGTGGGAGGGGATCGCGGAGCTCGCCGCGACGATGAAGGATGCGCGGGAGACGGGCGCGCGGGTCACCGTGCTCGCCTCCGGCGTGCCCGGCCACTGGTTCGAGCACGCCTGGCTGCAGGACCTCGCCGACGGCATCGAAGGGAAGCCGACGACCGCACCGGGCCGCGCCTGGTACGACGCGCTGTTCGAAATCGGGAAGACGGACGTGGTCACGATCGCCGCCGTGTCGGGCGACTGCTCGGGCGGCGGCGCGGAGCTGGGCTGGGCCTGCGACCTGCGGATCGCCGAGGAACAGGCGCTCTTCGCCCAGCCGGAGGTGCAGATCGCGCTGACGACGGGCATCGGCGGGACGAGCCGCGTCGCGCGCATCATCGGGCGCACGGCCACGGCGGAGCTGGTCATGCTCGGGCGGCCGATGACGGCGCGGCGGGTCTACGAGCTCGGCGGAGTGAACGAAGTCGTGCCCGCGGGCAAGGCCGTCGAGGTCGCGCTCGCGTGGGCAGCGGAGCTGGCGAGCCGGCCGGCGATGGCGCTCGCCGCGCTCAAGCAGATCCTCGTCGCGAACGACGACCTGAGCCTGGCGGACGCGCTCGCCAACGAGCAGCGCGTGTTCCAGGGCGTTGCCACGACCCCGGAGGCGATCGCGACGATGCGCGCCATCCAGGCGCGCTTCGACGCGGGCGAGAGCATCCGGTCGGTGTACGGCGGCCCGCGCGGCTGAGGCGGGTGGCACGCCGCCGCCCGTGGGCCGTATCGTCGCGGTGCAGGTCGCGGGGGCGCGGAGCTCCTGGCTGCAGCGCCCTGACGCACCGAACGGAAGTAGACACTGTGGCAGATAGCAACCTGACCCCGGACGCGGTCGCGCGCGGGCACATTTCGCGCGGCTGCTGGGCGCCGGAGATGCGCGGCAAGACCGCGATTGTCACGGGCGCGGGCCGCCTCCGCGGCATCGGCCGGATGACCGCGCTCGAATTCGCACGCCAGGGCGCGAACGTCGTCATCACCGGTACCGGCAAGGACCCGAAGTCGCTCCCCCCGGACGAGCAGGAGATCGGCTGGCGCGACATCGAGTCGGTGGCCGGCGAGATCGCGGCAGCCGGCGGCAACGTCATCCCCGTGGTGCTCGACATCTCCGACGAGGACGCGGTCGAGCGGATGATGGCGCGCGTCCTGGCGGAGACGGGGCGGGTGGACTACGTGGTGAACAACGCGAGCATGGCCCGCGGCAAGGACCGCGTGCCCGTGCTCGACGTCGACACGGCGGTCTGGCGGCGCGTGCTCGACGTGAACGTGACGGGCTCGATGCTCGTTTCGCGGGCGGCGGCGCGGGAGATGGTCCGGCAGGGCGAAGGCGGCGCGATCGTGAACATCTCCTCGATCGCGGGCAAGACGCCGATGCTGAACATCGCGGCCTATTCCGCGAGCAAGGCAGCCCTCGACATGTTCTCGAAGTGCTTCGCTCAGGAGCTGGCGCCGCACCAGGTGCGGGTGAACAGCATCAATCCCGGCGCGGTGGAGACGGCCCGGCTCGACGACATTGGCCGGGGCGAGCGCTGGGAAGCCGTGCGCCAGAGCGTGCCGCTGGGCTGGGCGAGCGACGGCATGGACATCGCCTACATGTCGGTGTTCTTGTGCAGCGACATGGGGGCGTGGATTACGGGGCAGGCGATCAACGTGGATGGGGGGCGGACGTCGAACTAGGGCGATTCACGGCCCTGGCGATTCACGGTTCACGATTCACGGTTCACGCCTGGGGCGCGGGCATCGGGCGCTGGCGCGGCGGCAGTTGGGCCAGGTGCGCGCGGAGCTGCGCTTGCACGCGCGCGGGAGCCGCGAATCTCGAACCGTGAATTCGTACGCCACCTGCGCCGGATAAGCCCCGCGGCCCTTGCCTATAGCCGCGTCTATCGTTATGCCTTGCGGAGCATATCGCCGGGGGCCAAACCCGGCGAAGAACGAGGGGGCTCATGGCGGTAAAAGACTACATTGCCCCGTCGAGCGTGGACGACGCGGTGGCCGTGCTCAGCGAGCACGGGGCCGACGCGCGGCCGTTCGCCGGCGGGACAGACCTGATCATCCAGGTCCGCGAGCGGCGGCGCCAGGTCGGCATCATGCTCGACGTCAAGAAGATCCCGGAGCTGATGGAATACAGCATCGGCGCCGACGGGAGCCTGCGCGTGGGCGCGGCAGTCGCCTGCGCGCGCCTCTACAACGACGCCGAAGTGGCGCGGCGCTTCCCGGCGCTGATCGACTCGGCTTCGCTGATCGGCGGCATCCAGATCCAGTCGCGCGCCAGCCTGGGCGGCAACCTCTGCAACAGCTCGCCGGCCGGGGACTCGATCCCGACGCTGATCGCGCTCGGCGCCACCTGCGAGATCGCGGGGCGCGGCGGGCGGCGGACCGTGCCGGTGGAGTCGTTCTGCACCGGACCGGGCGCGAACGTGCTCCAGCCGGGCGAACTGCTCGTCTCGCTGACCTTCCCGGCGCCGGCGGCGAACAGCGGCGCCGCCTTCGAGCGGTTCATCCCGCGCAACGAAATGGACATCGCGGTCGCGAACGCGGCGGCGAACGTGACCCTCTCGGCGGACGGCGCGACCTTCACGGCTGCGCGGATCGCCATCGGCGCGGTTGCGCCGACGGCGCTGCTGGTCGCCGAGACGGGCGCGGCGCTCGCCGGCAAGCCCGTCTCCGCGGACACGATCGCGGCGGCAGCGGCGGCGGCGCGCGCGGCGGCGCGGCCGATCACGGACATGCGCGGTTCGGCGGACCAGCGGCGGCATCTCGCGGGCGTCCTGGTCACGCGGGTCATCGAAAAGGCAGTGGAGCGGGCGAGGAAGGCATGAGCAAGAAGCACATCACAACGCGAATCAACGGCGAGGACGTGGAGTTCCTGGCGGAGCCGGGCGCCAGCCTGCTGGCGGCGCTGCGGGACGAGCTCGGGCTCACGGGCTCGAAGGAAGGCTGCAACAACGGCAATTGCGGCGCCTGCAACGTCGTCTTCGACGGCGCGCTGGTGAACGCCTGCTGCGTGCTCGCGGTCGAAGCGAACGGCGTCGAGATCACGACGATCGAAGGCGTGGCGAACGGCGAGGAGCTCCACCCGCTGCAGACCAGCTTCCTCGAGAACGCCGCGCTGCAGTGCGGCATCTGCACGCCGGGCTTCATCGTCGCCGCGAAGGCGCTGCTCGATAAGGAGCCGGACGCCGACGAGGCGCGGATCCGCCACTGGCTCGCCGGGAACCTCTGCCGCTGCACGGGGTACGACAAGATCGTGCGCGCGGTGCTGGATGCGGCAGCCGACATGCGGCGGACGCCCGCCTGAGCCGGAGAGGAAGGGATATGACAGACAAGCCGAACTACCGGGTGATTGGCACGCGGCCCGTGCGCCCGGATGGCATCGATAAGGTCACGGGCCGGGCGCAGTACGGTGCGGACACGCGCCTGCCGGGGATGCTGCGGGGGTACGTGCTCCGCAGCCCGCACGCGCACGCGAAGATCCGCGGGATCGACACCTCGAAGGCGGAAGCGCTGCCGGGCGTGAAGGCGGTCATGACGGCGGCGGACTTCTGCGCCCCGGGGCAGACCGTGGACCAGCTCCCCGACCTGTCCGCGAACCTGATGGCCGGGACGAAGGCGCTCTATCGCGGCCACGCCGTGGCGGCGGTGGCGGCGATCACGGACGAGATCGCGCGCGACGCAGCTGCGCTGATCGAGGTCAACTACGAGGTCCTGCCGCCCGTGCTCGACGTGCGCGAGGCAATGCTGCCGGGCGCACCGATCCTGCACGAGGCGATGCGCTCTCGGACGCCCACGGGCCCGGGCGAGAACCCGTCAAACATCGTGGCGCACACGCTCTCGGCGTTCGGTGATGCGGATGCGGCGCTGGCCGAGTGCGACGTCGTCGTGGACATCGTGACCTCGACGAAGATGGTGCACCAGGGCTACATCGAGCCCCAGGCGGCAACCGCGACCTGGAACCCGGATGGCCAGGTCGTGATCTGGACCTGCACGCAGGGTTCGTTCCCGGCGCGCCAGAACTGCAGCCAGATCCTGGGCCACCCGATCTCGAAGATTAAGGTGATCCCGACGGAGATCGGCGGCGGCTTCGGCGGCAAGATCGCGGTGTACCTGGAGCCGGTCGCGGCCGTGCTCGCCCGCAAGACGGGCAAGCCGGTCAAGCTCACGATGGACCGCTCGGACGTGTTCGAGGGGACGGGCCCGACGCCCGGCACGTCGATCCGGGCCACGCTGGGTGCCACCAAGGACGGCAAGTTCAAGGCGCTCAAGGCGGACATGGCCTACGAGAACGGCGCCTACCCCGGCGCGGCCGCGACCTACGCGACGATGGTCGCGGCGGCCTGCTACGACATCGAGCACGTCAAGATCGACGCGTTCGACGTGGTGGTGAACAAGCCGCGGACGCAGGACTACCGCGCGCCGAGCTCGCCGGCGGCGGCCTTCGCGATCGAGCAGCTCGTCGACAAAGCGGCGGAGAAGCTGGGGATGGACCCGCTGAAGCTGCGCCTGGCGAACTCGTCGCACGAAGGGTCGCGCGGGCCGATGGGCATGCCCTTCTCCCGGATCGGGCACGCGGAGTGCGTGGAGGCGGCGCTGGATTCGCCGCACTACAACGCGCCGCTCGAAGGTCCGAACCGCGGCCGCGGCGTGGCTTCCGGCTTCTGGTTCAACGTCGGCCTGCGTTCGAGCGTGAACGTCACGGTCCAGCCGGACGGCACGGTGAGCCTCGTCGAAGGCAGCACGGACATCGGCGGGACGCGCGCGTCCCTGGCGATGCAGCTGGCCGAGACGATCGGCGTGGAGTACGAGGACGTGAAGCCCGCGGTCGTGGACACCGATGCTGTTGGCTACAACGACGTCACCGCGGGCAGCCGCGTGACGTTCGCCAGCGGCATGGCCGTGGTCGAAGCGGGCCGGAACCTGATCAAGGAGATGACGGCACGGCTGGCGACCGCCTGGAACGTGCCCGCGGACGCGATCTCGTTCTCGAACGGGGTGTTCTCGACGGCTGACGGCAGCAAGACCGGCACCTTCAAGCAGATCGCGGAGAACGTCGTTGGGCGCGGGCCCGGGCTGACCGTGAGCGGGTCGGTGAACGCGGGCTTCCTCCAGGGCGGCGGCTTCGCGCACCACATCGTCGATGTCGAGGTCGACCCGGACACCGGCAAGGTGCAGATCCTGCGCTACACGGCCGTCCAGGACGTCGGTACGGCGGTGCACCCGTCGTACGTCGAAGGGCAACTGCAGGGCGGCGCCGCTCAGGGCATCGGCTGGGCGCTCAACGAGGAGTACTACTACGACGAGACCGGCCGGATGGTGAACGCGGGCTACCTGGACTACCGGATCCCGACGACGCTGGACGTGCCGATGATCGACACGATCCTGGTGGAGGTGCCGAACCCGCTGCATCCGTACGGCGTGCGGGGTGCGGGCGAACCGCCGATCGTCCCGCCGCTGGCGGCGATCGCGAACGCGGTCTACCGGGCGACGGGCCAGCGGCAGACGCAGCTGCCCATGTCGCCGCGGCGGATCCTCGAGACCACCGGGAAGCTCGGCTGAGCGTGGCCACGGTGTTCATCCCGGCGATGATGCGGTCGATGACCGGAGGCGCGGCGCAGGTCCCCGCCTCCGGTGCGACGGTGCGGGCGGTCATCGAAGACCTGGTGCGGCAGCATCCCGGGCTCGCCGGCCGCGTGGTCGATGAGAACGGGGTGCGGCCGGAGCTGTTCATCGCGGTCGGGAGCGAGGAGATCTTCAACCTCGACCAGGCGGTGGCGGAGGGCGCGGAAGTACACCTGCTGGCGGCGATCGCCGGCGGCTAACGCGACCGCAGCGCAACGAGACCTGGCTGGCGCCGTGGGGAAACCTACGGCGCCAGTTGCTTTTCCAGCTCCCAGAGGTCCTGGAGGGGGAGGCCGTGGTTGCCGGTGCGGGGCACGTGCGGCTTCCGCTCGCGGACGCGGTCCATCCAGTCGAGGTGGATGCGGACGAGCCGGAAGCCGTGGCGCTGGTAGAAGCGGACGGCATCAATGTTGTCGTTCGTGGTCGCGACGAGGAGGCGGCGCACACCGGCCGCACGAAGGCGCGCTTCGATGACCGCAAGGAGCTCGGCCCCGGCGCCGCCGCCCGGGGGCGCGGCGTGCACGCTGACCAACTCGGCCGTGTCGCCCTCCTGCTTCCAGGTAATGAGCGCGCGCCGGCCCGCGGCTTCGTCCACGAGCTCGAGGGCCTCGACATCGGCGGGCATGAACGCGCCAAAAGCGGCCAGGACCGGCGCGCCGCCGGTGAACTCGGCCCAATCGCGGCCGACCTCGTCCGGTGCGGGGGTGCGAAGCGCAACCATCGCCGCATTATGCCCGAACGCGGACGGCGACCGGCGCGGGCCAGGCGTCCGACATCAGTTAGCGGGCGCATCAGTAGCGCGCGCGTCAGCGAGCGCCCGCGCGCCCCAGGCGACACCGCTCCGCGACAGCGCGACGTCCGCGGCCACCACCACGACTGCCACCCACCCCTGCCATTTCCGCCCGCCCCTCACCAACCCTGACAGGCATCCCACACCAGCGCCACGACACCATCACTCCAGGCGCCACCCACCACCCACATCACGACCTCACCAGCTCCACAAGTGCGAGGCGCCGCCATGGATCACCCCACGCTCGCCCACCCCATGGCCTGCGATGTCCCCAGACCGCGACCCTGGCCGACGGCCGCCCGAACTCGGCGCCCAGCGCAGCAGTGGCTGGCGGATAAGCGGGCGCTGGCGCGGCGGCATGGCACGGACAATCCCGCGGAGCAATGCTCCGCGGCTACGCCTGCGGCGCCGCGAACCAGCTCACGGCCCCTCGATGTGGCGGGCGGCGGAACCACACACCACCACACGCCTCTGCGGTGTGGTCACCACACGCGAATTGGCACGCACCACCTCACCGATGCCAGCGCCCCGCGGTCGCGCCTGTCAGGACGTGAGGATGCGGAGGACAGCGGGGGTGTCGCCGAGGTCGGGGAGGGCGTGTTCGGCGCCGGATGCGAGCAGCTCGTCGACGGTGTAGCGGCCGGTGGCGACGCCGAGCGCGCGGGCGCCGGCGTGGTGGGCGGCTTCGACATCGAGCGGGGTGTCGCCGATGACGATGGCGTCGTGGGGGTGGGCCGGGAGGCCGAGATGCTCCGCGAGAGAGTGGATCGCTTCGGCCACGAGCTCGGCGCGGACGGGGGTGTCGTCGCCGAAGCCGCCGGTGGGGAAGCGCTCCCAGAGGCCGAACGCGCCGAGCTTGATGGCGGCGCCGCGGCGCATGTTGCCGGTGGCCAGGCCGACGGCCCGGTGGCTCGCGGCGAGCGCATCGAGGAGCGCGGGAACACCCGGGAGGACGAACCCCTCCCGCTCGGCAAGGGCCCGCGGCAGCCGTTCGAGGTAGGCATCGCAGACGCGCCGGTAGACGGCGTCAATGTCGCCGTCGGCGAGGCTGTGGCGGGCGATGATCTCGCGGAAGATGGCGTGGTCCGTGCGGCCGTCGATGCGCGTGTCGCCAATCGGGTCTTCGAGCCCGAACAGGTCCTCGAACGCGCCGGCGAGAGCGGTGCGCCCGGCGCGGAGCGTGCTGATCAGGGTCATGTCGACGTCGAAGAGGATGAAGCGGGCCACGGGGTGAGTGTAGGCGGGCGCTCGCTTGCGCGGCAGCGCGCGACGGCACCGCGCCCGCGGTCAGAGCGGGTGGCCACCGCCCGCGTGACCGTGCTTCGCGCGCTGCGCAACCTGGAGGGCGCCGATGTCCTCGGCGCGGCGGCCGTAGATCTGGGGCACGTCCCAGCCGTTCAGCCCGGCGTAGGCATCGACCTGGCTGCGGTGATAGATGTCGTGTTCGACCATCATCATCAGGATGCGCCAGCCGGAGAGCTGCGCGTCCGTATCGATCATCCCGACCTTGCGCTGGAGCCAGGCGTCCGGGGTGCCATCGAGGAGGGCGTGGAGGCGCGCGGCGCTCGCTTCGAGGGCCGGGACCCAGGTCGCGCGGGTGTCGACGGCGGGCGGCTCGGGGCTGATCCAGCCTTCGCCGCGGTAGGCGCTGGCGAAGTAGAGCCGGGAGCCGGCCATGTGCCCGACGAGCTGGTTGATGCTCCATGCGCCCTCGCCCTCGCCCGACGGCGGCGCCCAGCCGTCGGCCGCCGTGGGCAGGGCAGCGACGTCGCGGACGGCGCGGCGGTGGACGGCGTCGAAGTAGGCGAGGAAGGCGGCGATAGACGTGAGCATGTGGTCCCTCCGGACGGCGAGGATAGCACCGGGCGGCAGGCGGGAGGTGTAGACTCGTGGCATGAGTGCGGCACCGCGACTGGAATTCGCGTCGAACCCGATCCCACGGCTCGAAACTGGCGACTCGCTCACGAGCGCCGAGTTCGAGCGGCGTTACGCGGCCATGCCCGGGGTGAAGAAGGCGGAGCTCATCGAAGGGATGGTGATTATGCCCTCGCCAGTGAAGGCCGACGAGCACAGCGAGCCCCAGGCGTTCCTCGTGGGATGGTTGTTCCTCTACGCCCACCGGCATCCCGAGGTGCAGATGGGAGACAACGGCACCGTCCGCCTCGACAACGACAACAACCTCCAGCCGGATGGCTTTCTCCGGTTGCGGCAGCACGGCACGTCGCACATGGTCGACGGGTATGTGGAGGGTGCGCCCGAGCTGGCGGTCGAAGTTGCGGCGTCGTCGGTCTCCATCGACCTGCATGCGAAGAAGCGGGCGTACCGGCGGAACGGTGTGCGCGAGTACATCGTCTGGCGGACGCGGGACCGGGCGCTGGACTGGTTCGAGCTGGTCGACGGCGACTACATCCCGCGGGAGCCGGGGCCGGACGGGGTGATCGAGAGCCGCGCGTTCCCGGGATTGCGGCTCAACGTGACCGCCCTCCTTGCGGGCGACCTCGAGACGGTCGTGCGGACCCAACTCGACGGCTAGCTGCCACCGCACGGCGCGAGGGTCAGCCGCCCTTTGTGAAGGTTTCGGCGTCTGTCATAACGTTTGCGTGGTGTCAAAAGCGGACTACGATTGCGCCAGTGTTGCGGCGCGCCTTCCCGTTACGTCGATCACGAGCCACGGCGGGCGCTGTTTCGGCGCCGCTGATGGAGGCTGCCGGGGCGCCGGGAGAGGCCACGCCGGCGGGCGCGGGGCCAGCTGCGGCGGCGCGCGGGCTCGTCACGCGGCGGCGGGTTGTCCTTGGCGCGGGGGTGGTGCTGGTCGCCGCGATGGGCACCGCCTACACCCAGCGTTCGACGTACACCGACGACGTTGCGGACCTGAGCCGGGCAGTCATCGGCGACGAGAACACGGCGCGGCTCGAACAACAGTACTTCCGCGTCCAGGACAGGGTGGACCGCCTGAAGTACCGAGTGCTCGGCGGCGAAACGAACCCGTTCGAGCGTCCGGCGGTGACGGTCGAGATGGTGCCGCTGCCTGCGGGCCGAGTGGTGGAAGTGGACGTGGCGCGAATCGACGTGCCGGGATACGAGCTGGCGCCCGCGTGGAAGCCCACGCCGATGCAGCCGCCGGTCACGCACCAGCTGCGCGACGACCCGGCCGAGGGCGAGGGGGTATGGGTGTCGGCGGGGCTGCCGCGGGCGAACCCGGCCGAGCCGCTGATGCTGAAGACGTTCCTCCGGCCGGACCGATCGCGGCCATACGCGGCGGTGGGCGTGCTGCTGGTGGACACACGGCGGGCGCGGCTGCACATCACCGGCGGCACGGAGGACCCGGGCGGGGACCGCGGGGTGCGGGGGCCGGGCGTGATCCCGGAGGCAGACGTGGAGCACCTGCTCGCGGCGTGGAACGGCGGGTTCAAGGGTCCGCACGGGGGCTTCGGGATGGTCGCCGACGGCAAGGAGTACCGGCCCCTGCGGAACGGGCTGGCGACCGTGTGCGTGGATGGCGCAGGGGTCGTGGAGATGGGCGAATACGGCTCGTCGATCACGATGGAGCCGGGCATGGTGGCCTGCCGCCAGAACGCGGTGCTGCTGGTGAAGGACGGCGAGGTCAGCAAGCGGGTGAACGAAGGCAACGACACCTGGGGCTACGTGAAGGTCGACTCCTCGGAGTTCATCACGTGGCGGTCGGCGGTCGGGCTGACGAAGGATGGCCACCTGCTGATCGCGTCGGGGCAGTCGCTGAGCGCGGAGACGCTGGCGCAGGCGCTGTGGGCGGCGGGGGCGCACACGGCGATGCAGCTCGACATCAACTCGCCGTACGTGCTGACGGGGCTGTTCTTCCCGGAAGCGGACGGGACGATGACCGCGCAGAGGTTCATGGATTCGATGCCGGACACGCCGAGCCGATACTTCAAGACCCAGGAGCGGGACTTCATGTACCTGACGCTGGACGAGCAGCGATACCGGGACCCGTTCAACGGGCTGATGCCGTAGAGGAGTTGTCAGTTACCGGTGGTCAGTTGTCAGCTGGCCTTGTGAAAGAGGCGGGCGAGGGCGGCGATGAGGATGGCCGGGGCGTAGAGGACGGCGAGGAGGAAGAAGACGCCTTCTTCGACGCCGGTGATGCCGTAGAAGAGGTTGTGGACGAGCACCCCGGCGAGGCCCAGCGGCACAGCTGCCCAGGCGGCGACGCGGACGAGGCGGTGATGGCTATCGAGCAGCAGGTAGGCGCCGGCGATGGCGAATGCGTACGCGGCAGCGATACCGAGCGCGCCCACGGCGGCAGTGACCCAGGTGGGCGCACCGAGGGACTGGGGCAGGGCGAATGCGAGTAGCGCCGGCACCGCGAGCACAAGCAGGACGGCGCCCAGCTCCAGGTGCCGCGCGGGCCGGCGCCAGGGACGGCCTTGCCAGCGAGCGATCGTGGTCATTGCTCGCCTCCAGGAGGTGGGGGGCCTCGCCCTCAGCGTGGCGCGCGGGAGGGGGAGGCGGAAGGGCCGCGGGGCCCGGGGCAAATGGGCCATTGGGTGCCATGGCGGGAGCACAAACGTTCGGGCACGGCTACAATGGCCCGGATTTCGCGCGAGGAGCTGCCGCGTGTCCACGCCGATCCGCCGGCAGTACCTCGAGCTGAAGCATCGCTACCCGGACACGATCCTGTTCTTCCGGCTGGGCGACTTCTACGAGACGTTCGACGACGATGCGAAGATCGCGGCGGACGAGCTGCAGATCACCCTGACCAGCAAGCCGATGGGCAAGGACCTGCGGGTGCCGCTGGCGGGCGTGCCCTACCACAGCATTGATGGCCACGTGGCGAAGCTGGTGGCACGCGGGTACCGGGTGGCGATCTGCGAGCAGATGGCGGACCCGGCCGAGGTGAAGGGCATCGTCCCGCGGGACGTGGTGCGGGTGGTGACGGCGGGGACGGTCACGGCCGATGCCTCGCTCGACCCGCTGGCGCCGAACGAGCTGGCGGCGTTCGTGACGCGGCGGGATGGGGCGGCGGCGGCGTTCGCGGATGTGACAACGGGCGAGGTGCGGCTGGTCACCGGGGAGGAGTGCCAGGCGGAGCTGCTGCGAGCGGCGCCGGCCGAGCTGCTCCTCGAAGCGGACGAGGAGGCGCCGCCGGGAGTGAGCGCGGCGCTCCGGCGGCGGCCCCCGCTGAGCGACCTGGCGGTGGATGCGGAGTTGGCGCGGCAGTTCGGGGAGCACGCGCGGGGGACGGTGGCGCCGGGCGCGGCGGAGGCGGCGGCGCTGGCGCACGTGCTCTGCTACCTGCGGGAGACGTACGCGGCGGCGCTGGGAGCGCTGCAGCGGGTGCGGCACCTCGCTTCGAGCGCCTACCTGACCGTGGACCAGCGGACCCTGCGGAACCTGGACGTGCTGCCGCAGCCGGGGCACACGTCATCGCTGTTCGACGTGCTCAACCTGGGGCGGTCGGCGATGGGGGGGCGGATGCTGCGGGCGTGGCTCACGCGGCCGCAGCGCGACCGGGAGGAGCTGGGTGCGCGGCACGACGCGGTCGCGTGGGCGACGGCACAGCCGCTGGAACGCGAGCAGTGCCAGGCGCTGCTGCGGACGATGCCCGACATCGGCCGGCTGACCGGAAAGGTGGGGGCGCGGTCGGCGGGGCCGCGGGACCTGCACGGACTGCGCACGGGGCTGCGGGCGACGCTCGACCTGGGGGCGATCCTGGCGCGGTGCGAGCTGCCTGCGCTGCTGCACGGCGCGCTCACCGGGCTCGGGGCGGCGGCGGAGGCGCTGCTGACGCTCGACGCGGCGCTGGACGACGATCCGCCGGCGAACTTCGACGAGGGCGGCGTGATCCGGCCGGGGTTCAGCCCGGCGATCGACTCGCTGCGGGCGATGACGCGGGATGCGCGCGGGTATCTGCTCGCGATCGAGCGGACGGAGCGCGAACGCACGGGGATCAAGACGCTGAAGGTCGGGCACAACCGGGTGTTCGGGTACTACATCGAGGTGACGGCGAGCAACGCGCACCTCGTGCCGCCGGACTACCAGCGGCGGCAGACGCTGGTGGGAGCGGAGCGGTATGTGACCGAAGAGCTGAAGGAGCACGAATCGCGGCTGGTGGGCGCGCGGGACCGGCTGGTCGAACTCGAAAGGCAGGCGTTCGCCCAGCTGGTGGAGTCGCTGGCGGCGGGCCTGGCGGCGCTGCAGGCGGTGAGCGACGGTGTCGCCGTGATCGACCTCGTCCTCGGGCTGGGGCAGGCGGCGGCGGAGCGGGGGTACTGCCGGCCGGTGTTTACCGACGACGGGACGCTGCGCATCCGCGGGGGGCGGCACCCGGTGGTGGAGCGGGCGCTGGGGCCCGGGCGGTTCGTGCCCAACGACTGCGACCTGGACGCCGAGTGCCAGGTGTTGCTGCTGACGGGCCCGAACATGAGTGGCAAGTCGACGTTCTTGCGGCAGGTCGCGCTGATCGCGCTGATGGCGCAGGCGGGGTCGTTCGTGCCCGCGGAATCGGCGGAACTGCCACTGCTCGACCGGGTGTTCACGCGGATCGGCGCGCAGGACGACCTCGCGGCCGGGCAGTCGACGTTCATGGTCGAGATGGTCGAGACGGCGCAGATCCTCCACCAGGCGACGCCGGAATCGCTGGTGGTGCTGGACGAAGTGGGTCGCGGGACGAGCACGTTCGACGGGATGGCAATCGCGCGGGCGGTGGTGGAGTTCCTGCACAACCGCAAGGAGGTGGCGGCGCGGACGCTGTTCGCGACGCACTACCACGAGCTGACGGCGCTGGCGGACCTGCTGCCGCGGGTGAAGAACGCGCACGTCGCGGTGCACGAAGAGGGCAACGAGGTGGTCTTCGAGCACCGGATCGTGCCGGGGCCGAGCGACCGGTCGTATGGCGTGCACGTCGCGCGGCTGGCGGGGCTCCCGCCGGCCGTGGTGACGCGCGCGGAGCACCTGCTCGCCGAGTTCGAAGCGAGCCGGCCGGGGGTGCCCGCGCCGGGGAACGGCCACGTGCCCACGCAGGCCGCGCTGTTCGGGCCATCGCCGGCGGAGGAAGCGCTGCGGGCGATGGACGTGGACGGGATGACGCCGATCGAGGCGATCCAGAAGCTGTACGAACTGCGGGCGCTGGTGGCGCCGGCGAAGAAGCGCGCGGGCGCGAAGGCATGAGCGCGGCGGCTTCGAGCGTGCCGCGGAACGCGATCCACGTGCTGCCGCCCGAGGTGGCGGCGCGGATCGCCGCGGGCGAGGTCATCGAGCGGCCGGTCTCGGTGGTGCGGGAACTGCTGGACAACGCGATCGACGCGGGCGCGACGCGGATCGCGGTCGAAGTCGAGGATGGCGGGCTGAAGCTGATCCGGATTACCGACGACGGGCGGGGTATCCCTCCGGAGGAGGTCGAGCTCGCGTTCGAGCGGCACGCGACGAGCAAGATCGCCGGGATCGAGGAGCTGACGGCGGTGCGGACGCTCGGGTTTCGCGGCGAGGCGCTGCCGTCGATCGCGGCGGCGGCGGACGTCGAGGTGACGACGCGGTGCGCGGCCGAGCCGGTCGGCGTGCACGCGGTGCTGGTGGATGCGCGGGTGGTGCGGCGGACGGCGAAACCGGCGCCGCCGGGGACGGCGTTCGCGGTGCGGGAGCTGTTCGCGCGGCTGCCAGCGCGACGGAAGTTCCTCTCGACGCCGGTGGGGGAGGCGCGGCAGATCACGGTGCTGCTATCGCACTACGCGCTGGCGTACCCGGGGATCGCGTTCCAGCTGACCTCGAACGGGCGGCGGATGCTGGTCACGAGCGGGGACGGCGACCTGCGGCACGCGTTCGCGGCGGTGTATGGCGCCGAGGCGGGCGGGCAGATGCTCGAGGTCGCGTACGAGGAGGAGGGGGTGGCGGTGAGCGGGCTGGCGGGGCCGCCAGGGCTGCACCGCGGCAACCGGTCGGCGGTCTCGGTGTTCATCAACGGGCGGTGGGTGCAGAGCCGGTCGCTGGTGTTCGCGATCGTCGATGCGTACCAGTCGCAGCTGCCCGTGGGGCGGCACCCGGTGGCGGCGCTGGCGATCGCGCTGCCCGCGGAGGACGTGGACATCAACGTGCACCCGACGAAGGCCGAGGTGCGGCTGCGGGACGAACGCGGGGTGGCGCGGACGGTGCGGCACGCCGTGACGGCGGCGCTGGAGGGCGCGGGGCCGGTGGGGTGGCATGTGTTCGCGCCGCTGCCGGGGGACGGCGAGGCGGACGCGGAGGGCGTGGCGGCAGCTGTTGCGCCGCGGGCCTGGGCGCCGTCGGACGCACCCGCGCCGGTGCCGCTGTCGTCGCGGATGGCGCCGCCGCCGGTGGCGCTGCGCCCGCCGCAGCCGACACAGACGCGGATGGACCTGGCCGCGACGGCGGGTGGCCCGGGGCGGCCTTCGACGCACCGGGAGGTGCTGCCGCTGCTGCGGGTGGTGGGGCAGATGGGGTCGACGTACGTGGTTTGCGAGGGGCCGGACGGGATGTACCTGCTGGACCAGCACGCGGCGCACGAACGGGTGATGTACGACCGGCTGCTGGCGCGCCCGCGGCAGGACCCGGCGCGGCAACCGCTGCTGGAGCCGCTGCTCGCGGAGCTGGACGTGGCGCTGGCGGCGGTGCTCGCCGAGCACGCGGACCACCTGGCGGCGCTGGGCCTGGAGCTCGAGCCGTTCGGGGAGACGAGCTACCTGGTGCGGGCGGTGCCGGCGGGGCTGGGCGGGACGGACATCGTGGGGGCGTTGCGGGCGCTGCTGGAGCAGCTCGGCAGCGACCGGCGCGTGGCGGATCCGTTCGGGCGGGCGGCGGCGACGGTGGCGTGCCACAGCAGCGTGCGCGCGGGGATGGCGCTTTCGCTCGAAGAGATGCGGCAGCTGGTGGCGGACCTGGAGGCGACGGCTTCGCCGCGGACGTGCCCCCACGGGCGGCCAACGCTGGTGCACCTGAGCACGGAGCTGCTCGAGCGCCAGTTCGGGCGGCGGTAGGGGGAGGTATCGGCTTCGCACCCCGGCTGGCGATGTGCCGGCCAGGAGTCGGACTTTGAGGTATGGAGCGATGGAGAGCCCTGGGGCTGAGGAGCGACGATGTGCTCCTCTTCACGGCCCTCGCCGTGGGTGGCTTCGCAGCTGCGTTCTGGGCGAACGGGCTCACGAGCGCTATCGGCACGGCCCTGGCCCTCGCAACGGCGTCAGGAGCGCGCATCATCCGGTCTGCGGACCTCGCCAGCCTGCCCGCTCGACTCGCAATCGACGGGCTGTGGACCGCGTTCGCGAGCGTGGCGTTCGCGGTCGCGGTTCACGAGGCGTACCACCCGCTCACCGGTGTCGCCATCGCCGGGGTCGCGGGGGCGGCGGGATTCGCGCGAATGAACCCCGGCTTCGGCGTTGGCCCATGAAAATGGCGGCGCGACCGCGCACTTGCGCGGGGAGGACGGGGCGCATGGCGGGTGACGGTAGACTCGGCTCCGCAGGCGGCCTCGACACGGTCGGGCGGCGAACGGGGCCGTTAGAGTGATGGCGCTGCGAGCTCGTGGTAACGCGATACGGTTCGATTCGTCAGGCGATGCTGCGATGATCGTGCTGGGCGACCGGATCGTGCGCGGCATGGGCGCGCGGTCGACCTGGTGCGGGGCGCAGCCTGGCATTGACGAGTGGATCGTGATCGGCGCCGACAGTCGCGGCCGGATCGGGACGATCGAGTTCCTATCGGCGCAGCGGCTGCTGGCATGCGCGGAGGCCGCCGCTACGGGCACATTCGCCCTCGAATACCGCGAAGGCAGCGATACGCTGAGTGTCGTGATCGATGCGGACCCCGCAAGGGCGGCGGACGAGGAGCGGCTCGTGCGGTTCGAGATCTGGCCGGCGACATCCGCGGTCCGTCCTTCGGTGCTGGCGGCGGCGGAGCGGTTGCCTTGAACGCGTGTACACCGCCGACGGATGACGGGGCGCATGGCGGGTGAGGGGCGCGGTGGGTAGACTCCGGGGGCGCCACATGGGCGGCCCGGGCGGGTCCGCAGCCCTGGAGCGACGGATTCACGACGAGGTTGACTGATGGCTTTCCAGAAGCGCTGGGCACTTTCGGTGCCGTATGAGTTCCCGCTGACCGAGACGGGCCGGATCGCGCGCGAGATGCAGGACCTGGGGTACACGGACGCGTGGTCGTACGAAGTGGACGGCATCGACGCGTTCCTGCCGCTGGCGGTGGTCGCGCAGGCGACGGACATGCGCGTGGGGACGGCGATCGTGAACGTGTACACGCGCGGGCCGGCGACGCTGGCCGAATCGGCGGCGGGCATGGCGGAGCTGGCGCCGGGGCGGTTCATCCTGGGCATCGGCTCGGGTTCGCAGCCGATCGTCGAGAAGTGGAACGGCGGGAAGTTCGAACGCCCGGCGACGCGGGTGAAGGAGATGGTCCAGGTCCTGCGGCAGGCGCTGGCGGGCGAGAAGGTCGTGTTCGACGGCAAGGCGATCAAGGTCGACGGGTTCCGCTGCTCGCGGCCGCCGAAGCACGAGGTACCGATCCACGTGGCGGCGCTGCGCGAGGGGATGCTGCGGATCGCGGGCGAGGTCGCGGACGGCGTGTGCGTGAACTGGCTCTCGGCGGAGGACGTGAAGCAGTCGGTGGCGGTGGTCCGGGACGCGGCGGCGAAGGCGGGACGCGACCCGGAGTCGATCGAGGTGACGGCGCGGCTGATGATCAACATCGACCCGCCGGGGCCGGAGACGGACAACGTGATCCGGCGGTCGATCGCGGCGTACCTGAACGTGCCGGTGTACCGGGAGTTCCACGAGTGGCTGGGGCGGACACCGCAGCTCCAGGGGATGTGGGACCAGTGGAAGGCGGGCGACCGGAAGGCGGCGCTGGAGGCGATCCCGCGGCAGACGATGGACGAACTGATCATCCAGGGTTCGCCGGAGGAGCGCCGGGCGCACGTGAAGGCGTACCTGGACGCGGGCGTGGACACTGCGTTTATGTCGTTCACGACGACGGAGCGGGACGCGGCGAAGCGCCACGCGATGGTGATGCAGGCGCTGAAGGATCATGCGCCGGCGGCGTATTAGTAGCAGTTATCAGTTATCAGTCGTCAGTTATCAGGTCGTTGTCCGTTGTTCGCTGGCTGGCGTGAGATCGTTGGCAGGCGGGCGACGGGCGGCGGCGCGTGCCTTGGGTTCGCGATGCGCGGCGGGCGCGCGCCGCGGGGGCGGGAGTTGTGGGCGGCGGTCAGTCGTGGGCGAGGGTGGGGGGCCGGCGGGCGTGATGTTCCAGCGGACGGGGTCGTGTTCGAAGGCGGGAAAGACGATGCGGGCGTCGGGGAGGTTGAGGTCCCCGCGCTGGCCGACGAAGCGGTTCGCCAGGGCGGAGGAGTGGTACACGCCGGGCTTCGGCGAGTCCTGGGAGGCGTAGACCATGCGCACGCCTGGTGACCCGGTGCCCCATCGACTTCGAGACGGACGGGCACGCGGGACCTGAGCAACGGCGCCCAGGCGGCGGCGGCGAGGGTGAACATGTCGCGCGCGACCTTCGGCACAGCGAAGCCAAAGCGGAGGTCGAAGGCGAGCTGGGGCTCGGGAGCCTGTGCGGCTGCGAAGGCGCGCGGGAGGATAGCGGCGCTGCCGAGGGCGGCCAGGCCGGTGAGTGCCCTGCGGCGCGTGATTCGATGGTCCACTCGAGTCCCTCCGCCGGGGAGATGCGCACGGAGCATATACGCGTGCGGACGAGCTGGATACGGATTGGGATCGAGCTGGCGGTCAGGCGAGGGAGGGGAAGAGGAGGGCGAGGGCGGCGCCGAGGGCGAGGTAGGGGCCGTAACTGAAGTAGCTGCGGCCACGCCCGGCGAGGATGAGGGCGAGGCTGGGGACGCCAGCTGCGACCATGCCAATGAATAGCGCGGTCAGGGCGAGCGGCCAGCCGGTGAGCAGGCCGATGAGGACGATGAGCTTGACGTCGCCCATCCCGAAGGCACCGAGGCCGCCAGCGAACAGGCCGGCGAGGAAGAGCAGCGCGGCGATGCCGAAGGCGATGGCCGTGCCCAAGGCGATGTCGCCGATGGTGCGGTCGGGCCAGGCCCAGCAGACGGCGGCGGCGGCGGCGAGCGCGGGGTAGACCAGGCGGTTCGGGATGATGCGGCGCTCGAAGTCGGTCGAGGAGAGGACGACGAGGACGAGAAGGAACGCGGCGGTGAGGAATGCGGGGCCAGCCTCGTAGTGCTCCGGGCGGAAGGCGAGGAGAAGCGCGAGGGAGCTGGCGATGGCGGCGAACAGACGAAGGGCGAGGAGCTTGCGCCCGGTTGCGGGCTGGGCGCGGTGGGCGGGGTCGCGGTAAAGGAGGTGCTGGTAGCGGGGCGCGACCCAGCCGAAGGCGAGGCCCACGAGGGCAAAGAGGGCGGAGGCGAGCCAGTCCATCCCTGCGACTATCGGCAGGAAGGGGGGAAGGGGAAAGGCGGGGGGAAGCTGTTGGCTATTGGCTGTTGGCTCGCGGCGGCCGCCTCACCCCCTTGCCCCTGTCCGAACAGTCCCGTGCGCGGGAGAGGAGAGTTTGGGAACCGGGGTGGGGCATGGTGCTGGGCGAGCCGGGCGGGCGCTTCGCTACCGCCCTCGCAGCCCAGGGCCGTGTCGCGTGCTGGCGCGGGGGCGGTCGCAGGAGGGGCACGCCTCCGCTCGCTAACGCGCGCGGCTCGGATTTCGGGCCCACGAGGGGCCAGGGCTACACCGGGGTGGCGTGATTGGTGCGGGGTGGGCGGCCGGGCGAGCCGGGAGCTGCGCGGCGCGGCTTCGCGGGGGGCGCGGGTGGGGTAGACTGCGGCGCTGCGGGAGGTGGACACGATGCACGGGATCGATTGGGATGCGGCGACGGACGAGGCGGCGGAGCTGCTGCGGGAGTACCTGCGGATTGATACGTCGAACCCGCCGGGGAACGAGGCGGAGGCGGTGGAGTTCCTGGCGGGGGTCATGGCGCGGGAGGGGATTGCGTTCGAGACGGCGGTTTCGGCGCCGGGGCGTTCGAACCTGCTGGCGGCGATAGGGCCGGCCGAGCGGCGAATCTGCCTGCTGAACCATACGGACGTGGTGCCGGTGGAGCGGCCGTACTGGGATGTGGACCCGTTCGCGGCGGAGGAGCGGGATGGGGTGATCTGGGGGCGGGGCGCGCTCGACATGAAGGGGATGGGGATCATCGAGCTGATGGTGTTCCTGCTCCTGAAGCGGCAGGGGGTGGCACTGCGGCGGGGGGTGGTGTTCCTGGCGGCGGCGGACGAGGAGGCGGGGAGCGAGTACGGGGTTCGCTGGATCGAACAGCACCGGCCGGACTGGATGCGGGTGGACCTGGTGATCAACGAGGGGGCGTACGGGCTCACGGGGCTGGGCGGCGGGGATTCGCAGATCTTCCAGGTGGCACCGGCAGAGAAGGTGCCGGTGTGGGTGAAGCTGTCGGTGCGGGGGCGGCCGGGGCACGGCTCGGTGCCGCACGGGGACAACTGCGCGGAGCACCTGGTGGGGGCGCTCGGGCGGATCGCGGTGTGGCAGCAGGAGCTGCGGATCACGCCTGTGATGCGGGCGCACGTCGAGGCGCTGGGCAAGGCGGGAGTGTTGCGGAGCACGGACACGACGCACGTGCTGAAGGCGGCGGCGGATTCGCCGGGGCTGCGGGCGAGGATGGCGAACACGGTCTCGCTGACGACGATCCACACGGGGATCAAGGTGAACGTGATCCCGGCCGAGGCGAGCGCGACGCTGGACTGCCGGCTCCTGCCAGATGTGGACGTTGACGCGTTCCTGGCGGAGCTGCGCGAGGTGGTGGCAGACGAGCGGGTGACGTTCGAGGTGCTGAACCGCTATGAGGGGGCGGAATCGACGATGGAGCACGAGTTCGTGCACGTGGTGCGGGAGGTGATCGGCGAGCTGGCGGAGGGTGCACACCTGGCGCCGGAGCTGACGAGCGGGTTCACGGACTCGCGGGTGTACCGGAAGCAGGGGACGCCGGCGTACGGGTTCGTGCCGTGCCTGGTGCGGCCGGAGGAGCTGGCGGGGGTGCACGGGCACAACGAGCGGATCAGCGTGGAGAACCTGCGGTTGGGGATGCAGGTGTTGTATGAGGTGGTGAGGCGGTTGGCGGTGGCTGGTTGAGGACTGATATTGACGATTGCCGATTGCCGATTGTCGATTGGCAGATGGCCACAGGGGCTGACGTGCTGGGATGCCTTGCGCGCAGTGGCGCAGGGAGCTGGCCGTCCCGGATGGGGAGTGCTTGGGGTGCGCGGGCGCTCCGGGGCAGGCGCGCTGCCGATGGGTGTGGCGCCGGGGGCGGGCGGGCTGCGCGGGACGGGTGTGCTGGGGAGCGCGGGCGCTCCGTCACCGTCGCGCTACTGATAGCGGGCGTGCGGGGGAGGGGCGGCGGGCTGCGCGGGGCGGGTGTGCTGGGGGGGCGCGGGCGCTCCGTCACCGTCGCGCTACTGATGCGCGCGACGGGGGAGGCGGCTGGCTAACGCCGGACGGGTGTGCTGGGGGGGCGCGGGTGCTCCGTCACAGTCGCGCTACTGATGCGCGCGACGGGGGAGGCGGCTGGCTAACGCCGGACGGGTGTGCTGGGGGGGCGCGGGTGCTCCGTCACAGTCGCGCTACTGATGACGTGTGGGTGCGGGTGCGGAGTGGGGTCAGGGTGGTGGGGGTGGGAGGATCCAGCGGGCGAAGTCGTAGGGGAGGGGCTGCTGGGGTGGGTGCCAGAGGTTCGTCTGCCAGGAGGTGGCGACGCCTTCGTGGACGAAGATGCCGGTGAGGCGGTGGAAGGAGCTGCCGTCGGTGCCTTCGCCTACCGGTGTGACCACCTGCCGAAAGAGGATCACGGTGGAGCCGCCGCCCTGGTCGGGCGGGTGGACGGCGGCGGGGTCGATTTCGTACGCGGCATAGAGCTCCTGGCCTGCGACGAGGCCGGAGAGCATGCGGGTGAGGTCGGGGGTGTCGGGCCACATGCCGCCTTCGACGTCGATGACCCAGAAGCCGGTGATGGGCGTGCCGGGAGCGGTGCCGTCGGGGCAGCGGAGCGGCTGGGGCTGGACGGGCCGGGGCTCCTGGCAGGGGAGGGAGGCGATGCGGACGAGGTCGCGGAGGGCGGCGTCGTCACCGGATTCGACGGCGGCGATGATGGCGTCGAGGGCGGAGAGGCCGGTGCGCGTGCCGGGCGGGTAGGCGGCATAGAAAGGGCCGTCGGGGAGGGGCGTGGCCGGGGCCGGGGTGGGCTTCGCCGGCTCGGTCGGGGTCGGGGTGGCGGTCGCCGTTGGGGTTGGCGTGGGGGAGGGGAGCTCGGGCGAGGCGGTGACCGTCTGCGATGCCGTTGCGGTGGAGGCGGGCGTGGTTGTGTCGTCGTCGCTGGCGCAGATGGCGAAGAGGAGCGCGAGGACCGTAGCAGGGAGGGCGGCCGCCCATCGCGTGGTCACGGGGCCAGTGTAGGGGCGGCGGGCGTGGCGTGGCGGCGAATCGCGTATCGCCTATGTAAAGCGGGTCAGGAGATGTCGACGAGGTCCTGGCGGAGGGCGGCGAGCTGCTCCGGAGCGAGACCGGCGTTGGGGTCGGAGCCGAGCGCGGCGAACCAGCGCTGGACGAGCTCCTGGACCGCGGGCGGGACGGCGGGCCCGGCGCCGCGGGTGGCGCCGCCGAGGAGCGGCGAGACGGGGCGGCCGAGGTCCTCCATGCGCCGTTCGCCGCAGAGGATGGCGATGGCGTCGAGGAGGTGGGCGGCAGTGATGGTGGCCGCGCCGAGGTAGTTCGCGACCGCCGAGGCGGTGGTGAGGATGTCCGCGAAGCGGATGGGTTCGGGCGAGGTCACGCTTCGCGGACGGCGCGTTCAAGGGTGGCGGCCGCCTCCGAGTAGCTGGTGCCGGGTTCGATGCGGACGGGCGCGCCGATGTTGACGCGGACGGTCGCGCGGGGGTGGGGCAGCCACTTGCCCTCGTAGAAGCCAGGGCGGAGGACGTCGATGCGCATGGGCAGGACGGGCGCGCCGGTTTCCATCGCGAGGAGGCCAATGCCGCTCTTGAAGGGCTTCATCGGGCCGATGACGGTGAGCTTGCCTTCGGGGAAGAGGAGGACGTTCCAGCCGCCGTCGAGCATACGGGCGACGTTTTCGAGGCTCTCGCGGATGCCGCTGCCCTGCTTGGCGAAGGGGAAGGCGTTGCCGAGGAGGCTGGCCCAGAAGCCGCGGAAGCGGTTGCCATAGATGTCGGTGGCGGCGGCGGCGATGGCGACGCGCTGGCGGAACCCGGACGGCATCGAACGCAGGAGCATCGCCTGGTCCAGGTGCATGTTGTGGTTGGAGATGATGAGGCAGGGTTCCTCGATGCCGCGGATGTGCTCACGGCCGCGAACCTCGAGGGAGTAGCCGGCGCGGATGAGCGGGAAGATGAAGACGGTGACGATGAGGCGGCGGAGCCAGCGGATGGGACGCCGGCGGGGCCAGGTGGGGAAACGGCGGTCGCGGGAGCGTGCGGCACTACGGCTCACCATGGCGCGCATCTTCCGGCGCTGGCGAGGGGAGACGGCGGGGCGCTGGGGCGCAGCTGGGCCAAGGGGCGGCCGTGTGGGCTGCGCCTGCGATTCCAGGCCGGATTTGCTGACGATGTGCTGTCCCACGCGCCGGTCACCATTTCGCTCCCGCATTGTGCTACCAAACGGGGCTGTGGGGCAGGGGCGGGGGGCGACTGTGGTGGCATGGGCGGGCGCAGGTGATTTCCGATTTTCGATTTGCGATTTTCGCCGGGGTGGCACAAACGGCGGGCAGGCGGGCAGACGGCGGCGGTCATGCGAGGTCGCCCCTCACCCCCCGCCCTCTCCAGGCCGCGCGGGAACGATGGCAAAGGGCCAAGGATGGCGAATTAATATCGACTGTCGTGGGAGTCGACAAGTAACGCATGGCACCACGCGGCGATTTCCGAGCAGAGGGAGCTGTGGCGACCCGGGGGCGACGGCGTTCCGAGCGAGCCGGGCGGGCGCTGCGCTGCCGCCCTCGCAGCCTCGGACGTTGGTGGCCTATCGGTGTGGCATGCGTGGGCTTCCGCTCAGGGCCCACCAGGGGCCCGGGCTACGGCGGTGCGCGTCGCGTTCGTGCGTGCGGGGCGGTCGGGCCCTCACCCCCGCCCTCTCCCGCTGCGGCGGGAGAGGGGGCCCGGCGGCAGCTGCGGGGAAAGTGAAACCGGCCTCTCTTGCGAGAGGCCGGTTAATGCAGAGCGTCCGGTAGGGCGAGTTGGGAAGCAGAGCGAGTCAGGGAGGGACAGGCCGGACGCCCTTGCTTCACTTGTGAACTCTATCACATGGTTTCCGGCGTACCAGAGGCGGAGCTTAGAAGCTTTCGATAGCAGCGAACGATTGAGCGCCTCAGAGAAAAAGCCGGCGGGTGAAACGCTTTTCGAGCTCGACGGCGACGTAGACGACGATGGCTGCGGCGGCGATGAACAGCCAGGTGGCTGCGGGCATGGGGGCGCTTTCGAAGACGCGATTCATGGGTGGTGCGAAGGTGTAGAGCAGCTGGAGCGCGGTCATCCCGGCTACGCCGGCGAGGACGTAGGGGTTCGTGCGCCAGCCGAGGTTGCGGGAGGGGTCGGTGAGCGAGCGGCAGTTGAAGAGGTAGGCCATTTCGAGGAAGACGAAGGCGTTGACCGCGGCCGTGCGGGCGACTTCGTCGGAGTGGCCGGCGTGGAGGGTGAGCTCGTAGAGGCCGAAGGCGGCGGCGAGGAGTATGGCGCCGACGTAGACGATGCGCACGCGGAGGCCGGGCGGGAGGAGCATGGCGGAGGGCTCGCGCGGGGGGCGGTCCATGGCCGAGGGTTCGCCGGGTTCGAAGGCGAGCATGAGGCCGAGGAGGACGGCCGTGGTCATGTTCACCCAGAGCACCTGCACGGGCAGCATGGGGAGCTCGGTGCCGAGGGCGATGGCGACGGCGATGACGAGGCCTTCGCCGACGTTCGTGGGCAACGTCCAGACGAGGAACTTCATGAGGTTGTCGTAGACGGTGCGGCCCTCTTCGACGGCGGCGACGATGGAGGCGAAGTTGTCGTCGGTGAGGACCATGTCGGCGGCTTCGCGGGCGGCATCGGTGCCCTTGCGGCCCATGGCGACGCCGATGTCGGCGGTGCGGAGGGCGGGGGCGTCGTTCACGCCGTCGCCGGTCATCGCGACGACGTCGCCGTTTGCCTGGAGGGCGTGGACGAGGCGGAGCTTGCCTTCGGGCGAGACGCGGGCGAAGACCTCGGCTTTGGCGACGAGGGAGGCGAGCGCGTCGTCTGAGGCGGCGTCGACCTCGGCGCCGCCGATGGCGTCGGCGGAGGCGGGGCCGGCGAGGCCGATACGGTTGGCGATGCTGGAGGCGGTGAGGGCGTGGTCGCCGGTGATCATCTTGACGGCGATGCCGGCGCGGCGGCAGGCGGCGACAGCTTCGGTGACCTCGTGGCGGGGCGGATCCATGAGCCCGGCGAGCCCGATGAGGACGAGCCCGCCCTCGATGTCCGCGTGCTCGATGCGGTCCGTGCGCTCGTCGAAGGCGAGCATCGCGAAGGCGAGGACACGCAGGCCCTCGGAGGCGAGCTCGTCGACGGCGGCGTGCGCATCATCGAGCGGGAGGCGAGCATCGCCGGAGGCGTCGAGGGCGGAGGTGCAGCGGGGGAGGATGGCTTCGGGGGCGCCCTTGAGGAAGATGACGGCACCGCCGCCGCACTCGTGGAGGGTGGCCATGAACTTGCGGGCGGCATCGAAGGGGACGGTGTCGAGGCGGGGGAACTCCGCTTCGACCAGGTGTTGCTCGATGCCGGCGTCGGAGGCGGCGGCGAGCAGCGCAACCTCGGTGGGGTCGCCGACGTGGACCCACTCGCCCTCGCGTTCGACGCGGCGGGCGGTGCCGCAGAGGACGCCGGCGCGGAGCATCGTCTGGAGCGGGGCGGAGGGGTCGTCGCCGGCGCTGTGGGGGAGCTCGTGGCGCTGGCCGGCGGCCCAGGCGGCGGTCACGGTCATCTGGTTGAGCGTGAGGGTGCCGGTCTTGTCGGAGCAGATGACGGTGGTGCTGCCGAGGGCTTCGACGGCGGGGAGCGAGCGGATGATGGCGCCGCGCCGGGCCATGCGGCCGACGCCGATGGCGAGCGTGATGGTCATGGCCGCGGGGAGCCCTTCGGGGATGGCGGCGACGGCGAGTGCGACGGACGCGCGGAAGGACTCGCCGGCCGGTTCGCCGCGAAGGAGGCCGATGGCGAGGGTGGCGACCGCACCGACAACGATGACGGCGCCGAGCATCTGCCCCAGCCGGGCGATGCGGCGGGTGAGCGGCGTCTCGATGGTGGGCGCGGTGGCGACGAGCCGGGCGATGCGCCCGACCTCGGTGGCGCGGCCGGTGGCGACGACGAGCGCGGTGGCCGTGCCGGTCGAGACGAGCGTGGAGGCGTAGGCCATGCTCCCGCGGTCGGCGAGGACGGCCGCTTCGTCGACGGGATCGGGGGACTTGGTAGCGGGCTCGGGTTCGCCGGTGAGCACGGACTCCTCGATGGTGAGCTCGCGGGAGTGGAGGATGCGGAGATCGGCGGGGACCTTGTCGCCGGGTTCGAGGAGGACGACATCGCCGGGGACGAGCTGCGGCGATGGGACGCGGCTGGCGTGGCCGTCGCGGACGACGGTGGCGTGCGTGACGACGGAGCTGGTGAGCGCACCGATGGCACCGGCCGCGCGGGACTCCTGGACGAACCCGACGATAGCGTTGGCGATGACCACCGCGGCGATCACGCCGGTGTCGACCCACTCCTGGAGGAAGAGGGTAACGGCGGCGGCGGCAATGAGCAGGTAGACCAGCGGCGTGTGGAACTGGAGGAGGAGGCGCAGCCACGCGGGGCGTGGCGGCGCCTGGGGGAGCTCGTTCGGGCCGTGGGCGGCCAGGCGGGCGGCGGCTTCGGCGGGGGAGAGACCCTCGCCTGGCCGGCTGTGCAACCGGCTGGCCGCCGCGTCACCGGGGAGGGCGTGCCACGGCGGGGCCGGGCCGCCGGGGTCGGCGGGCACCGCTAGGCACCGCTCCGGGCGAGGATCACGGGCAGCTCGGAGCGCTTGACGATGCCGAGCGCGGTGCTTCCCGCGAGGAGGTGGTAGCGGGCGCTGTGGCCGTGGGTGGCGATGGCGATGGCGTTGGCGCCGACATCGTGCGCGACCTCCATGATCGCGGTGTCGACGCCGCCGAGGGCTTCGATGCGGCGGACGACGATGTCGACGTCGATGTCGGCGGGGAGGCGGCCGCGGAGGCCCTCGAGGCGTGCGTGGGCCTTGCGCATCTCGGGTTCGTCGCCGGCGTCGCCGAACTTGGGCTCGTAGATGGTCGCCAGGGTGACCTTGACGCCGCCGCCCGCGAGGAGGGGGCCCACCTCGGTGAAGACCGCGTTCGCGCCTTCGGAACCATCGGCGGTGATGAGGAGATGGTAGGGCGCGGGCTTTTCGGCGACGGCGATGCAGGCGCCGGAGGTCATGACGGGCATCTCGGTGTGGGAGACGACGCTCATGGCGACGCTACCGAAGAGGGCGTGGCGGACGGCCCCGCCGGCGCCGCGGGTGTCCATGGCGAGCATGCCGGCGTCGAGATCGGTGGCTTCGCGGAGGATGCTGCGGTACATGTCTTCGCCGCGCTTGCGCTGACCGATGTGGATCTCGGCGGTGGCGCCGGCGGCTTCGATCTTCGGGGCGAGCTCGGTGCGCCAGCGATCGGACACCTTCGCAATCGCTTCATCGAGCTTTAGCGCGAACTCGTCCCCGGCGTCGTGCCACGGGTCGAGGACGCGCATGACCACGAGCGGCAGTCCGGCTGCCTCGGCGAAGGCTGCGGCGTGGGGGAGCACGCAGAGCGAGCGGTCGGAACCATCGGTGGTAACAACAAGCTTCATGCCGCCAGTGTAACCGGCCAGTCACGCGTCCGTCCGGGCGAGCGGCCATGCCGGAAGTGGCCGGAGGACCGTTCCGGGGTCAGGGCTGGACACCGGCCTCGGCGTAGATGGCGTCCATGATGGCCTTCGCGGCGCGGTCGCCCCCATCGCGGGAGAGGTGGATGCCGTCGGCCTGGCGCATGAGGACGACGTCGCCGTCGTCGTCGGCGAGGTAGGCGTCGTACGTGCCGGAGGGGGTGGCGAAGAGCGAGAAGAGGTCGACGTAGCGGATCCAGGGGCGGGAGGCGGCGGCCTCCTGGTAGATGGCGTTGAGCTCAGCCATGCGGTCGGTGAACTCGGCGGAGCGCATGACGGGCTGGCCGACCCAGACGACAAGGCGGCCTTCGGCGCGGAGGACGTCCATGGTGCCGGCGACGCGGCGGGCGTACTCCTGGGCCCAGCCCTCATCGCCGGGCTGGTAGATCTTGCCTTCGGGGGTCTTGATGCCCTGGGAGTCGTTGCCGCCGAAGACGACGACCATGACCTCGGGCTTCGGGTCGGCCTGGACGATGCCAGCGAGGTGGCCGGGCCAGTCGAAGTAATCGGGGCGGGTGAGGCCGGTCGAGATGCGGTAGTCGAGGCGGGAGCTGAACAGCCCGCTTTCGTCGGCCATGCGGACGACGGATTCGCCTAGCACCTGGGCCATGGAATCGCCGCCGACCCAAAGCGCGAGCGGCTGCTCAGCGGTGGGCGTGCGGACGAGCTGGGCGGGCGGGGTAGGCGTCGCGGGCGGCTTCTTGGCGTCGGTCTCGCCGTCGCTGTTGCCCTCGGACGGGCCGGCGTTGCCCTCGGGCGGGTCGCCGCCATCGCCGCCGGGCTGGGCGGAGTCGGGGGGGGAGCCGTCGACGGATACGGGGAGCTCGAAGAGGTCGCCGCCAGTGTCGTTGCCGAACTCGCGGTCGAGCATGCGACGGGGTTCGTTGAGGAAGAAGAGGTCGCTGACGAAGTCGAACGGCGTCCAGACGGTGAGCCAGAAGTCGCGTTCGTTGCCGAAGGGCATCTGTTCGGCGTTGCGCTTGAGGGCTTCGCCATTGAGCAGGGCAGCGATGAGGAGGGCGGCGACCATGACCCGAAGCACCCGCCAGGGCGAGCGCTTGTTTCCAGGATCCGGTTGCCGCCGTTCGCCGATCATGCGTGCCTCAGAACTGGAAGTAGATGAATGGCGCGACGCCCTGGGGACCCATGGCATCGACGAGGACGAGGGCGCCGGCGAGGCAGAAGGCCTGGGCGGCGGGCGCGAGCTGCCCGAAGCCCCACTGGAGGCGGTCGGGGATCTTCGACGGAAGGAACTGGGCGGCGATGGCGGCGCCGATGACGATCATGAGCCATGTCGACACGAGGGGCGACGGGCCCCAGGCGGTGAACATGCGGACGAGGATCTCGAAGGCGACGCCGACGGATTCGGCGCGGAAGAAGATCCAGGCCAGGCAGACGACGTGGAAGGTGACGAACCAGGCGAGGACGGGGCCGAGCCAGCCGAGGTTGCCGTAGGGCGCGAACGCCTGTTTGACGCGGCGTTCGACGATGAGCCCGGCGCCGTGGATGGCGCCCCAGATGACGAAGGTCCAGGCGGCGCCGTGCCAGAGGCCGCCGAGGAGCATGGTGAGAAAGAGGTTGCGCGAGGTGCGCGCGGGCGTGCCGCGGTTGCCGCCGAGGAGGCCGATGTAGAGGTAGTCGCGGAGCCAGCGGGAGAGGGTCATGTGCCAGCGGCGCCAGAAGTCCTGGAGGGAGAGGGCGCGGTAGGGGGCGTCGAAGTTCTGGGGGAAGCTGATGCCGAGGAGGAGGGCGCAGCCGATGGCCATGTCGGTGTAGCCGCTGAAGTCGGCGTAGATCTGCACGGCGTAGGCGTAGACGCCGAGGATGATCTCCTGGGAGCTGCGCTCGCCGGGGAGGGCGAAGACGGGGTCAGCGATTTCCGAGGCAACGTAGCTGGAGATGACGACCTTCTTGAAGAGGCCGAGGAGGATGAGCTTGAATGCGGGCTCGGCTTCGACGAGGCGCTGGCGGAGCGGCTGGGCGAGCTGGGGCGCGAATTCGGTGACGCGGACGATGGGGCCGGCGACGAGATGCGGGAAGAACGAGAGGTAGAGGGCGAAGTTCAGCAGCGACATCGGTTTCACTTCGTCGCGGCCGACGTCGACCAGGTAGCTGATGGCGTGGAAGGTGAAGAACGAGATGGCGACGGGGAGCGTGATTTCGAGCAGGGGTAAGCCGGCGTCGATGCCGATGTCGCCCAGGAGGTTGCGGAGGGAGCTGGCGAAGAAGCCGTAGTACTTGAACCAGCCCAGCACGGCGAGGTTCGCGACGACGCCGACGGCGATGAGGACGCGGCGTTCGCGGCTCATGCCTCCGATTTCGCGCGGGGCGGTGGCGATGATCGCGCCCATCACCCAGTTGAAGAGCGTCGATGCGCCGAGGAGGAGGACGAAGCGTTCGTCCCAGAAGCCGTAGAAGAAGAAGCTGGCGGCGACGAGGAAGCCGCGCCAGGCGAGGTGCCAGGGACGCAGAGCCCACGCGATCGTGAACACCACCACGAAGAAGATGGCGAAGTCGACGGTCGGGAAGAGCACGCGTCGGACCTCCTGGGCGGGGGCTTGGAGCCGGCGTTCGATAGATTCTCCACAGAAATGGTCACGCGTGCGAGTTGATCTCTGATGCGAGGTAAACGCTCGGCGTGCGTGGCGGAAAAACTCGCCGGACGGTGATCGGGGCCATGCACCGGTTCGCAGCGAGGGCGTAGGCTCCGCTGTGCAGCGAAACGCCAGGGAGGCGCGGAGTGGGTGGGTGGCGACGACGTGCGCCCGGGGCAACCCCGGGGGGGCATACCGGGGATGCAGCGCAGGGTGGCACCCTGCGGCGGCGGCCGGCGCTACTCGCGGTGAGCGCCGCGGTCGTCGGGCTCGCGGGGATCGCGGCGGGCGCGTGGATGGCGGCGAACGGCGGGGGCGGGAGCTCGACGCTTCCCGCGGTGGCGGTGGCACAACAGGCCGCCACTCCCGCGGAGGACGCCCGCAACCTGACGCTCGTGAACATCGCCGCAGACGGGACGCCCGAGCCGGCACCGACTCCGTCGCCCACGTCAACGCCGCCGCCGGCCCCGCAGGCGCCGCCAATCGAAGGGCTGCGGATCTGGTCGGATGGCGACTCGACCTCGTTCTTCATGACGGTGTCGCTGTTCCAGTTGGCGGCGGGGTATGGGGCGGTGCCGGTGCGGGCCGCCGACTACAAGATCTCGTCGGGGCTGGTGCGGAACGAATTCTTCGACTGGCCGGCGTACGTGCCGGGCGAGATGGCCACGTACGACCCGGACGTCGTCGTGTTCATGGTCGGTGCGAACGACGCGAACCAGGTGGGGACCTGGGAGAGCTACGGAGCGAAGGTCGGGGCGATGATGGACATGATGCACCGGGAGGGGCGGCGGGTGTTCTGGGTGGGGCAGCCGAACCACGGGCGGGCGGAGCTGGCGGCCTCGGTGCCGACGGTGAACGCGATCTTCCAGGAGCAGGCGTCGATCCGGTCGTGGGTGACGTATGTGGACACGTGGACGGCGACGTCGGATGCCGATGGGAACTACAGCGCGTACGCGGTGGACGACTACGGGGTGACGCAGCTGATCCGGGCGAGCGATGGGGTGCACTTCACGTCGGCGGGCGGGGACTACCTGGCGCGGATTGTGTTGCGGGCGGTGCTGGGGCGGTAGGGCCGAGGGTGGAATGGCGGGAGGTGGCGGATGACGATCCACTCTCGTCAGGGAAGTCGATGAATAGCGAACATGATGTTCGGAACCACGTGGCCATCTCGGAGCAGAGGAGCAGGGGGTCCGGAGATCACGCGCCATCAACCCTCGCCCTTGGCCATCGTGTCTCCCGCCGGGAGAGTTGTCGGGGGTGAGGGCCATCTGCATCACGCCCGATCCGCCTTCGTTACGCCCCGGCCCCCCACGTGACACCCCGCTGATGCCCCTCCACGCACCCTCTCCTGACCCAAAGGAGGACACCCATGCCCTGTGAACACCATGGCTGCAACTGCCAGGCCCAGATGGAACGCGACGGCCACCAGTACTGCAGCGCCGAATGCGCCGAAGGCCGGCAGGACTCCGGCAGCGCCTGCCGCTGCCCTCACCCCTCCTGCCAGGCCGCCCCCGCGACCGCCTGACCCTTCCCATATGGGATGCATCGCACGCTGATACTTCGGGAGTTTCCCTGCTAGCGTTGCGTCTCCCGCGGTGGTACTGTGTGCGTCCGGCTGAAACGGAGGTAGCTGTCGGCGGGGTAACGAGCGTTTTGTCGAGGCGAATGTGTCGGGCTTGATGCCATCTCCCAAAGTATCAAGCTTCGTGTCCGGGAGCCTCCCGGGGACCTTCACAATTCGCGCGCTCGGTTAGACAGCGCCTCCTTTCAGCCCGTACACCCCACATCCCCGGTGCCACCCCGCGGCCGGCCGCTCGGGCCGCTCCGCTCCTTGGCCCGCCGCGCCCCTCCCCCTCCTCCGCACTCCCCACGAAGCAGCTCATCCTCGGCGCGTGCCTGTCCCGACCGCGTAGACTCCGCCGGTGACCACCGTCCTGATTGCGCTCGCCCTGCTGGGCTACGGCGCCGCAGTCCTCGCACCCGGCGCCGTCGTCGCCTGGGGACTGCTCCAGCGCTTCGCCGCACTGGGCCCCCGCGCCGCCGGCGCCGTCGCGTTCGCGGCCTGGGTCGCTGCGCTGGCGCCGCCGCTGCTCGGCCTCGCCGCCGACGAGCTCCGCCAGCCCATCACCTGCGACCCCGGCGAAGAGTGCTACGACTACATCTTCTGGGTCCTCGGCGTACCCACCGGCTGGGCCGCCGCCGCACTCATCCTCGCTGCCGCCCTCGCCTCCCGCCCCCTCCGTTCGCAGCCCAATCAGTAGCGCGACGGTCACGGAACGCCCGCGCCACCCCAGCGACACCGCCGCCGCGCAGCCCGCCACCACCACACACCACCACCCATCGTCGATCGAAAAGGGGCCTGGCGCCCTCTCCCAAAAGCACCAGGCCCAACAGGTACATTGCGCGCTCGGTTCGAGCTAACCCTTCGCTACCTCCTTTCCGCCAGTCTCGCTTCCGCTGCCCCGCCCACCGGCCGCAACACGTTCATCGAACGGATGTTGCGCCGGAGGAATGCCGGCAGTTCTGCGTCTTCCACGCTCGAAAGGCCCGGCAGGCCCATGTCGCCAATCCGCGACGTCACCTCGCGCGGGTCTTCCATCAGCTGCGCCTTCGGCGGGAACCCCGTCGCGATCACCGTCATGATGATTTCGTCCGCGGCCTTCGGGTCCACGGTCGTGCCGAAGATGATGTTCGCCGACGGGTCCACCACTTCCGCGATGACGCGCGCCGCCATGTCGAGCTCCCGCAGCTGCAGGTTGCCGTTGTGCGTCACGTTGAACAGCACGTTGTGGGCGCCGTCGATCTGCTGGTCCAGCAGCGGGCTCACCGTCGCCGACCGGGCGGCTTCCACCGCGCGGTTCTCGCCCTGCGCACGGCCCACCGAAAGCAGCGCCGGCCCCGCCTCCGACATCGTCGTCCGCACGTCGTTGAAGTCGAGGTTGATCGACCCGTTCTGGCTAATGATGTTCGAAATCGACTGGATCGCCTGGCGCAGCACGTCGTCCGCCGTCTCGAACGCCTGGTCCACCGTCGCGTCCGGCGCGCAGATCTCGATGAGCCGGCCGTTCGGGATGGCGATCAGCGTGTCCACCTTTTCCCGCAGCCGCGCGATGCCCTCTTCCGCCTGCTTCATCCGGCGGCTGCCTTCCCACGCGAACGGCTTCGTCACCACGCCGATGGTCAGGGCGCCGCAGTCCTTCGCGATCTCCGCGACCACCGGTGCCGCGCCCGTGCCCGTGCCGCCGCCCATACCGGCGGTCACGAACACCATCTCGGTGCCGCGGAGCAGCTCGTACAGCTCGTCGCGCGATTCATCCGCGGCGCGTTCGCCCCGCGCGGGGTCGCCGCCAACACCGAGGCCCTTGGTGAGCTTTTCGCCAATGCGCACCCGGTTCGGCGCCTCGGAGCTCATCAGCGCCTGCGCGTCCGTGTTGCAGGCAACGAAGGTCACACCCGGGATCTTCGCCCGGATCATCCGGTTCACGGCGTTGGAACCGCCGCCCCCCACCCCGACAACCTTGATGTCCGGCAGGAGCTCACTGTCGTATCGAATGCTCATGGTCCTCTCCTTTGTTGGGTCGAAGTCGTCCTGCTTCTTGAAGTCGTCGAGGTTCACCCTCGTTCCTCCCTTTCTATTGGGGCATCAGGGCCCGGCCGATCGACGCGATCCGCCGGAAGAACCCTCCCACCGGCGCATCGAAGTGGAGGCTCGGCATCTGCATGCCGGCCGGCTCGGCCACCCGCTCGCGGCCCTTCAGCGCGTACTCCACCAGCCCGATGGAGGTCGCGAACGACGGCGTGCCGATCAGGTCCGAAAGGCCGCCGTATCCGCCTGGCTTCGCGACGCGCGCCGGGATGCCCAGCCGCGCTTCCGCCACCTCCGCCAGTCCCGCCAGCTGCGAGCTCCCGCCCGTCAGCACGATCCCGGCCGCGATCCGGTCCAGGTATCCCGCCCGCTTCAGCTCCACGCCCACCATCTCGAGGATCTCCTCGCTCCGGGCCTGGAGGATTTCGCAGATGTGCTTCCGCGTCACCGTCTTGCTCGACTGCGTGCCGAACGCCTGGATGTCGACGAGCTGGCTCTCCATGCTCTCGTCCGCGTAGGCCGCGCCGTACTTGCACTTCACCTCTTCCGCGCTCTCCCACGGGCAGCGCAGCACGCGCGCGAGGTCGTGTGTCAGGTGCGAACCCGCGATCGGCAGGCACGCCGTGTGCGCCACCGTCCCCTCGTCGTACACCGCCACCGCGGTCGTGCTCCCGCCGATGTCCACCACCGCCACGCCCTGCATGCGCTCCTGCTCGTGCAGCACGCTCGTCGCCGAGGCGATCGACTCCAGAATGATGTCGTCCACCTGCACCCCGGCGCCTTCAACACACTTCGTCAGGTTCTGGATCGCCGAAACCGCGCCAGTGACGATGTGCGTCTCCGCGTCCAGCCGCCCGCCGAACATGCCCACCGGGTCGCTCACCGGGTCCGTCCCTTCGACCCAGTAGCCGCGGGGCAGCACGTGCAGCACCTGCCGGTTCGTCGGGATGCTGATCTGCCCCGCGCTCTCCAGCACTCGCGCCCGGTCGTCGAGCGTGATCGGCCGCGTCCGGTCCGGCACCGCGATGATACCCCGGTTGTTCTGCGATGTGATGTGCGCGCCCGAAATCCCCACCACCGCCGACAGGATCCGCATCCCGCAGGCCTGCTCCGCCTTCTCCACCGCGATCGACACCGCTTCCCGCGCCGACTGGATGTTGTCGATCACACCGCGCGAGAGTCCCGACGCCGGCGCAACGCCGACCCCGAGGATCCGCACCGCGTCGCCATCCCCCTGGTCCCCGACGAGGACCGCCACTTTCGTGGACCCCACGTCGATCGCTGCTACCGTGCTCCGTCGTTTCATGGCGCTTCCCTCACTGCAAGACCGGCCGGTTTCCGAACCGGAGGTCGATGGTGGTGTAGTTGATCCCTCGCTCCATGGCCTGCTTCGACATCGCCGCCCAGACGGAGAGCTTGTAGGCGATCGCGCTCGAATCCCCGAGGAGCGCCGACTGCCCGTCGGCCGTGGTCACCTGCACGCCCTTGCCGGCGAGGAACGCGACTTCCGTCACCGTCGTCCCCAGCTGACGCGGCAGCAGCTCGTAGATCTCCGCCGCCGCCTGCACCGCCTGGTAGTTCACCCGGTCGCCCTGCCGCAGCGTCGTCGTCTCCGAGCTCCGGATCAGCGGCACCCCTTCCGGCGATGCCACCGACGACAGCACCACGCCGTCCCGGTCGATCGTGTAGCGCACGCCGCCCTGCTCCCACGCGCCCCACGCCTGCCGCTCTTCGACGATCAGCCGCACCGTGCTCGGCCACGCCCGCTCGATCCGCACGCCCGCCACCAGCGGGTGCCCGTAGAGCCGTTGCTGCGCCGACGCCAGGTCCGCCGTGAACATGCTCTCGCCGAGCAGCTCCGCGCGGTTCACCAGCAGGTCCGAGGTGATCCGCTCGTTCCCGGTCACCTCGACGTTGTTCACCTTGAAGAACGGCGAGGTCAGCGCCCAGTAGGCGCCCCCGCCGAGCATCACCAGCACCGCCAGCACGCCCACCAGCGCCGCGAAGCCCTTCGATGGCCGCCAGCGCGGGTGCGGCAGCGAAGGCCGCCACCGCCGGCGGGGCGGCTGCACGCCCCCGCCCGATGGCGCCCCGCGCCGCACGATCTCCCGCCGCCGTTCGCCCACGACCGCCGGCTTCCTCCGCACGATCTGCCGCGGGAGCTGTTCGTTGTCCCTGCCATGCCTGTCGCTCATCGCCGCGACCTCCGTCCATGTCGCGCGAACGCGAGCTCGAGGATCCGCGTCAGCAGGTCCGAATACGCGAGGCCCGTCGCCTCCCATAACTTCGGGTACATGCTGATGCTCGTGAACCCCGGGATCGTGTTCACCTCGTTCGCGATCACTTCGTCCTCGTCCGTCACGAAGAAGTCGACCCGCGCGTACCCCTCGCAGCCCATCACCTGGTACATCCGCACCGCCAGCTCCCGTACGCGGTCCGAAACCGCCTCGCTGATGCGCGCGGGGATGTGCAGCGCCGTCGTGGACTCGTTCGAGTACTTGCTCTCGTAGTCGTAGAAGTCGCGGTCGGGCACGATTTCGCCGGTGATGCTCGCTTCCGGGTACTCGTTGCCCAGCACCGAGCACTCCACTTCCCTGCCCACCACCGCCTGCTCCACGACCGCCTTGTCGTCGTAGTTGAACGCCGCCTCGAACGCGACCGTGAGGTCCTCGCGCGAACGCACGTGCGTGATCCCCACGCTCGAACCGCCGTTCGCCGGCTTCACGAAGCAGGGGTAGCCGATCGCCTGCTCGAGGTAGTCGCGGGCCGTCTGCTCGTCGCCCTCCACCTCCCACGAGCGCAGCACCGCATACGGCGCCACCGGGATCCCGGCCTCCCGGAACAGGCCCTTCATCAGCGCCTTGTCCATGCCGATCGCGCTCGCGGCCACGCCCGCGCCCGCGTATGGCAGCCCGGCCAGCTCGAGAAAGCCCTGCATCGTCCCGTCTTCGCCATACGTGCCGTGCACCAGCGGGAAGGCCACGTCGCAGCCCGCGAGCGCCTCCAGCGCGTCCCGGCTTGTGAGCAGCGTCCCTGCGCCGCTGAACGCCCGGTCGCCGCGTGCCAGGGCCTCGCGCGTCGCCGCTTCCGCCAGCCACGCGCCCTGCTTCGTCACGCCGATCGGCACCACGTCCCAGCGCGCCGGGTCCAGCGCGGCCATCACGCTCTGCGCGCTCACGACGCTCACTTCGTGCTCGCCCGAGCGCCCGCCGAAGATGACTGCCACGCGCTGCCGGCTCATGACCAGTCCCCCACGAATGCCACTTCCCTCTGCAGCTCGATGCCGAACTGCTCGCGCACCCGCCGCTGCGCCTCCGTCACCAGCCAGGCCACGTCTTCCGCCCGCGCGTTCCCGTAGTTCACGAAGAAGTTGCAGTGCTTGTCGCTCACGGCGGCGTCCCCGCGCGTCGCGCCGCGCATGCCCACCTCGTCGATCAGCTTCCACGCCGGCGATTCGGGTGGGTTCTTGAAGGTCGAGCCCGCGTTCCGGCCGCGTGGCTGCGCCGTCAGCCGCTTCGCGTCGTAGCTCGCGGCGCGCTCGAGCAGCGCCGCCGCATCGCCGGGCGCGAGCTGCACCTCGGCTTCGAGCACCGTCTTGCCATCGAACTGCCCGCGCGTGAACACGCTCCCGCGGTACACCAGCCCGAGCTGCGCCGCCTCGATCCACGCGTCGCCGTCGCGGTGGTCCTGCAGCCGCACGCGCGTCAGCACGTCCGCCAGGCAGCCGCCGTAGGCCCCGGCGTTGTAGACCACTGCCCCGCCCAGCGTCCCCGGGATGCCGACCGCCCACGCCAGCCCGTCCAGCCCCTGCCGGCACATCTTCCGCGCGAACGCCGCGAAGCTCGCCCCGCTCTCGACGCGATACCGCGTGCCCGAGCTGTCCGCTTCTTCCCGCCGCGCCCGGTTGTCGACCACCACCCCGCGGATCCCCTTGTCCGCCACGAGGATGTTCGACCCGCTGCCCAGCACGAACACGCCCACGCCGGCGTCCTGCGCGGTGGTTACCGCGTACGCCAGCCCGGCTGCGTCGCGCACGGTCACGAAGATGTCGGCCGGCCCGCCGATGCCGAACGTGGTGTGCCGCGAGAGCACCTCGTCGCGCTTCACCTCGCCGTGCCCCTCCAGGGCCGCCGCCAGATGGTCGATCGCGGTCATCGCAGCAACTCCAGGAGCTTCGGCCCGACTTCGACCACGTCGCCCGCGCCGATGGTGAAGACCACGTCGCCCGGCCGCGCCAGCGCCCGCGCCTGCCGCGCCGCGTGGTCGAAGTCGGCCGCATAGAGCGCCCGCGGCGTCACGATCGCCTCCACCAGGTCCCGTGCGGAGCGTCCGGGCAGCGGCTGCTCGCGCGCCGCGTACGTCTCGAGCACGACCAGCTCGTCGAGCCCCTCCCAGCAGCGCGTCCACTCCTCCCAGAGGTAGCCGATCCGGCTGTACGTGTGCGGCTGATAGATGCCGATCAGCCGCCGCTCCGGGAAGCGCGTCCGCGCCGCCGCGATCGTCGCGCGCACCTCCGTCGGGTGGTGCGCGTAGTCGTCCATCACCAGCACGCCGCCCGCCTCGCCCACGGTCTCGAACCGCCGCCGCGCTCCGCGGAACGCCGCCACCGACCGCTGCACCGTCGCGAAATCGACTCCCACGGTGAGCGCAACCGCCGCCGCCGCCGTCGCGTTCCGCACGAAGTGGTCCGCCGGCACGCTCACCCGGAGCTCGCCCACCGGCCCGCCGCCGCGCCGCAGCGTGAACGTCGCGCCCGTATCGTCCTTCGTGATCGCGGTCGCCTGCCAGAAGCGCGTCCCGTCGATCCCGTAGGTCTCCTCGCGGATGCCCGAATCCTCGACCGCCTCGCTCACCGCGCGGGCGCCGGCGTCGTCCCAGCACGCCAGCAGCAACCCGCCCGGCTTCACCTTGCCCGCGAACACCACGAACGCCTCGTGGTATGCCGCCGCCGTGCCGTAGTAGTCGAGGTGGTCCGGCTCGACGTTCGTGATGACCGCGATCTCCGGCGCGTACTCGTGGAACGCGCGCTTGTACTCGTCCGCTTCCACCACGCAGAGGTCGCCGCCGCCCCAGGCCGCGTGGCCGCCGAGGTCCAGGCTCTCGCCTCCGAGCAGGTACATCGGCCGCAGCCCCGCCTCTCGCAGGATGAACGCGATCAGCGAGCTCGTCGTCGTCTTGCCGTGCGCCCCCGCGACCGCGATCACGCGCTTGTCCGCGATCAGCCGCGCCACCATCTCCGCCCGCAGGATCACCGGGATGCCGCGCCGCCGCGCCTCCGCGATCTCCGGGTTGTCGTCTGCCGCCGCCGCGGTCGTGACCACCAGGTCCACCGCGCCGACGTTCTCCGCGGCGTGCCCTTCGAACACCGTCGCGCCCATGGCCGCGAGCTTCTCGGTCAGCGCGGAAGGCCGCATGTCGCTGCCGCTCACCTGGCCGCCGCGCTCCAGCAGCAGCTGCCCAATCGCCGACATGTGCATCCCGCCGATGCCCACCAGGTGCACGCGCCCGGGGATCGTCGCGTCGCTCATCGCTTCGCCACCTCCCGCACGAGCTTTGCGATGCTCGCCGCCGCGTCCGGCCGCGCCAGCTTCGCCGCAGCCGCCCGCATCGCACCCAGCTGGTCGCCGTCGCCGAGCAGCGCCCGCACCCGCGCCGCCAGCTCGCCAATCTGCGTCTCTTCGAGCACGACCGCCGCGCCCTCGTTCGCAAGCCAGCCCGCGTTGTCCCGCTGGTGCCCGCCGGCGAACGTCCCCGGCACGAGGATCGAGGGCAGCTTCGCGGCCGGCAGCTCGCCCAGCACGCTCGCCCCGGCGCGCATCACGCCCAGGTCCGCCGCCACCATCAGCAGCGGCAGGTCCTCCCGGAACGCAGCCGGCTGGTAGCGGCCTTCGCGCTCACCCAGCGCTCCCTTGCGCTCGACCGCCTCCGCGAAGTCCGCCAGCCCGGTCACATGCAGCACCGTCGCCGCCCGCGTCAGCTCCTCGAGCCCCGCGAACACGGCCGCGTTGATCGCCTGTGCGCCCTGGCTCGCCCCGGCCACGAGCAGCACCTTCTCGTCTGCCGCGATGCCGAGCTGCGCCCGCGCCTCCTCCCGCGTGGTCGCGAAGAACACCGCGCGCACCGGGTAGCCGGTCACCACCGTCCGCTTCCGCGGCAGGAACTCGAGCGCGGCCTCGGTCGTCGTCGCCATGCGCGTTGCCAGCCGCTTCTCCGCGCGCACGGCCCAGCCGGGCGTCACGTCCGGCAGGTACACCACGAGCGGCTTGCGAAGCACGCGCGCCGCCACGCTGCAGGGGAAGCTCGCGTAGCCGCCCGTGCTGAAGACCACGTCCGGCCGCGCCGCGCGCAGCTTCCGCACCGCCGCAAAGGTCCCGCCCGCCAGCCGCAGCACGCTCTTCGCCAGCGCCACCGGCCCGCGCCCGCGCACGCCAGCCGCGTTCACCACTTCGAAGGGGATCCCCCGCGGCTCGACCATCGCGCGCTCGCCCCGGTTGTCGGGCCCGAAGAAGCGCACGTCTTCGACGCCGCCCTCCGCGATGAGCGCGTCGTACACCGCCAGCGCGGGGAAGATGTGGCCGCCGGTGCCGCCGGCCGTCAATGCGACCCTCATCGCCGGTGCCTCCGCACGACGCCGAGCCGATGGTGGTGGCTGCCGTCGTCCTCCGGGTGCGGGTGCCGCTGCTCGCCATAGCGCGAGATGCTGATCAGCACGCCCATCGCCAGCAGCACGGCCGCCAGCGCGTTGCCGCCGAAGCTCAGGAAGGGCAGCGGCACGCCCGTGAGCGGGATGACCCGCGTGATGCCGCCGATGTTCAGCAGCGCCTGGACCGCGATCCAGGTCGTGATCCCCGTCGCCACGAGCGTCCCGAAGTCGTCCTGTGCCCGCCGCGCGACCTGGTAGCCGCGCACCATCAGGATGATGTAGAGCCCGAGCACCGCCGCCGTCGCGATGAACCCCAGCTCCTCGCCGATGATCGCGAAGATGCCGTCCGTGTGGCTGGCTGGCACGTAGAAGAACTTGCTCCGGCTCGCCCCCAGGCCGAGCCCATCGATCCCGCCGTTGCCCATCGCGATCAGGGCCTGGAGCGTCTGGAAGCCGTTGCCCATCGGGTCGCCGTCGGCATCGAAGAACGCCGTCAGGCGGTCGGCGCGGTAGCCCGCGACCGTCGCGAGCGTCGCGATCGCCCCGATCCCGGCCGCGCCCAGGGCCGCCATCTGCACGATCGACGCACCCGCGACCCAGAACATCGTCACCGTCACCGCGAGGATGATCGCGGTCGTCCCGAGGCTCGGCTGCATCATGATCAGGAAGCCGACGAGCCCAATGATGATCACGAACGGCATCAGGCCGTGTTCGAACGACCGGACCTTGTCGCCTTTGCTCGAAAGCCAGGCCGCGATGTAGAGGATCACCGTCAGCTTGGCGAACTCGCCCGGCTGGATCGTGAGCTCGCCTACGCCGAGCCACCGCTGCGCACCGCCGCCCTCCACGCCGATCACCAGCACCGCGATCAGCATGCCGATGGTCACGACCATGATCGGCACGGCCCACGTCTTGTACAGGCGGTAGTCCGTCCGCATCGCCGCCACCATCAGGAACACGCCCAGCATCGCCCACGCGCCCTGCCGGATGATGTAGTAGTGCGGGTCACCGAAGTCCGCGAGCCCGATGACGAAGCTCGCGCTGTAGACCGCGACCAGGCCCGTGATTGTCAGCACCGCCGTCAGCGCCAGCAGCGCGAAGTCCGGGCGGCCCGGCGGGAAGATCCCGGTACGGCTGGCAGCTGCCATCACCGCACCTCCTGCGTGAAGCCCGGCAGCTGCCGCACCAGCGCCCGGAACGCGACCCCGCGCGCCTCGAAGTTCGGGTACGCGTCGAAGCTCGTGCCCGCCGGCGAAAGCAGCACCACGTCGCCGGCCTGCGCCAGCCGCGCCGCCGCGGCCACGGCCTCGTCGAGGGTGTCCACGCGCTCGTGCACCGGCGCCGCCGCCGCTACGCCGTCGTCGAAGAGTTGTGCGGCCTCGCCGAAGGTCACCACCGCCCGGCACCGCTCTGCCACCCGCGCACGCAGCCCTTCGAGCGGCAGGTTCTTGTCGCGCCCGCCGAGCAGCAGCACCACCGGCTCGGCGAACGCCGCCAGGCCTGCCATCGTGCGCTCCGGCGAGGTCGCGATGCTGTCGTTCACCCAGGTCACGCCGCCCGCGCGGCCGACCACTTCGAGGCGGTGCTGCACGCCCGCGAACGTCCGCGCGGCCGCCGCCATCGCGCTCGCCGGCCACCCGGCCGCGTTCGCGATCGCGCACGCCATCACCACGTTCGCGACGTTGTGGGCGCCGCGCATCCGGACCTCGCTCACCGGGAGCACGGACGCCGCGGTCGCCGCGCCGCCCACGTACACCGTCCCGCCCTCGACCCACGCGCCGTTGCGCTCGCGGCCGCTCATCGCGGCCCAGCGCAGCTCGCCGCGCACGTCGCCGGCCATTTCCCGGCTCTCGTCGTCGTCCGCGTTCAGCACCGCGACGCTCTCGGTGCACTGCAGCTCGAGGATCCGCCGCTTCAGGCCCACGTACGCATCCCAGCTGAACTGGTCCAGGTGGTTCGGCGTGATGTTCGTAATCGCAGCGATGTCCGGCCCGCGTTCGATGTACTGGAGCTGCGTGTGGCTGATCTCCAGGACGACCGTCGTCTCCGCGCGGATCTCCTCCAGCCGCCCCAGCAGCGCCTCGCCGATGTTCCCGCCAACCACGTGCTCGACGCCCGCCTCGGCCGCCATCGCCGCTACCAGCGCCGTCGTCGTCGACTTCCCGGAGCTCCCCGTGATGCCGATCACCCGTCCCGGGCAGAGCCGCAGGAACAGCTGGAGCTGCGAAACCACCGGGATGCCGAGCTCCCGCGCCCGCGCCACCGCCGGGTCGTGCCGCAACAGCGACTGCGAGATCGCCAGCAGGTCGAACCCGGCCGGGTCCAGCAGCGGTTGCCCCGTGACCACGCGCTCCACGCCCGCCGGCGCCACCGCGCCCGCCGCCCGCAGCAGCTCGTCGCTGCGCGTATCCGACATCACGACGGTCGCGCCGTTCGCCACCAGCCAGGCCGCGAGGTCCCGCCCCTCCATGCCGAGCGAATACACGAGCGCGCGCCTGCCGCGCACCTCCGGGATGCCGCCGCGCACGATGCCGGTCAACTCGGCACCTCCAGCGCGAGCGCCACGCCCGCCATCGCTGCCACGATCGAGATCAGCCACGCCCGCGTGACCACCTGCGTCTCCGCCCAGCCGATCTCCTCGAAGTGGTGGTGCAGCGGCGCCCGCTTGAAGATCCGCTTGCCGCCCGAAAGCTTGAAGTAGCCGATCTGGATGACGTTGCTGAACGCCTCCATCACGAACACGATCCCGATGATCGGGAGGAGCAGCCACTGGCCCGTCATCAGCGCCACCACGGCCAGGCTCGAGCCCAGCGCCAGCGCGCCCGTGTCGCCCATGATCACCATCGCCGGGTGCGCGTTGTACCAGACGTACCCCAGGTTCGCGCCCGCGATGATGAACGCGAACGTCGCGACGAATTCCTGCCCCTGGATGAACCCGATGATCCCGTAGGCGATGAACGCGATCAGCGTGGTCCCGCCGGCCAGTGCATCGAGCCCGTCCGTGATCGCCACCGCGCTCGTCGTCCCCACGATCACGGCCATCGCGATCGGGATGTAGATCAGCCCGAGCTTGTACGACCCCACGTATGGGATGTTGATCGACTCCACCTCGATGTGGTCGAACAGCACGATCGCCGCCGCGATCGAGAGCAGCGTCAGGAACGCGATCTTGAACCGCCACGAAAGCCCGCCCTGCCGCCGGTGCTGCAGCGTGCCCAGGTCGTCCACGAAGCCAGCTGCACCCGTGATCCCGATCATCCCCAGCGGCAGCAGGATCGACCGGTGCTCCCACCAATCGACGGCGATGGCCGTCACGATGAACGTCGGCACCCAGATGATGAACCCGCCGAACGTCGGCACGCCCGCCTTCTTCTGGTGCGAAGCCGGCTGGTACTCGCTGATGTTCTTGCCCGCCTTCTGGGCGCGCAGGTACTTCACGATCGGGTAGCCCAGCGCCACGCTGAGCATGAAGGCGATGCAGCCGGAATAGAGCGCGTGGATCACGAGTTGCCCTCCAGCACCGGGAGGATCGTTTCCAGCGCCTCGCTCCGGCTGCCTTTCACCAGCACCGTGTCGCCTGCCCGCAGGTGGCGCGCGAGCGATGCCGCCGCGTCTTCCTTCGATTCGAACCACTGCGCGTCTTCGAGCCCTGCCTCCCGCGCCGCGGCCGCCAGCACCCGGCCGAGCTCCCCGAACGTCGCGAGGACGTCCACGTTCGCGGCCGCGACCCGGCCGATCCGGCGGTGCTCCTCCTCCGCGTAGGTCCCCAGCTCGGCCATCTTGCCCAGCAGCGCCACGTGCCGCCCCGGCAGGCGCCCGAGCAGCTCCAGCGCGCCCGCGACCGATGCCGGGCTCGCGTTGTAGCGGTCGTCCAGGATCGTCGCACCGATAGACGTGGTCACCCGCCGCAGCCGCCCCTCCACCGCCGCCGCGCCCACCGCCGCGGCCGCCTCGCCGAGGCTCATCCCCAGCGCGAGGGCCACGCCGGTCGCCGCCAGCGCCGCCGGCACTACGTGCAGCCCCGGCAACGGCGACCGCACGACTGCCTCCCGGCCCTGCCACGCCACGGCGATGTCCACGCCGTCGAGGCCGTGGTCCTCCGTGCGCAGGACGCGGAGCTCCGTCGCGTCGTCCCGCCCGAAGCCGATCACCGGGCACGTCACCTCGCCGCGCCCGAAGGCGATGCGCCGGTCGTCCATGTTCAGCACCGCCGTGCCGTCCGCGGGCAGCTTCCGCGGCAGCGTCATCTTCTCCTCGGCGATCGCCTCGGCGCTGCCCAGCTTCTCCACGTGCGTCAGCCCGATGTTCAGAACCACGCCGACGCGCGGCTCCGCGATTTCGCACAGCCGGGCGATCTCCCCGCGGCTATCCATCCCCATCTCCAGCACCGAGACCTCGTGCTCCGGCGTCAGCGTGAGCAGCGCCAGCGGCAGCCCCTCGCGGGAATTGAGGTTCCCCTCGCTGCGGTGCACCCGGAATCGCGCGCCCAGCGTCGCGGCGATCAGTTCCTTCGCGGTCGTCTTGCCGACCGTGCCCGTGATGCCTACGACCGGGGTGGCGCAGTGCCGCCGCCAGGCCTGGGCCAGCTCGCCCACCGCCCGCGTCGCATCCGGCGCGACCACGATCGTCTGCGCGGGCCAGGGCCCCTCCGGCGCGCGCTCGCAGATCGCCGCGACCGCGCCCGCGCGGAGGGCATCGGCCACGTACAGGTTCCCGTCCGTGTTCTCCCCGGGGAACGCCGTGAAGAGGTTCCCGGGCTGCACCTTCCGCGAATCCGCAGCTCCCCCCGTGATCGCAACGTCCGGGCCAACTTCGACCCGGTACCCCAGCTCGCGCATCGTCCGCGCGACGAATGCCGTCGTCAGTCCGCTCATCGCCGGCTCACCTGCCCTTCGAGGTTGTCCGGCATCACGTTCATGTAGTGGAGCGACTGGTCGAGCAGCGTCGCCACCCACGGCGAAGCTGCGGCCGCGCCGGTCTTGCCGTCGGCGTTCCGGTCCAGCTTCACCATCACCAGGATCTGCGGGTCCTCCAGCGGCGCGAAGCCGATGAACGACGCGATCTGTGTGTCGTTGTACGAACCGCCGACTGGCACGTTCGCCGTCCCCGACTTGCCGCCCGCCTCGTAGTCCTTCGGGTTGCCCGGGTGCGACCGGCCGGGCGAGTCCACTACCGCGTGCAGCATCTCCCGCACCTGTGCGCTCGTCTCCGGCCGGATCGGCTGGCCCAGCACCTTCGGCTGCACCTCCGTGCGCGTCCCATCGGAGCCCACGATCGCCCTCACGAGGTGCGGCTGGATCAGCTTCCCGCCGTTGATCGCCGCCGAAAACGCCGCCAGCATCTGGATCGGCGTCACGCTGATCGACTGCCCGAACGACTGCGTCGCCATATCCACGGGCGAGTAGCCGTCGTCGTCCGGCCGCCGGAAGATCGCGGTCCCCTCGCCCTGCAGGTCAATCCCGCTCTGCTTCCCGAAGCCGAACGCCTCCAGGTATCGCTGGAACGAACCCGGCGCCTTCTTCTCCATCGCCTGCATCATGAAGATCGCGCCCGTGTTGATGCTGTCGACCAGCACGCCCGTCATCGACTGCGTGCCGTAGCTCCGGTCGTCCCAGTTCTTAATAGGGATGCCGTACACGTCCGCTGTGCCGCTGTCGTAGTAGCTCGTGTTCGGGGTCACCGCGCCTGCGTCGATCGCCGAGGCCGCCGTGACCACCTTCATCACGCTGCCCGGCTCGTAGAGGTCCGTCACGGCAGCGTTCTTCAGCAGCTCGAGCTGGTTCGCGTCGCCCAGGTCGAGCTTGCTGTAGGTGAGCGACGGCAGCGTCGCCAGCGCGAGGATCTCGTTGGTCGCCGGGTCCATCATGATGACCGTGCCGCCCTCGGCCCGGTGCGTCTGCACCGCGTCCGCCAGCGTCTTTTCGGCCAGCTGCTGCAGGTACCGGTCGATCGTCAGGACGACGTCGCTGCCCGGCCGCGGCTCCTCGGTCAGGTGCTGCCCGAAGGGGATCGGGTCGCCGGTCGTGTCCCGCTCATAGATCGCCTTGCCCGGCTTGCCCTGGAGCGTCTCGTTGTAGGCCGCTTCGATCCCTGCGAGGCCGACGTTGTCCAGCCCGATGATCCCGAGCACGCTGGCGCCCGTGTCGCCCTCCGGGTTCACCCGCGCCGTGTTGTACTGCAGGTTCACGCCCGGCAGCCCCTTGTCGAGCAGCGCTTTGCCCGCCTCGTACTCGATGTCCCTGCCCACGGCCACTTCGAACCCGGAAAGCCCCGCCACCTTCGCCCGCAACGAAGCGGGGTCCGTCTTCAGCACCGGCGCCAGCGCCTCCGAGGCCTCTTTCGCGTCCTCGGCCTTCTCCCAGGCGTGCCGGTTCACATAGATATCCCAGGTGTCCACGCTCACGGCCATCACGTTCCCGTTCCGGTCGAGGATGGAGCCGCGTGGCGCGTAGATGATTTCCTGCCCGTGGAGCTCGGCCTCCGCCTGGGCCGCATATGCGTCGTGCTCCAGGATCTGCAACTGGACAAGGCGCGCGAGGATGACGAGGGCAAACGCGCCTAAAAAGGCTGCGGGCACCCACACGCGACGAGTCCCACTGGCTCGCTGCTGTGCCATCCGAACGCGCCTCCGGCCGGCCCTCCCGGGCCCGCCACCTGCTAATTCCCCAGCGACACCCACGAAAGGAGTGAACGCCACCAGGGTTCGGGCTCATCCGCAGCGCGGACGGGCCCGGGGAGATACTCGGCGGGGATCTTCGCCGGGGCTGGGCCCGGCTCCGAAACTTCGATGTAGATCGGGTTGCTGCCCGGCACCAGGCCAATGTCCCCGGCCCGGCGCTCGATGCGCTGGAGAGAGGTCAGCGCCGCAACTTCCGATTCGATCTGGCGGATGTCGCCGTTCAGCTGCACCTGCTGCGCTTCCAGCCGCTGCACGTCGAACCCACGGCTCGTTGCCGTGCTGTTCTGGATGACCGGCAGCGCCGCACCCACCCCGAACACGGCAATCGCACCGATCACCCACCAGTTGATCGCACCCGGGCGGACCGGGATCGGCAGGCGTCGGTGGTGCGGCAGAGGGTGGTTAATGGCAGCCATGGCGCGCCAGCTCCTCGTTGGCCCGGCGCCCTCGCCGGGAATGACGGCTACGGTGGCGCCCCGGCGTCCCCCCGGGGCGGTTGTTCTAGCGAATCCGTTGCGCGGCCCGCAGCACTGCGCTGCGCGCCCGCGGGTTCGCGGCAATCTCGTCTTCGCCCGGCTTGATGGCCCGCCGGGTCAGGTCACGCAGCGACGCCACGTGCCCGCAGCGGCACACCGGCAGCCCCGGAGGGCAGAGGCACTCCGCGGATTCGCGCCGCATGTACTGCTTCACGATCCGGTCTTCGAGTGAGTGAAACGCGATCACGACGAGGCGGCCGCCGTCGTCGTGATCGCGCCCAAAGCCGAGCAGACCGCAGGCTTGCGGGAGGGCCGCGTCGAGCGTGTCGAGTTCGCTGTTGACGCGGATCCGGAGCGCAAGAAAAACCTTGGTGGCGGGGTGAATTTGGGTTCGGCCTCTTACGCCCCCCACGGCCTGCTCGACGGCTCTGGCGAGCTCCCAGGTCGTCGTCAACGGCCGTGCACGCACGACCGCCGCGGCGATCCGTCGCGATTGCCGCTCTTCTCCGTATTCGAAGAAGAGCCGCGCCAGCGACACCTCGTCCCAGGTGTTGACGATGTCCCCCGCCGTCTCGCCGCCGCTGTCCGGGTCCATCCGCATGTCCAGCGGGCCTTCCAGCCCGAACATGAACCCGCGTTCGGCCTTCCCGAACTGCAGCGACGACACCCCGAGGTCCATCAGGATGCCATCCACCTGGTCGAATCCTTCCGCCTTCGCCACGGAGGCGAGTTCGCGGAAGTTCGCGTGGACAAAGCTGACCCGCCTCCCAAACGGAGCCAACCTTGCACGCGCGAACCCCAGCGCCTCGCGGTCCTGGTCCAGGCACAACAGCCGGCCGTCTTCGCCCATCCGGCTGGCGATCGCTTCGCTGTGCCCACCGAGCCCGGTGGTGCAGTCGATGTAGGTCCCACCCGGCCGCACGGCCAGGTAGTGCATCGTTTCTTCCAGGAGGACCGGGACGTGCGTCGGGGTATTGGTCATAACGATCATGCTACCCCTCCTCTCCCGTGGTCTCTGGAACTTCGAACACCGAAGGGTCGTCCAGGAGCCCGAACCCGGAGCCTTCCAGCTCCTCGTTCTCGGCATCCCAGGCGCTCTTCGCCCAAACCTCCAGGTGGGTCCGGTTGCCCAGCACCACCACTTTCCGGTCGCCCTCGATCCCGGCGTAGTCCACGAACCGCTGCGGCAGCGTGAGCCGCCCCTGCGTGTCCGGCGCAATCGGTGTCGAGTTCGCGTAGAACGCTCGCACCCGGCGCCGCGCGTCGCGGTTCGTCATCGAAAGGCGCTGGAGTGGCTCGGCCCGCTTCGCCCACCCCTCCTCGGTGTAGATCTCGACCACCCGGTCTGCGCCTGGCACCAGCATGGCTTTCATGCCGAACGCCTCGCGGTACCCCGGCGGGATCGGGACCCGGTTCCGGTCGTCCATGGAGTACTCCTGGTAGCCGAAGAACTCCACGATGACCCTCGTTTTCAGGGTGGCGGTGCCCCACCATCCCCCGGATAGGTGTCAGAGAGGGGTTGGTTCTCCACAATCCCCCACTTTTCCCCCAGCGCAGAGTATGAAGGGCCACTACCCCTGTCAAGCACAATTCATCGCGATTCCGTGTTATCTCTGCGCGACGCGGGTTTACCCTTAGGGCGCTACCATGCCCCCATGGCCCGCATCGCTATCCTCACCGCATCCGACAAAGGCGCCGCGGGAGAGCGTGAGGATACCAGTGGGGAGCTCGCCCTGGATCGCGCGACCGCCGCCGGCCACCAGGTCGTCGCCCGCGCCATCCTCCCCGATTCCCGCGACGCCATCGCCGCGCAGCTCCGGGCCTGGTGCGACGAGGCCACCGCCGACGTCATCATCACCACCGGCGGCACCGGCTTCACCGAACGCGACGTCACCCCCGAAGCTACACGCGACATCGCCGAGCGCGACGTCCCCGGAATCCCCATCGCCCTCGCTCTCGAAGGGCTGAAGAAGACCCCGTTCGCCGTGCTCTCCCGCGGCATCGCCGTCCTCCGCGGGCGCACCCTCGTTGTGAACCTTCCCGGCAACCCGAAGGCGGTGGCGGAAGGTATGGACGTCCTTCTCCCGCTCGTCCCCCATATCGCCCAGCTCCTCGGTGATGCGGTCGAACACCGCACCGAATCCGACCGCGGCGCCTCGACTTGACCCGCCGCCACCAGCTTTCAGCTACCAGTCCACCCACCACCCACGCCGCCATCCCACACCACCGACGCCGAAAGCGTAGCCGCGCCCCTCGTGGGCGCGGGCGCCAGCCCATCCCGCGCCACGCCAGCCACCAACACCCGATGCCGCCAGGGCGGCAACGCAGCGCTCGACCCGCCGCGTCGGCCATCCGCCCACTTCGCCCCATGCCCGCCGTCAGCACCACGCACCGGGGGAAAACCGAAAACCGAGAATCCCCAATCGCGTCACGCCGCCACAACCATCTCCATCCCCATTCCCATCCGCGTCACCGGCACCGCCACCCCGGCCGGCCACTCCACCATCTCCTCGATCGCCGAAAACCCGAACGCCTCATAGAGCGGCCGACCCGCCATTGTCGCCACCAGTTCCAGGCGCTGGAACCCCTCCGCCCGCGCGGCCGCCACACACCGCCACAGGATCAGCCGCGCCACACCGCGCCGCGCGAACGCCGGATCCGTGTACATGGCCCGCACGCGCGCGGCGTCTCTCGCCGGGTCGAGCAGGCTCAAGTCCCGCCCGCCAGCATGGCCCGCCCCGAAGAGCGCCTTCCGGCGGCTCCAGCCCCCACACCCGGCCACCACGTCCCCACACTCCACCACGAAGTACGTCCCATCCGCGATGAGCTGCAGGTCCAGCCCCATGATCAGCCGGCTCGCCGGGATCTGCCGCTCGTCCAGGAACCCCTTCTGAAGTTCACCGATCGCCGCATTCACCAGCCGCTCCAACACCGGCACGTCCGCCATCGTCGCAACCCGGCTCGTCAGTTCCATCACCTCTCCTCCCGCTTTGATGTAACACTCGCTACATCCAAGTGCAGCACGCGCGTCTCACCGCGTCTGTGACGCTCGCTACGGACCAAGTCCCCGAGCCCACCCCGCTCCGCGCAGCCCACCCAAATCGACACTCGGCACCCGCCCCTCCACAATCGACCCCCGTGCGCATCGATGTCCTGACCCTCTTTCCCCCTGCCTTCGACGGCGGACCGCTCGATGTGTCGATCATCAAGCGCGCCCGCGACGCCGACCTCCTCGACCTCCAGGTCCACGACATCCGCGAGCACGCCACCGACAAGCACCGCAGCGTCGACGACTACCCCTTCGGTGGCGGGCAGGGCATGGTCATGCGCGTCGATGTCCTCGACGCCGCCCTCCAGCACGTCCGCGCACGGGCCGCCGAACCCGGCCTCGTCGTCTACCTCTCGCCCCAGGGCGAAGTCCTGACCGACGCCATCGTCCGCGAGCTCGCCACCGAACCCCGCCTCATCCTCGTCTGCGGCCGCTACGAAGGCGTCGACGAGCGCTTCGTCGAGCACTGCGTGGACCGCGAGATCTCCATCGGCGACTACATCCTCACCGGCGGCGAGCTCCCCGCCATGGTGCTCATCGATGCCGTCGCGCGGCACATCCCCGGTGCGCTCGGGGACGAAGTCTCGCCCGAGGACGAGTCCTTCGCCGACGGCCTGCTCGAACACCCCCAGTACACCCGCCCCGCCGAATACCGCGGCTGGCAGGTCCCCGACGTCCTCCTCTCCGGCCACCACGCCAACATCGAGAAGTGGAAGAAGGCCCAGCGGGTGGAGCGCACGCGCGCCCGGCGGCCCGACCTCCTGCCGTAGTTCACGGTTCACGATTCACGGTTCACGCCGGTCGGACGTGTGGGCTTGTGGGCTTGCCCCGAAATGGCGGACATCCAAGATGACCGGGGAGGTCGGAGAAGGATGTCAGAAACGGAGAGCAAGGGACGCCGGCGACGGCGGTCGTTCACGCCGGAGTACCGGGCGGACGTGGTG
>JADZEI010000036.1 GCA_020850615.1 Dehalococcoidia bacterium | reverse complement strand
CCGGGGAGCGGCTGCTGCAACGCCGCGGGGTTCGAGATGACCACGCTGGTCGTGTTTCAATCCTCACCCGCTCCGGGGAGCGGGTGCTGCGTCGCCGAGAAAGACGATGAGCTGCCATCCTGCCGTTTCAATCCTCACCCGCTCCGGGGAGCGGGTGCTGCGCGACTGGCTTCACGAGCTCTACGGCGCCGCCCGCGCGCGTTTCAATCCTCCCCCGCTCCGGGGAGCGGGTGCTGCCACGAGAGCGCGGGGGATACGGCGCGCACCGAGGAGTTTCAATCCTCACCCGCTCCGGGGAGCGGGTGCTGCTCGGGGGAAACCCTGACTAGGGGTGAAGGAGTCACGTTTCAATCCTCACCCGCTCCGGGGAGCGGGCGCTGCGAGGACCTAGCGGACTCTTGCCAGCGCCTGACCCCTAGTTTCAATCCTCACCCGCTCCGGGGAGCGGGCGCTGCGGCGACTGCGGGCAACGCGACGGTCGCCGATTTCGGCGTTTCAATCCTCACCCGCTCTGGGGAGCGGGCGCTGCAGTTACCCGTGCTTGCTGGGGCGTACCGTCCACAACGTTTCAATCCTCACCCGCTCCGGGGAGCGGGTGCTGCCCGACCCCGCAGGTCGGACAGCGCGCGTCGTCGGCGGCGGGCGGAAGCTCCTGCCGCGCGATCTGCCCGCGGACGGCTTCGATGACGCTTTCGGTGGCCGCACGGAGTTCGGAGGTGAACCGCACGGGGTGGCGTCTCCGGTCGGCGTGGGAAAAGGCGGCGCCCGCCGCCACGGGCTGCCCGAACATCTCTTCGAGGCAGAGCGCCTGTGCGCAGAGCTGGATGTCGGCGTGGCCTCCGACGGCCGGGCCGGACTTGTACTCCACGGGGTAGGGCCCCTCCGGGCGGAACTCGACCAGGTCGGCTTTGCCGCGAAGCCCGTACCGCTCCGACCAGAGCTCCAGGCTGCGCACGTGGGCGATGCCACGGGCGACCGTGTCAGCGGCGTGGTCCACCCGGCGGTGCGCGATCTGGCCGCGCACGGTGAAGACGTTCTCCTGGAACGTCTGCTCGACGTGGATGAGCGCGCACTGCCGGGGGCAGTACGAGAAGTGCTCGAGGGCGGAGATCGGTATGTCGATCTCCGCCCCTTCGCCGGCCGGGTCGCGGCCGGTGTCCACGGTTAGCCGACCAGTCGCGTCAGCGCCACGCCCGCCGGCAGCGCCGAATCGTCGACCAGGACGCGGCCGCTGTAGTCGGCGAACGAGCGCGGCGGCCGGACATCGACGCCACCGGCCGAGGGGATCACCGGGTCCACCGTGACCCGTTCGAACAGCGTGTGCGCGGGCGCGTTGCCGAGCGACGATTCGTGGCTGAAGACGTAGAGGCCGCGCAGGGCGAGCTCGCCGCGGGTCGCGGAGCGGTCGAGGTCCCACATCTGCTGGAGGGCGGTCCAGAAGAGGTCCAGGTCCGCCTCGGTCACCTTGGTGCGGGCGGCGAAGGCCGGCACGAAGAAGCCGTGCGCGCGGTAAAGCCCGTACGGTACGAACGCCTTGCGGCCCATCGTCCCGCGGGCCTCCCCCTCGTCGGTCTCGGCCTCGCCCTCCTTGGGCGCCCTCGTGCGCTTGGACTGCTCGGCGTTTTGCGCCGGGCCCACGATCGCCGCCTCGAGCGGGACGATGGGATCGATGGAGGCGGCGAAGGTGAGCTGGATCGGCCCGCGCACCTGCCCCGAGTCGCTGCCCTTGATGGGCAGCACCGCTCCGAACATGCGGACGTCGAAGAACGCCTCGCACATCCACTCCTCCGCGTCCTTCGCCGACGGCTTTGCACCCTTGCCGGCCCGCGCGTCGAACTCACGGGTGCGCGTCTCGGTGAGGTACTGGCCGTGCTGGACGTAGATCTTGTTGCGCGCTTCCCCGCCGTGGGCGACGTCCACCCAGTCGCGCACCTTGCGCTTGATCGCCACGTCCGTGACCAGGCCCTGCATCGTCTCCGGGTCGACCCGGGGGAGGTTCCCGGCGTCCGGGTCGCCGTTCGGGTTGCCGTTCTTCACGTCGAACAGCAGGGCGAAGTCGTGGCGGCGCTTCGGGTCGGTATAGATGGCCATGGTTAGTCCTCCTCGGGGGCGTTCTGGGGATCGCTGGCAGACGGCTTGTCGTGCCGGGGGTTGCGGTGGGCGCGCTGGTGGTAATAGCCCAGGGCGAACAGCCCCTGCTCCTTGAGCGTCAGCGTCGCCGGGAAGTCGTCGTCGATCCGGCTGGAGACCTCTTCGAGCTTCTGCTGGATGGCGATGAACGCGCCGCGGTTGCTGTTCTCGAGGGTCGAGAGGTGCGGTTGGGCGCCGCGGAAGAGGCGGCCGAACACGCTGGCGGGCGAGCTCGACGCGGCGCCATAGAACCGGTCGACGATGGTGTTGGTGACGCGTGGCATGGCTGCGCGCTGCGCCTCTTCGAGCACGGCGAGCAAACGGCCGCAGTGGTAAGCGGCGGCCGGGTGGTCCGGGTTCAGGGACACGGGTGCTATCTCCTTCGTTACGTCACGCTGGGCGAGCAGCGAGAGCTTGATGAGCGCGGCATGGACGCGCCGGACGTTGCGCTCCGCATGCGTGCGTTGCACGGCGCGATAGAGGATGTCGGGCGGCAGGGGCGCACCGGTGAGCGCCGCCCGCAACATCGCGCGCGATACGGTGGCCGGCAGGCGGTCCCAGTCGGGGCCTGCGCGGCGCAGCGGGATGGTGCCGCCGGCGAGCTGTCGGAGGCCGAAGGGGGCGCCCTCCGCCCCGTCCCAGTCGACGATGCGCTGGCGGTCGAACCAGTCCGCGAGGTTCGCAGCTACCTCGCCGACCGTGGTGTCGATCCAGTCGCGCACGACCGTCCGGCCCCCGCTGCCGGTCAACGGCGCGGCGAAGAAACGGTCGGCGGCGATGTGGGCGGGGATCCGGCCCGAGTGGACGCTGGCGAGCAGGTCCTGCACGGTCTCGCTGGTGGGGTCGGTCATCAGCGTGTTGGGGTCGAACGGCAGCTCTCCCGACCGTGCCCAGAAGATGAACGTGCTGCCGCCAAGGTAGAGGTGGGTCTTCTGACCCGCGATGAGGTGGTTCAGCCCCTTGGTGAGCCCGTCGGCGCATTCGAGGCAGGTGGGCGCGATCTGCGATCCCTTGAGCCCGTAGGACTCGAAGACATCGGTATTCGCCGAGACCAGCGCCGTCCCGGCCGACTGGCCGCCGAGCACGCCCTTGACGCGGCCCGGGTAGGTGTCGACCGCGTGGTCGCGGCGGCCGCAGACGACGCACTCCTGCTCCGGCAGGGTTTCGAGCGACCGGCGGTAGCGGTCGACCCAGAACCGGTGTACCGACGGCAGCTCCGCGGGCTTCACGCCGTCGACGGAGAACGTGACCTCGGCCCCGTAGTCGAAGTCGTCCGGGAACCGGGGCCAGGCCCCGCGCTGCAGGAAGGCGAGGACGGCGCGGACGGCCGGCTCGCCGGTGGCCTCGGCGCACTCCTCGACGGCCTTGACGTAGAGCTGGTGCCGGGCTGCGAGCTTCGCCGGTTGGCCCTTGGGGTCGACCCCGAAGGTGTAGTCGGAGCCATCGGCGAACGGCAGCGCCACCGGCGACGACGTCCGCGTCAGGTTCGGGACGGACTCGACCGTGCCCCGCTCGGACCGGCTCTTGCCGGCACCCGTGGCGCGGTCAATCGGTACCGGGTTGCGCAGCGTCCCGTCGCCGTTGAGCTCGACCACATAGCGGACGGAGATGTTCTGGTAGAGGAGCGGGGCCACGTCGCGCTGGCGCACGCCGTACTCCTTCAGCTCGGGGAGCATCAGGCGGCCTCCGCGAACCGGTCGGGGACGAGCAGGACGCCCTCCTGCAGCTTCGCATCGAAGAAGCGGGGCTTGCCGAGGCCGCCGCCCTTGAGCTGGTGCCCGGGGGTGTAGTCGATGTCCAGGAGCATGCGCCCCAGGTCCATCGTCAGGCCGGCGATCGGCTTGTCCACGTCCTGGTCCGCGGGGCCGAAGGACGCGCTGAACTCCCGGCAGCCAAGGTAGGGCGTCGCGAAGCACTGACCGCGCTCGACGCGGCGGCGGAACTGGTCCCGGAACTTCGCGGGGTGCTCGTCGATGCCCGGCGCGACCCGCACGTCCGCGTGGATGACGTAGGCGACATCGCGGAGGGCGAGCGTGTGACGCTGGCTGCGGTCGCCGGCAGCGTCGTAGCCGCCGCGCCCGTCCTTCGCCCATGTGGCAGCGACGCGGTCCGACTGCCGGGATGTGATCTCGTTGCGAAGGATGCTGAAGTACGCGATCGGGTTCAGCACGTCGATCTGCCGCACGACCCACTGCATCTCCGGATGCCAGTAGATGGCCTCCAGGACGCCCCGCGCGGCGGACGGCGAGATGACCGGGTACGAGACGCGCTCGGCTTTCAGCTCCGGCCTGGTGAAGCATCCAAGTTCGCCCCACACCCTCAGGGAGAGTGCGGAGCTGTGTCGTTCCATGGGTATACCTCCTGTAGTTGGTCCATCGCCTGAGCTTCAATCCACAGCCGCCCACCTCCTTCCGCGTATCACCTGATAACCCGTTTCAATCCACAGGCGCTCACCTCCGCCAGCCACGTGCTCCACGGACTACCGCGTTCCGCGGGTAGCTAGACGACGATCCCCGCGTCTCCGTATGCCCCGAGCCACTCGCCGAGGCCGGCCGCAAACTCCCGGACCACCCCACCGGTGACCAGCCGGCCAAACTCGCGCTGGGGGAGGGAGACCATGAACGGCTGGAGCGCGCGCATATCGGCACGCGTGGTCTGGCGCGACGCGACCAGCGCCAGCACCTCGGACGCTCGCCCGGACGGATCCGTGGCCGGGACGACGACCGAGGCGGTGGGCTCGATCATGGCGAAGTCCTTCGCCACCTGCGGGTAGTCGAAGCTCCTGCGGAGCTCCTGGATGTTCGGCCCATCCTTGTCCAGGTTGTCGAAGAAGCGGCGCGAGTAATCGAATTGCGTCGCGAGCGCGAAGATGTCGTCGCCGCTGGCGAGCACGCCCTGCATGATGCCGGCGCCGGTGCGGTAGGGCCCGGGCGGCATCGCCGCGTCGACGGGCTCGAAGATGACCAGCTCCCCGCCTTCGACGCCCAGCTCCCCGTGCCGGTTACAGCGGCCGGCGGCCTGGACAATCGCATCCAGCGGCGCGAGCGCCCGCAGGACGAGCGGGAACGAGACATCGACGCTGGCCTCTACAACAGATGTTGATACGAGATAGCACGGCAGGCCGTCCTCGAGCCGCTGCCGGACTTCGTCCAGCACCTCCTGGCGGTGGCGCTGGACCATCCGTGTGGAGAGGTGGAAGACGGAGCCCGCGGGCGCCTGCTCACGAACGGCGTCGAACAGCTCCGCGGCATGCTTGCGGGTGTTCACGATCGCCAGCGCCGCGGGCGCCGCAAGCATGCGCGCGGCCACCGCGTCCCAGGGCAGGGGCTCGGACACGTGGGTGTAGCGGACCCGGCGCAGCGCCTCGAAGTGCGCTGGGTGCTGCGGGACGATCTCGCGGGCGTTGAGTTCGCCGAAGCCGCGGATCGTTTCGAAGGCGGGCTGCGTCGCGGTCGAGAAGACAACGCTCGCGCCGTAGTCACGGACGAGCGCGCGGAGCACGTCGAGGATCGGCTCGATCAACCCGGGCGGGAGGGACTGGGCCTCGTCCAGGATGATCACGGACCGCGCGAGTCGATGGAGCTTGCGGCAGGCGGACGGCCTGTTCGAGAAGAGGCTTTCGAAGAGCTGGACGGTGCTGGTGACGACGATCGGCGCATCCCAGTTCTCGGCCGCCAGCTTCCGGCGATGGTCGGCGTCGTCTTCCAGCCCGCCGGTGTAGTGCTGGATGAGCGCAGCCGCAGGGAACACCCGGGCGAGCTCGCCGGTGACATCGTCCGGCACGGGCGAGTCGAACGCCGAGGCCAGGGTGTCGGACGTCTGCTTCGCGATGGTGATGAACGGGACTGCCACGATGACGCGCCGCAAGCCGTGGGCCAGGGCGTGGCGGAGGGCGAACGCCATGCCGGAGCGCGTCTTGCCGCCGCCGGTGGGGACGGTCAGCCGGAAGAACCCGGGCTGCTGCGCGGCCGCTGCCAGGCAGGCTTCGAGGACCTCGTTGCGTACGTCGTTCACGAGGCCAGGCGGGCGGCGCCCGGCTGCGCGCTGAGCGGCTTCGTCAGCTGCGAGCCGGTCCCAGAGGTCCGCAAGCGTGACGCCGCTGCCGCGCACACCGGCCCGGTGGGGGGTGAAAGTGCTCCTCGGTGTCGAGGAAGTCCGCATCCACGAGCGCGGAGAAGAGCATGCGGACGAACAGCTCGTAGGTTTCCTCGGGGGCGCCCTGCATGAACGCCGGGAGCGGGATCGCCGCATCGGGGGCCAGGTCCGGCACCGCGGCCCGGGCGAGGGTCAGCGCCCCGCTGGCGACGGGGCCACGGACGGGGTCATGCGGCACGTCCCTCGTCCAGGACAGGCCCTTCATGCCGCCGTGGTGGCCTTCGAGGGCAAACGCGTAGAGCGCCGCGCCCGCCTCGAAGGCCAGGTGCACACCGGCGGCTTTGTGGTCCGTCGACTTCGGGCGCGGGGTCTTCCGTCCAGCGGCATCCCACGCCTCCGCCCGGAGGAGGTAGTCCTGCCAGTCCGGGTGGAACTTGCCGAGGTCGTGCCAGAGGCCCAGCCGCCCGGCGAGGTCTTCGGCGCCGAAGGCAGCTGCGAACTCGCGCGCCCGCTCCGCGGTGTCACGGAGGTGCGTTACCAGCGGGTCCCGCTCGCCCCGCTCGTTCTTCGAGTGTGCCCACGGTCCGTCATGCATGGCCTGGCTCCTTCGCGCGGGAGCGTAGGCTACCAGTGCGACAGGTCGTGTCGCGGTTGCGGGTTCGTTCGCACACGCACCCGAACCATGCGGCGCCGGTCGTGCCCCGGCCCGGTCAGTCGAAGGCGCCGGCGATGGCGAGGTCCGTGATCGTGGCGTCGTCGATGCCGAGGATGTCGCGCAGGACGGTGTCGTTGTGTTGCCCGAAGGTGGGACCGCCGGCGGTGATCGCCGCGGGTGTGCGTCCCAGCCGGAATCGGGAGCCTTCGACCACCATCGAGTCCCACTGGGCGTGCTCCACCGGCACAAAGTGCCCGCGATGGTTCAGCTGCGGGTCGGCGACGGCGGCGGGCGAATCGAGGGCCGCATGGGCGGGCACGCCGGCGGCGACGAGCAGCGCCTCGGCTTTGCCGGGCTCCACCGTGGCCGTCCACGCTGCGATCGCGGCCTCGAGCTCCTCCAGGCGGGCCTGGCGGCCGAGGACGGACTGGAGCGACGGGTCTTCGGCGAGCTCCGGGCGGCCGATGATGCGGGCGAGCGCGGTCCACTGCGCCTCGTCCTCCACGGCGATGGCGATCCACTGTTCGTGGCCGAGGCAGGGGAAGACGCCGTGCGGCGCATGCTCGGGCGAGCGGTTCCCGTGCGTCTCCGGCAGCCTGCCGTTCACCTGGACATCGAGGTAGGCGGGGGCGAGGAAGTGCACGGCCGTCTCCGCCTGGGCGAGGTCGATGTACTGGCCTTCGCCGGTGCGGTCGCGGTATTCGAGCGCGGCGAGGAGCGAGATGGTGATGTACTTCGAGGCCACGTAGTCCGTGTAGGCGCCGCCCGGGCCGGATGGCTGGCGGTCGGGCCAGCCGACGACGTTGGTGAACCCGCCGAGCGCGGCGCCGACGTTGCCGATGGCGGCGAGGTTCGAATATGGCCCCTCCTGGCCCATCATCGACGCGCTGAGGTAGATGATCCGCGGGTTGATGGCGCGGACGGACTCGTAGTCGAGGCCCCAGCGGCGCATGACGTGCGGCGTGAAGTTCTCGGCCAGGACGTCGGCCCATTCGATCAGCCGGGTCAGCACCGTGCGCGCTTCCGGGACGCGCAGGTTCAGCAGGAGGCCGAGCTTGCCGGCGTTGCCGTTGTTGAAGCAGGCGCTGGATTCCGGGCCGGGCTTGCTATCGCGGAAGGGGGGAGCGGTGCGGGCCGTGTCGACGCGGGTTCCGGTTTCGACGTGGACCACGGTCGCGCCGTAGTCAGCGAGGACGCGCACGGCTGTCGGGCCGACGACGACCCAGGTGAGATCGAGGACCTTGAGCCCTTCGAGTGCCTTGTTCACACCACACCTCGCGCCGCCAGGGCTTCGAGCTCACGCTGGCCCAGGCCGAGCTCGCCGCCGAGGATGGCGGCGTTATGTTCGCCGATGGACGGGGCCGGCGGCCCGTACTGCAGCGGGCTCGCGGAGAACCTGGCGAAGGGCCCGGGGTATTGCACCGACTTGTCGCCGGTGGCCGTGCGCTGCCAGTAGCCGCGGTGGGCCATCTGCGGGCTTTCGATTACGTCCTTCACGGTGAACGCCGGCGAAAGGAGCAGGCCCCGGCTGAGCGAGCCTTCGAGCAGTTCCTGCTTCGTCTTCGATGACGTGAAGCGTTCGAGCACGCCGCGCACGCGGTCGAGCTCCTCGACGGTTTCTTCGCCGCTATTGAGCAGGGCCATGTAGTTGACCCAGTCCTTGTCCCGGTCGCGTTCGTCGCACATGCCTTCTTCATAGACCCAGTGCATGAACTTCACGGCCAGGGGCCCGAGGCCGCTGCCGAAGAAGAAGCCGATGACGACGGCGCCGTCCTTCGCGGGGTAGACGCCGCTGAGCCCGACCTTCACGCGGGTGGGGCCCGGCGGGAGGCGGAAGAAGGAGACGTCATTCCAGGCTGAGGAGAGGATGAACGACTGCGTGCAGCTCGTCATCGCCTCCTGTGCCGAGACATCGACGAGCTGGCCCAGCCCGGAACGCCGCCGCTCGCGGATGGCGACGAGGCAGCCGGATGCAGCTTCGGTGCCGGCGTGGAGGTAGGCCTGGTGGTAGGGCACGTGGAGCGGCGGGCGATCGGGGTCGCCGCTGGCGAGGAGGTAGTTGGAGGCGGCGGTGACGGTGAGGTCGGTGGCGGGCCAGTTCGCCTTCGGGCCGTCCTGGCCGAAGGGCGAGACGGAGACCTGGATGAGCCGCGGGTTGGCGGCGGCGAGCACGTCGTAGCCGAGCCCGATGCCGGCGAGCCAACCGGGTGCGAAGGATTCGATGAGGACGTCGGCATCGCGGACGAGGCGGAGGAGCAGCTCGAGGCCATCGGGCGTATCGATCGCGAGCGAGATGCCGCGCTTGTTCCGGGCGTAGGCGAGCCAGAAGAGCGAGTCTTCGGCCCGGCCGCTGTCATCGCGGAACGGGCCGAGCCGCCGGGCAGTCGAACCGGCGGGCGGTTCGACTGCGACGACGTCCGCGCCGAGGTCGGCGAGGACGTTCCCGGCGAGGATGCCCCATTCGTTTGCGAGATCGAGGACGCGGACGCCGCTGAGCGGCGCCGCGACCCCGGTCTCCGAGCCAGTCGGAGGCATCTCAGGCAGGGACCATGGTGTAGAAGGTGCCGGGGTAGGCGTTACCCGGCAGGGTCTTCCATTCCTTGATCTTGTCCTTGCGGACGGCCCAGACGCTGTTGCTGTAGGGGAAGGTGATGCTCCACTGCTCGTCGATGATCTTCTTGTAGGCGGCCTGGACGAGCTCCTTGTGCTTGTTCTCGTCGAACTCCTGGCCGATGGCCTTGATCTGGTCCTGGAGGGCCTGCGGGACGGGGGAGCCGTAGCCGGCCGGGTTCGCGTAGAACGTGTTCAGCACCGCTTCGCCGTTCGTGCTCGCGCCGGAACCGAGGGTGGCCAGGTTGCCGACCGTCTTGGCGCGGAACTTCTCGAAGTAGGCGCCCGCCTCGGTGGCGACGATCTCGACGTCGATCTTCTCCTTCTTCCACATGTTGGCGACGGCGACGATCGTGTCGGGGATGAGCTGGACGGAGGACGAGTCGTAGCTGTTGATGATGACCTTCGTGCCACCGGAGAGGCCGGCTTCGCCGAGGAGCTTGCGGGCTTCTTCGACGTTGTAGGCCTGGGCCGGGAACTTGGCCTTGTCGTACTCGTCCATGATCGTCCACATGTGGGCGGACGGGGCAGAGACGCCCTTGCCCTGGAAGAGGGTCTTCACGATGGCGTCCTGGTCGATGAGCATGCCGAGCGCCTTGCGGAAGCGGACATCGTTGTAGGGCGCCTGGTCGGGCGAGTGGAAGTAGACCGTGGCCTTGGCCGTCGCCTCGCTCTGGTAGACCTGGATCTTGCTGTCGCCTTCCAGCGTCGAGAGCTGCGGGCCGAGGACGCCATCGGCGAACGCGGCCTCGCCGGTCTGGATGCGGGCGATGCGGGTGGCCTGTTCGGGGACGAGCTCCATGCGGATCTTGGCGATCTGCGGCTGGAGCGCCCAGTGGCCTTCGATGGCTTCGAGCTCGACGAACGCCTGGGCTTCGTTGGCGATGACCTTGTAGGGGCCGGTCGCCATCGGGATCTTGCGGAAGGCGTCTTCGCCGACCTTGTCGTAGTAGGCCTTCGAGGCGATGTTCCAGCCCTGCGGGGCGAAGGCGCCGGCCCAGCGCATGCGCAGCGTGCTCGGCTTCTTCACCTTCACGACGACGGTCGAAGCATCGGTGGAGGTGACGGAGTCGATGATCCCGGCGGCCTGGGCGCCGTAGGTATCGACGGGCTTGGTCGCCTGCCAGCGCTCGTAGCTCCAGACGGCGTCTTCGGCGGTCACGCTCGTGCCATCCCAGAACTTCGCCTTCGGGTTGATCTTGATGGTGTAGGTCAGGTGGTCGGCGGACTCTTCGAACGAGGACCCGATGGCCGGGATCAGCTTGCCGTTCAGGTCCATGCGCGAGAACTGCTCGAAGCAGGAGTTGATGATCGGCAGGTTGTTGCCGGCGTTCTGCTTGTGAGGGTCGCTCGACTGGTCACCGAGGGTGACGAGCGCCATCTTGATCTCGCCGCGGGGCTTGGCCGCAGCCTGCGTGCCCGTGGCCGAAGCGGTGGCGGTGGAAGTGGATTGCGACGTGCCGGAGGTGGTCGGCGTGCTGTCGCCACCGTCGTCGTCATCGCCGCAGCCGACGAGCATCGCGCCGGCGGCGCCGGCCGTGAGGGCAGCTGCCCCGCCGAGCACCTTGCGGCGCCGGAAACGGCGGTTGTTGATTCGGTCCCAGACCTCAGATTGCATGGACATCTCCTCCCTGTGGTAGCTCGATGGCGCGGCCCCTTCAGGGGCCGGCCAGGTGCCCCTGTTGCTACTTCCGCCCGTGGCCGTCGCCGAACGGCGTGTCGCGCCAGGCGAGAGCGGTCTTGAGGCCGCGCTCTTCGGCGATGCGCTTGAATTCGGCGAGCGACGGCGCCTCGTGGTAGATGGCGTCGAACTCGGCGCCTTCGGCCGCTGCGGTGCGCAGCCCGGCGATTTCGAACCAGCGATTGGTGACGTGCTTGTGCACGCTGAGGGCGTCGAGCGGCACCTTCGCGATCCGGCGGCAGAAGGCGAGCGTCTCGTCGTCGAGCCGGTCGTTCGGGTAGACGCGGTTCACCATGCCGATGCGTTCGGCCTCGGCCGCACCGATGGTGTCGCCGGTGAAGAGCAGCTCCTTCGTCTTGAGCATGCCGATCTTCACGGGCCACATGCCGAGCGTGGGCGGGATGCCCATGCCGCGGCCGGCGGGGTGCCCGAAGGTCGCATCTTCGCCCGCGAAGACGATGTCGCAGGCGCCGATCATCTCGCCACCGCCGGCGAGGCAGTAGCCATGAACCTGGGCGACGATGGGCTTGCGGTACGACCAGACCCAGAGCCAGCGGTCGACGCCCTCGCGGAGGCGGTCGCGGTCGACGGCGATGCGGGATTCGCCCATCTCCCAGGCCTCGGTGCCGCGGGCGCCGGTGGCCTCGCCGCCGTAGGGCTGCACGCCGGGGGTGAGGTCGTAGCCGGCGCAGAAGGCGCGGCCGTTCGCGCGGAGCCGGATGACCCGCACGGCATCGCCGGGGCGCAGCTCGCGGAGCGCCGCCTCGAGGTCGGACCGCAGCCCGTCGCTGATCGCGTTCAGCTTCTCCGGGCGGTTGAGCGTGATGGTCGCGACGCCGTGGTCGTCGACATCGAGGAGGATGTTGTCATAGGTGCTCACGCGTGTACTCCTTGCACCCGGTGCCTCTGCACGGGTTACGACTGCGGCGGTGGCGCGGATTGTCCCGGCCTCTCGTTCGAATCCGCGGGGGCGGCGGCCGGGGGATGGGCGGAACCGACGACGGGCACCGCCAGCGCGGGCGCGTCCTGCTTGTGCAGGTCTTCCGCGAGGAAGCAGGCGGCGTAGTGCCCGGGCGCGACCTCGACGAGGGCAGGAGCCTCGACGCGGCAGCGGTCGAAGGCGAGGGGGCAGCGCGGGTGGAAGCGGCACCCGGGCGGCGGCTTGATGGGGCTCGGCACTTCGCCGCCGAGGATCTGCTCGGACTTGCGGTGCCGCGGGTTGATCGGCAGCGAGGCCGTGAGCAGCGCGCGCGAATAGGGGTGCGACGGGCGCGAGTAGAGCTCGACAGTCTCGCCGGTCTCGACCACCTGGCCGAGGTACATCACGGCGACGCGGTCGGCCATGTGGTAGACGCTCGCGAGGTCGTGGGCGATGAACATGTAGGCGAGGTTGAACCGCCGCTGGACGTCCTTGAGCAGGTTGATGATCTGGGCCCGGATCGAGACGTCGAGCGCGGAGATCGGCTCGTCGAGGACGATGAGGCTCGGGTTCACCGAGAGGGCGCGGGCGACCGCGATGCGCTGGCGCTGGCCACCGCTGAACTCGTGCGGGAAGAAGTCGACGGCGGTGGGCGGCAGGCCGACGAGCTTGAGCAGCTCCGCGGCAGCGGCGCGGCGGCCCCCTTCGGGCGTCTGCCCGAGGATGACGGCGGGCTCGGTGATGATCGTGCTGACGCGGTGGCGCGGGTTCAGCGAGCTGAACGGGTCCTGGAAGACCGCCCCGACGGTGCGGGCGAGGCCCTTCATCTCGCGGCCGGAAAGCGCGGAAAGCGGCCGGCCTTCGAAGCGGATCTCGCCGCCTGTAGGCGGGATATCGCGGAGCAGGAGGCGCGCGAGCGTGGTCTTGCCGCAGCCGGATTCGCCAACGACGCCAAGTGTCTCGCCGGCGCTGATCGCGAGCGAGACGTCGTCCACGGCGCGGACATCGGCGTAGGCGCGGCTCCAGACGCGGCCCGTGCGCACGCGGAAGAACCGGGAGACGTGGTCGAGCTCGACAACGGGTGTGGAGGCAGGCGCGGACGCTGGGGCGGTCATTCGGCCACCGCCACGCCGGCCGGCACGCCGGTCACCGGGTCGACCGCCCAGCATGCGACTTCGTGCTGGTCGCGCAGCTTGATCGTGGGCGGGTATTCCACCGTGCAGCGGTCCTGGCGGGCGGTGCACCGGGGGGCGAAGGGGCACCCGGGCGGGATGCGCCGCACATCCGGCGGCTGCCCCTCGATCGAAGGCATGTGCTCGGATTTGATGCCGATCTTCGGCACGGAGGCCATGAGCCCGATGGTGTAGGGGTGGGCCGGGCGCTCGAAAATGTCGGTCACCGGCGAGATCTCGACGATGCGGCCGGCGTACATCACGGCGACACGGTCGCAGGCGCGGGCGACGATGCCGAAGTCGTGGGTGACGAGGATCATGCTGAGCCCGGATTCCTCCTGGAGGTCGCGCAGGAGGCGGAGGATCTGGGCCTGGACGGTGACATCGAGGGCGGTGGTGGGCTCGTCGGCGATGAGCAGCTCGGGCCGGCAGCCGAGGGCGAGGGCGGCGACGACGCGCTGGCGCATGCCGCCGCTCATCTCGTGGGGGAACTGGGTGGCGCGGATCTCCGGCGCGGGGATGCGCACGCGCCGGAGCATGTCGACCACCTTTCCGCGCACGTCCTTCCGGTTCGCGCGGCCGTGGGCGAGCATCGGCTCGCCGACCTGGTTGCCGACGCGGAAGAGCGGGTCGAGCGAGGTGAGCGGGTCCTGCGTGATGTAGGCGACGCGGCTGCCGCGGATGTCGCGCATCTCGTTGTCCGAGAGGGTGAGCAGGTCCTTGCCGCCGAGCAGGACTTCGCCCTCGACGATGCGGCCGGAGGGCTGGGGCACGAGCCGGACGACGGAGAGGCAGGTGACGGACTTGCCGCTGCCCGACTCGCCGACGAGGCCCAGCGTCTCGCCGGGGAAGACATCGAACGAGACGCCGTCGACGGCCTTCGCGACGCCGAGCTTGGAGGTGAAGTGCGTCCGCAGGTTGCGGACGCGGAGGAGCGGTTCCTGCGTGGTCATAGCTGGCGGAACCTCGGGTCGAGGCGGAGGCGGAGCCAGTCGCCGAGCAGGTTCACGGCCAGCACGGTGAGCATGATCGTGATGCCCGGGATGAGCGCCATCCAGGGTTGGGTGGTGAGGTAGGGGCGGCCTTCGTTGAGCATGCCGCCCCAGCTCGCCTCGGGCGGGGGCACGCCCAGGCCGAGGAAGCTCAGCGTGGCTTCGATCAGGATGGTCGTGCCGAGCTGGAGCGTGGCCAGGACGATGAGCGTGTTCGTGATGTTCGGGAAGATGTGCAGGGCCATGAGCCGCACCGGCCCGGCGCCGTTCACCCGGGCCAGGCGGACGAAGTCGGCGTTGCGGATGCGGAGGACTTCGCCACGTAAGACGCGGGCGTACTGCGCCCACCCCATGAAGATCAGGATGAGCATGAGGTTGCGCACGCCGGCCCCGACCGCGCCGACGACCGCGATCGCGACCAGCAGGAACGGCATCGAAAGGAGCACGTCGGTGAGGCGCGAGAGGACCTGGTCCACCCAGCCGCCGAGATACCCGGCGAGGAGGGCGATGACCACGCCGATGGTGCCGGCACCGATCACGACGCTGAAGCCGATGAGGATGCTGACACGGGCGCCGGCGACGAGCCGGCTGAGGACGTCGCGTCCCTGGTGGTCGGTGCCGAGCGGGTAATCCCAGTCGCCGCCGTTGAACACCGGCTCCTTGAGGGCGAGCGAAAGGTCGCCTTCGATCGGGTCGTGCGGCTGGATGAGCGGCGCGAGCACGCCGGCCAGCAGGACGATGACCAGGATCGCCACCGGGAGCTTGGGCAGCGAGCGGACCCAGCCGAACGAGAGCCGCGGTCGGCGCACGGGCAGGGTTGCGGCGTCGGCTTCGTGGGGCAGTGCAGTCATGAGCCGTACCTGATGCGCGGGTCCACCCAGGCGTAGAGCAGGTCCACCGCGAGCGTGATGAGGACAACGAGCGACGACGTGAGGAGCACGATGGTCTGGACCATCGGGTAGTCACGCGAGCGAATCGCCTGGATGGAGAGCTGGCCGATGCCGGGCCAGGCGAAGATCGTCTCGATGACGACCGAGCCGGAGATGAAGAAGACGAACTGGAGCGAGGCGAGCGTGAGGATCGGGATGCTGGCGTTCTTAAGGGCGTGCCGCCAGATGATGCTGCGTTCGGAGAAGCCGTTGAGCCGGGCGAGCTTGATGTGGTCCCGGTCCAGGACTTCGAGCATGGCCGAGCGGGTGAGGCGGGCGAGGGCGGCGATGCTGAACAGCGAGAGGCTCATCGCGGGCATGACGTAGTTCTTCCAACCGCCCGGCCCGGATGTCGGCAACCAGCCGAGCTTCACGGACAGGAAGAAGATCAGCAGGATGGCGACGAAGAAGCTGGGCGACGCCTGCCCCAGGAGCGCCACGACGCTCGCGACGCGGTCCCACAGCGAGTTCGGCCGGAGCGCGGTGGTGACGCCGATCGGGATGCCAATGAGCACCGCGAGGACGAACGCGGCGGCGGCCAGCCGGATCGTGTAGGGGAACTTGTCGAAGTAGAGCGAGAGGGTGGACTCGCGGAAGGTGATCGAATCGCCGAAGTCGCCCTGCATCATGTTGCCGACCCAGATGACGTACTGCTCCGGGTAGGACTTATCCAGGCCGAGGTCCTTCTTCAGGCGCTCGTACTGTTCGGGGTTGCCGGCGGTCTCGGGCGGGATCAGGGTGGCGGTCACGTCGCCGCTGAGCCGGGCGAGCGAGAAGACCACGATGCTGATCCCGAAGACGGTGACCACAGCGAGGCCCAGGCGGAGGCCGATGTAGCGGACCATCAGAGGGTACCCACGGCGCGGCCGCCAGGGCCGCGGCGATGCTCCGCCGCGGCAGGACCCCACGGCGGGAACAAGCAACTGACCACGGGCACCCTCCTGCGCCTCACGCGTTGATGTGGGCGGCGCGGGCCGCCTTCTCCTGTGCGCTTCCCACCGGGTAGTTGTCGAGCGCGGCCATGCGCTGGGCCGAGAGGCCGCCGCCAATCATCTGGTTGTTGAGCTTGGCCCAGCCGGAATAGGCGTCGGCCGTGAGGTCGCGAATCAGGTGGAAGATGCGGAGGCGGTCTTCGCCGCGGACCTTCGCGCCCGTGCTCATGTACTTCTCGACGTACATCCGAGTGGCTTCGTTTTCGTAGTCGGCCACGGACGGCGCGGTGAGGATCAGCGCGCCGCCGATGTCGTGCACCCAGCCGGCCACGTCACTGTAGTTCGTGACGCCGTAGGCGCGGGTGGCGTAGATGTACGAGTCGTCGGGGAGGACCATGCCGGCGTCGTTCGTCTTCGCGTTCGCCAGCGCCGAATCCCAGCCGGAGCGGCAGAGGCGCGCGTAAACCGCCATCGCCGCGAGCTTCTCGCGGATGTGGGCCGCGTCGGCGACGCCGTTCATCTCGGCGACGGTGCGGGCCACGCCGAGCAGGATCTCGGCCTGATCGGCCTGGACGGCCGTCCAGAAGGCGCGCTCCCACGTGCCCAGGGCGTCGCCGAAGGCGCCGGCGGCCGCAATCTCGCCATCGAGGAAGATGCGGTCGTTCGGCACGAAGACGTTTTCGAACGAGACCAGGCTATCCGGGATGCTGTGGTCGCGGCTGTAGGGGAAGTGGCGGTCGTCGTGGGAGCGGGGCTGCGTCGTCGTGCTGATGAGCGTGACGCCGGGCGTGTTCACCGGGATGGCGAAGGCGATCGCGCGGTCGGCGTCGCTGCCCACGGGGCCGCCGGGCACCACCATGAGCTCGTGCACCAGGGCGCCGCCGACGACGTGCTGCTTGCCGCCGCTCACGGTCACGCCGTCCTCCGTGCGGGCGACGACGCGGAGGCCATTCAGCTCCGACTGGGCGATGCCGACCCGCCGGTCGCCGTCGCGGCAGCTATCGAGGAAGGCGTCGAGGCGTGCGCCGTAGGCGGGATTGAGCGCGGAGAGCCGGGCGGAGACGCCGCGGAGCGCCATGCTGCCGGCCGTGGACGTCGCCGTGGGGTCAGCGGCGAGGAGCATGTCCATCGCCTGGCGCAGCTCGTCCGGTGACTTCGGGATGTCGTACATCGGGTTGTGACCGCCGGCGCTGTGGTAGCGGTCGTACGTCTTCGCGACCCAATCGACGGATGGGCCGAAGAGCCGGTGGGACGCTGGGTCCTGCACGAGCTGGCCCTGGAAATACGATTCGCGTCCATCGCGGATGGATTCGCGGTACTGGTTGCCGGTGAGCATCTCTACCTCTCCCTGGTGCTGCTGGGGGACGCGGCGGCGGGGCCGGGTCAGCCGGTGATCCCGACGGCCTTGCGAGCGAGCTCCTTCGCGTGCTCGATGTCGTAGTTGCGGATGGTCACCAGTCGCTGTGCGAAGAGCCCGCCGCCGGCCTGCTTGCCGGTGACGGAGCTCCAGCCGCCGTAGGCATCGGCCGTGGTGTCGCGGATGTAGTGGTAGAGCTTCAGGCGGTTCTCGGCCGACATCGTCGGCGTCGTGAGCAGGGTATCGAGGATGCCGCGGAGCTTCGGGTGGTCGTAATCGGCCATGTTCGGGGCGTTCGCCACCAGCGCGCCGGCGATGTCGTGGAGGATGTCGACCATGCGGTCGTTGAACTCCGCGTGGTAATACTTCGTCGCGCTGATGTAGAGGGTCGAGGGCATGAGGTTGCCGTCTTCGTTCTGGACGGCGTTCGACCAGGCGGCATCGTGCCCGGCCTTGTTCATGGTCGCGAACATCATCAGGGTGCTGAGCTTGTCGCGGATGCCGGGCTCGTCGGCGATGCCGGCGGCCTCGGCGGCGAGGACGGCGAGCCCGACGAGGCGGTCCTCGCCCTCGCTGGCGTAGATGCCGCCGCCGCCGGTGCGTTCCCAGAGGCCGAGCGCGTAGGCGAGGTCCGAGGCGTGCTCGACTTCGCCATCGAGGAAGATGCGGTCGTTGGGGACGAAGACATTGTCGAAGACGACGAAGCCTTCGGGCGAGTTCGTCTTCGACGACACCGGGAAGTGGCGGGCGTCGGCATCGTACGGCGCGTAGCTGGTGTTGATGATCGTGACGCCGGGGGTGTTCACCGGGACGGAGAAGGAGACGGCGTAGGCCTCTTCGCCCTTCTTCATCGCCTTCGTCGGGAAGACGACGAGCTCGTGGACGGTGGCCGCGACCGTGATGTGCATCTTGCAGCCGGTGACGAAGATGCCGTCAGCGTTGCGGTCGACGACACGGAGGTACATGTCGGGGTCGTCCTGCTCGAGCGGCCGGAGCTTGCGGTTGCCCTTGGCGTCGGTGACGGTCTCGGCGCAGCGCAGGTCGTTCGTGCGGACGTAGTCGATGAAGTCGTAGATGCGGGTGCGGTATTCGGGGCGGGCCTTGGCGAGCTCCGGCGCGGCGCTGCCGAGGGCGAGGACGCACGTGGCGGAGGTCGTGGCCGCGATCTCGGCCGGCCCGATGAGCCTGGCAAGGCGGGCTTCCGCCTCTTCCTTGCTCCGCGGGATGATGTAGGCCGGGTTGTGGGCGCCCGGTTCGGGCGAGTAATAGAGGTCGTAGTTGGCGGCGCAGTTGTCCACCGCCGTCTTCAGCAGCGGGTGGGTGGCCGGGTCATCGACGCGCTCACCTTCGATGAAGAGTGAACGGCCATCGCGCAGGGATTGCCGGTAATCGTCGCCGGTTTTCATTTGGGGGAAACTCCTGTGGGCAAACAAGCGGACGCTCGTTCGATGCGGTGCGAAGCTGGCTCGAAACTGTACAGAGCGGGCCACACTGGGGCAAGCGGCATTCGAGACGCGTAAAGGTGTTTCGTTTCAACAACGCGCCGGCGTTGCCAGCGACTCGCAAATATGAGAATGTCGGGCCGCCCGCGACGGAGGAGGCTATGCCTGGCGGATATTCCCGCGCACTCGATGTCCTCGCCTACCTGGTGCGCCACCGCGACGCGGCCACCGTGGCCGATATCGCCGAGGGCGTTCGGCTGACCAAAGCGACGGCATACCGCCTGGTGGAGGAGCTGGTCGAAGATGGCTGGCTGGCGCGATCGGATTCGCCGATGCGGCTGGTGCCCACCGCACGGGTGGCCGCGATTGGGCTCCGATCGATCGAGCGGCATCTTCGTGAGGCACTCTTCGCCAACGGTGTCCAGCTGGCGCAGGCGACGAAGTCACACGTGGCCGTGGGGATCTACGAGGGAGACTCGGTGTTCTACACGGACGTCATCCAGGTGTTTGGCGACAGCGTGCGCACGCGGCTGGAGGGCCGGATCATCCCGGCGGCGATGGTGGCGGCGGGCCGGATCTACCTCGCCTACATGGACGATGCGGCACGCGACGCGATCATCGCGCGCGGGGCGCCGCGACTGACCGAGACGACGCTCACGGAGCCGGGACAGATCGCGGCGGCCGTCGCCAGCGCGGCCGAGCTCAACTACGGCTGGGCGGAGGGCGACTACCACAGGGGCGTCTCCGGGATCGCCGTGGCCGTGTTCGGGTCGGGCGGGACACCGGTGGGTTCGTTCACCTGCGGCCACGAAGGGCCGCTCGCCGCGCTCGAATCGCTGGTCCCGGCGATGCGGCACTATGCCGAGAAGGCATCGATCGAGCTCGGCTACCGCGGCCGCGTGCGGGCGGGGTTCGCGTGATGCCCGCGAGGGCCCGGCCGCGTGACATGCGCCAACGGCGCCGGTAGCCTCTGGCCCGGCTGCACCACCCAGAGAAGGAGCAGAACAGATGCAATTCACCCTTTCCCCGAGCGACGAAGCGTTCCGCACCGAGGTCCGTGACTGGATCCTCGGCGAGTTCGGGCCCGACTGGGACGGCGGCGAGGCCGTCTCCTCCGAGGCGGAGTACGCCGCGGGCGGCGCGCTGATGAAGACGCTCTCGGACAAGGGCTGGCTGGCGATGTCGTGGCCGAAGGAGTACGGCGGCGGCGGCGCCACTTACTGGCAGCAGCTCATCTTCAAGGAAGAGATGGCCTACCATCGCGTGCCCGTCGGCAGCCCGGTCGGCATCGGCTTCGCGGGGCCGACGATCATCATCTATGGCACCGAGGAACAGAAGCAGCGCTACCTCCCGCCGACGATCACCGGCGACATGATCTGGTGCCAGGGCTTTAGCGAGCCGGGCTCGGGCTCCGATCTCGCGTCGCTGCAGACGCGGGCGGTACGTGACGGCGACCACTACGTCGTGAACGGCCAGAAGATCTGGACCTCGTTCGCGCACTACGCGGACGCGATGATCCTGCTGGCGCGGACCGACACGGAGGCGCCGAAGCACCGCGGCATCAGCTACTTCCTCGTCGACATGAAGACGCCGGGCATCACCGTGCGGCCGCTCATCGACATGAGCGGGGCACACTTCTTCAACGAGGTGTTCTTCGAAGACGTGCACATCCCCGCGGACGCGCTGCTGGGCACGGAGAACCGCGGCTGGTACCAGGCGGCGACGACGCTCGACTTCGAGCGCAGCTCCGTCGCGGGCGCCGCCGCGCTGCGCCGCTCGCTCGAGGACCTGGTGCGGGCGCTGCGCGAACGCGGCCGGCTCTCGCGGGAGGCGCTGGCGGAGCTCGCGGACATCCGGATCGGCATCGAAATCGGGCGGATGCTCTCGTACCGGGTGGTGTCGATGCAGTCGGCGGGGATGGTGCCAAACCAGGAGGCGTCGGTCGGCAAGCTGTTCCTGTCGGAGCTGGGCCAGCGATATGCGCGCACGGGGCTGAAGCTGCTGGGGCTGAGCGGCCAGCTCGTCCAGGGCTCGAAGTACGTGCCGCTGCAGGGCCGCTACGCCGACAACGTGATGACCACGGTGCCATCGACCATCGCCGGCGGGACGAGCGAGATCCAGCGGAACATCATCGCCACGCGGGGCCTGGGGCTCCCGCGCGGGTAGGCGGCCGGGCAGGCGAGCGGGCCGGGCGTGGGCTGCGCTCGGCGACGGCGGGGGCATGCGTGTGGCGCCGCCCCCGGTCGTGCGGTCGAATGCCATGCTGCGCGATTCGGTAGCGTGGTTCCCCCGGCAGGAATCGGTGTCACCGGCAATCTCGAAAGGGCAGGGACTGCAGGCCGCAGCTGCTACCCGTCCCTGCCGCGCGTCGCGCTGCGGGCAACGGCTGCAACTCCGGTTGGATATGACCGCCGTCATACCACCACCGCCGGAGAGCCATGCAGTGTCCGCCCGCCGACATTCCGGGCTGTGCTTCGCCCCACGCTGGCGGGCCGGACAGACAGGGAAAGGGGAGCGACGTGTCGATGCGTTCCACCAGCGCTGTGCCGAAGCCGGCCAGCCGCGGCTCAGAGGACGCCTACCGCGCCAGGTGGCGGTGGGACAAGGTTGGCTGGGTTAGCCACCCGAACGGCTGCTTCCCCGGCCAATGCCTGTTGCGCGCCTACATCAAGGACGGCATACCGGTGCGGGAGGAGCAGGCCGGCGTCTACGAGACGGTCGAGCCGGGCGTGCCCGACATGAACCCCATGGGCTGCCAGAAGGGCGCCGCCTGGTGCCACGCCCTGCACGCCGGCGAACGCGTGCTCCACCCCCTCAGGCGAGCGGGTGAGCGCGGCGAGGGGAAGTGGGAGCGCATCTCCTGGGATGCCGCCCTCACCGAGGTCGCCGATGCCATGCTCGACACCGTCCAGGCCGAAGGCCCGGACGCCATCATGTTCGAGCCGGGCCACGGCGTCGATGCCTTCCTCATGCCGATCCTCCGCTTCAAGTCCATGGTCGGCGGCGTCTTCCTTGACGCGAATGCGACCCGGAACGACTTCAACGTCGGGATGCATGTCACCTTCGGGAAGTTCTTCGTCAGCAGCGTCGACGACTACTTCCACAGCGACCTGACCCTCATCTGGAACATGAACCCGGTCTACACCAAGATCGAGGTGTACCACTACATCGCCGAATCGCGGTATCGCGGCGGCGAAATCGTCCTCATCGCCCCGGACTTCAGCCCCTCGGGCGTGCACGCCGATTATCACCTCCCGGTGCGCCCTGGCACGGACGCAGCCCTCGGCCTGGCGATGTGCCACGTCCTCATCAACGAAGGGCTCTACCACGCCGGTTTCGTCAAGGAGCAGACCGACCTTCCCCTGCTCGTGCGCACCGACACCCGCCGCTTCCTGCGTGGAAGCGACCTCGCCGATGGCGCCCGTGAGGACCAGTTCTACTTCTTCGACGGCGTGAGCCAGGAGGTCGCCGCAGCGCCCCTCGCCACGCTCGAGCTGGGTGAGCTCGACCCGGCGCTCGAAGGCCGCTATCGCGTCCGCCTCAAGGACGGCCAGGAGGTGGAGGTCACGCCCGTCTTCGAGCTACTCAAGGCACACGTGGCCGGCTACGCCCCCGAGGCCGCCTCGGCCGTGTGCGGCGTCCATCCCGACCTCATCCGCATGATCGCGCGCAAGGCAGCGACGAAGAAGACGCGCCTGATGTCGGGTCTCGGCGCCGGCAAGCACTACCACGGCGACCTCATGGAGCGAGCGATGTCGCTCGTGCTGGCGCTGACAGGCAACTGGGGTAAGAAGGGCACCGGCTCGATCAGCTGGGACGGCGGCCCGTCGTCCGGCGGCGCGCTCATCGGGGCCAAGCAGCGGCTCGGTTTCGAAGGCACCGAGCAGGTGATCGACGCCATCGAGATGGTCCGGGACATGATCAAGGCCGAGGACCCGACGATGACCGACGAGATGGCGGTCATCGAGATGGAACGCCGCGCCACGACCCAGGGCGGCGGCATGATGGTCCCGCCCGTCTTCTCCTGGTACTACCACGGCGGCTGGCGCGACGCGTGGAACAACCGCCAGTGGGGCGACCCCGCCATGAAGCGGCCCTTCGACCAGTACTTCCAGGAGGCCCTCGATCGCGGATGGTGGCAGGGCACCGAGCGGCCCGCGAAGGACACCCCCACGCGCGTGCTCCTGCAGATCGGCGGTAACATGCTCCGCCAGTTCCGCGGCGGGCAGTCGGTGCTCCTGGAGCACTTCTGGCCGAAGCTCAAGCTCGCCGTCTCCATCGACTATCGGCTCAATACCACCGCCGCCTACTCCGACATCGTCCTGCCGGCGGCCATGACCTATGAGAAGTGGACGCCTGGCGGCGGCAGCGCCGAGATCATGAACTACCAGTTCTCCGAGAAGGTCGCTGAGCCGCCCGGTGAGGCGAAGGGCGAGTGGGAGATCTTGCGGCTGCTGGCCGCGAAGCTTGAAGAGCGCGGGAAGGCTCGCGGCCTCACGGAGTACACCAGCGCCGGCGGCGCCGTGCACAGCCTCGATGGCCTCGTCGACCGCTACACCATGTCGGGAAGCCTCGTGGAGGACAAGCTTGCCGATGAGCTGGTGCGCGATACCGTCGCCCTCGGCAGCATCCCCGAGGGGACGACCCTCCAGACCATGCGCGACAAGGGGTACGTGCGCTTCACCGGCTGGGGGCGAATGCCCACCGCCCTGAGCATCGCCGACGCTGGCGACCTCAAACCCGACAGCACGATGACGGCGCTCCAGTGGCACGTCGAGCAGAAGCTCCCCTTCCCGACACTCGTCCGGCGCGCCCAGTTCTATATCGACCACGACTGGTTCCTGGAGGCGGGCGAAGCGCTTCCCGTGCACAAGGAAGCGCCCCTCATGGGTGGCGACTATCCGTTCGTCATCACCAGCGGGCACAACCGCTGGAGCCTGCACTCCATCAACATCACCAACCGCCTCCTCCTGGAGACGCACCGCGGCCACCCGTTCGTGTTCATGAACGACGGCGACGCCCGCGCGCGCGACATCGCCGACGACGAGGAGGTCCGCGTCCACAATGACGTCGGGTCGTTCCTCGTGCGGACGCGCGTGACGCCCTCGGTACGGCCGGGCCAGCTCGTCATCTACAACGGCTGGGAACCGTACCTCTTCCGGGGCTGGAACGGCCAGGCCGACGTCGAGCCGGGCATGGTGAAGTGGCTCCACCTCGCCGGCGGCTACGGCCACCTGCGCTGGAGCCCCGTCCACTACCAGCCCTCCCAGGTCGACCGCCTCACCCGTGCCGACGTCTCGAAGGTCGAACCAGCGAAAGGAAGCTGACGATGGCGCTGCCCGCACACGACGAGCCCCGGCCCGCCGACCGCCAGGTGGCGTGGGTCTTCGACCTGAACAAGTGCATCGGCTGCCAGACCTGCTCCGTGGCCTGCAAGTCCCTGTGGGCGCAGGACGAAGGCATGGAGTACCAGTGGTGGTGCTCAGTCAACACCCTTCCGGGCAGGGGCCACCCCCGGGACTGGGAGACCATGGGTGGCGGCTACAAGGACGGCGTCCCCCAGCCCGGCCGGGTGCCCACGCGCGAGGAATGGGGCGGCGGCTGGGACTTCAACTACGACGAGGTGCTCTTCAGCGGGAAGGGGCGTTCCGTCCACCTCCAGCCGAAAGGCGAGCCGCCGGCCTGGGGCCCGAACTGGGACGAGGACCAGGGCGCCGGCGAGTTCCCCAACGCCTACTACTTCTATATGCCGCGGCTCTGCAACCACTGCACGAAGCCCGTCTGCGCCGAGGTCTGCCCCAGCGGCGCTATTTACAAGCGGCCCGAAGATGGCGTCGTCCTCATCGACGAGACCCGCTGCTCCGGGGCCCAGCGCTGCATCGAAGCCTGCCCCTACAAGAAGATAGCCCTCAACATCGCCAGGAACGTGAGCCAGTCCTGCATCGGCTGCTTCCCGCGGCTCGAGCAAGGCGTGGCGCCAGCCTGTGTCCGCCAATGCCCCGGGCGCGCGGTCTGGTTCGGCTTCCTCGACGACGTCGAGGGGCCCGTCCACCGGCTCGTGAACGAATGGCAGGTGGCGCTGCCGCTGCACGCCGAATACGGCACCGTCCCGAACGTCTTCTACGTCCCGCCCCTGGGCGCCGCCCGCCTCAACCCGGACGGCAGCCTCGATGAGACGGCCCCCCGCATCCCGGCGGAATACCTGCGCGGGCTCTTCGGGCCAGGCGTGGACCAGGCACTCGAGACGCTCAAGGCCGAGATGGCGAAGATGCGCGACGGCGGCACCTCCGAGCTGATGGACACCCTCATCGCCTACGTCTGGAAGGAGATGTTCCGCCCCTTCGACCGCGACCCGGCGGACATCACATGGGGCGACGCCGCACCCGCGAGCGTGCCGGCACCGTAGTCGCGCGCGAGGTTGTGGGTGCCCGTCGACCCTCCCCCGCGCGAGCGGGTTCGAGCTGGCCGGCGGTGCCGGATATCAATCTGGTCTCGCGGGTGATGACGGGTGCGATACTGCGCGATGAGCTGTACGCCAACCGGATGGCGCCAGGTCCTTTAGTGCCACGCCGCCAGATTCAGAATCCTGGTACCCCCGGCAGGAATCGAACCTGCGCACATGGTTTAGGAAGACTCGGGGCCCAAACGCTAGAGCGCTGAATCTGGAGGTCGAAGCGCTTGGCGCTGAATTATCATGCGCAAAAGAGGAGCCCGGCGCGACGCTGGAGCGAGCAGCGCGCGCCGGGCTGTGACGGGAGGTTCGAGGGACGGCTCAGGCGACTACGTCGTCGTCGGGGTCCCAGCGCTTCGCGATGCCGGGGACGAGGCCAGCGGACATCGTCTCGACGATCTCGCGCACGGCCGTGCCGATGGCGATGTGGCGGATGTCGTCGCTCCACAGATCCTTGGTCCGTGGGTGGACGATGCCGTACAGGAGTCCAGCGAAGAGTTCGTCAGCCCACATCGGAAGCTCGAAGGGGCCCCAGTGTGAACATGCGGCGGCCTGTTCGCCGGGGTACTCCGACTCCGCGGTCAGCCCCGTGCGGATGGCACTCAGCGCGGCCATGGCCCTTGCCTGATGTTCGCGCGGTACAGTGAACCCGAGGGCGATCACGACATGGTTCTCGCCGCTGTAGCAGCTCCCGGAGTGTGCATCCAGGTCAGATTCGTCAGATTCGATGGCTTGATCGGGCATGTGCCCCTACCTCCTGCCCGCTCCAACGGGCAAACATCGAGATAGGCCACCCGTCGTGGGCGGAGCGCGACAACCATGGACGCGTCGTGGGGTACGATGCGGCACAGGTCCGGCGCTGCTCCAACAGCGGCGGGCTTAGGGCGTCGGCTCGTGCTCTAACACGGCCGGCGTCCGCCTTCAGCGCAACCCTACGCCTTGCCGGGGTGGGCCTGCAATCGGGACATGCCCGGTTTACCCGACCAGCCCGCGGGCCCCGGTCCTCTTCAACGCCCGGTCGATCGTGAAGATGAGATGGTCGACGCCGTAGACCGGCGCTTCGATGTGAATGTGCACGTCACCCCCGCCGCCGCGGAAGCCCATGGATTCCGCACGGTGGAGCGGTACGACCGCCTCCGGCTGCCCCGCCTCGCCGATCAGCGCGAGGGTCGGTCGGGTGACGATGGCGCCTTCGGCGAGCTTGAAGATGGACAGATCTGGGTCGATCCCGTAGCTACCCAACACGCCGAGGTCGATGTCCATCTTGAAGTTCCGGTCGGCCCAATCAACCATCGCGTTCCAGGCGGCCTTGACGGCGCCTATGAGCGCGCCGGTGATGTCGCCGACGCGCTGGGCGATGCCCTGCAGGCCGGAGACCAGGCCGTCGCGAATCGCTTCGCCGAGCGCCGTCCCGGCGCCGAGCGCGGCGGAGAGCGTCGCGGTGATCTGGCCGGGCAGGTTGGTGAAGAAGCCGACGATCTCGCCGATGCGCTCCCCGACGAACGTCCTGGCCGCGCTGAGCCCACCTTCGAGCGCGCTGCGCACCCCAAACGCGTCGCTGGCGAGCGCCACCAGCGGGAAGAACGGCCCCGAGATGATGGCGGCAATCTCCGGCCAGTTCCCCGTCACCCACCCTTTCACCGCCGTGAACGCGTCCTGGAGGGCCGAGCGCACACCGAACGCGTCCGTCGCGAGCAGGGCGATCGGCGCGAACGGACCCGAGATGATGGTCGCCACCGTCGCCCAGTTGCCCGTCAGCCACGAGAGCACGTTCCCGGCCGCCGTCGTCACGGCGTCGAACGCCCCGGACACCACGCCCAGCGCCGCGCCAAGCGCAGGCACCTTCGCCGTGATCGTGTCCCAGTGCGTGATCAACAGGATGATGCCGCCCGCGAGCAGCGCGATGCCACCGACGATGAGGATGATCGGCGCGTTCGCCGCGATGAACGCCGCTGCCTGCGCGATCAGCGCCGACACGTAGGCCCACGTCGAGGCGATGGCCGGCGCCAGCGTCGCGGGCATCGTCTTGAGCTGCGCGAGCAGCGCCGGGCCGCCCTGCAACGCCGCCTCGATGCCGCCGCCGAGCTGCGCGAACGAGTTCGCGTACTCCCCGATTGGCCCGAGCGAAATCCCGAACTGCTCGTTCAGGAACCCGGTGATGTCCGACACACCCATCAGTGCGCGCTCGGCGTTCCCGCCCGCCTCGGCCAGCCCGCCAATCGCCGTCCCCAGCCCCTCCAGGCGCGACCCGCCGCCCTCAGCCGCGTCGAAGACGTCGGCGAGGGTCTGGTCGAAATTGGAGAGCTTCGCCTCAGCGTCGCCACCGGCCAGCTCGATATTGGCGAGCTGCGCGCGCACCTCGTCCATGGCCTTGGCGGCCTCGTTCTGCGCCCGGATGGCGAAGGCCAACTGCTGCTGTGCGCTCGGCATCAGTCAGCCCCCAACAGGTCGAGCGCTTCGCCGAGGATGCGGCGGGCACGGGCGATCCCTCCGACGGTTCGGGCCTCGGCCTCGGCCTCCAGGGCGCAGCGGCCCAGCACGACCTTTTCGAGTGCTGCTCGCGCGACGTCCTTGCGGGCGCACCGATGGGCCCTGACTTCGATTTCGCGGGCCAGCCGGACGATCTCAACGATGTCCCGGTCCAGTTCAAGCGTTTCCATGGGGCCTAGCCTCCGATTCCTTGGCGCGGGTGGGTTTCCAAGATCCTGATCATGGGCGCGCGCGAAAATGATGGGCGCTCTTGGGGCATCCGCGCGCCTTCCAGACTTTTGCCCCACCCCCTCCCCGGTCATCCGAGGAGCCCTCGATGGAGCGCTTCGCGCACCATCACCTTGCCGAATGCCAGCGACGCGGGTTCATCGCCACCGGCCGAATGCTTCATCTCGTGCGCCGCCGTCTCGTACGCCTGTTGCGGGTCGAGGTCGCTGCGCAGTGCGATGGTCGCGCCGTCCTTCACGAAGCCCCACAGTTGCGGCTCGCCCCGCTCGGCGAACCAGTGGATGGTCCGCGGAGTAATGCCGAGCAAGTCCACCGACTTCCGCACAGCGGCCGCCGCAGCATCCCGGGTCGGCTGGGGTACCCGGGAGGACGGGACCTCGTACCGCTTCGCGGTGAGCTTCTCCACCCGCGCCATGGTCTGCCCGGCCTCGGAGATCGCCGCCCTGGCAAGCAGCCATCCGCCGCTTGCAAACTCAGTCTCAAGGTCCGCCGGCATGGTGTCCGCGGACTTGATCGCGGTCGTGCGAGTGCCGATGCCAGCGGCTCGAAGAACGGGGTCCACGCTGATCAGGCTCACGCCCTCGATGAACCGTACGCGCTTCCCTCCATGCTCGCCGTACGACTGCCGCGTCACAGTGAACACCCAGCTCCATTCACACGCGGCGCCGAGGCCCTTGACCGTCTGGTAGGTCTCACGGCCCGCCTCGGTGTCCAGGAAGAATCGCCCGTCGACGCTCGCCTCGGTCGGGCCGACACGGACCGTCGCGAGCCCCACCGGCAACTCGTTCACCTTGTGGCCCCACGACCCGATGATGGTCGTGTCGCCGGTCTGGAATGCGCTCTTGCGGATCACGTCGCCGTCGTGGTCGACGACATCGAACGTCGCGAAGATGGCGGAGAACTGGCCGGCGCCGCCGCTGCTCTTCCACTCCAGCGGCGCGAGGTGCTTCCGTTCGGTAGTCGCGGCAGTCACGCGTCCCTCCCGCTGGAGACGAGGTAGTCTTCGTACGGGGCGCCTTCGTCCATGAAGACGCCAACCGGCTCATACACCGAGGTCAGTCGTCGGCCGAGCTTGCGCTCGAGCTGTCGATGGGGCCGCGCTTCGACCTCCATACGCAGCATCTCTTCCAATGCATCGTTCGCTCGCTGCTGGCGATACTCGAGCTCCTGGATCACGTGGGCCCGCCTATGCCCCCTGAGGTGCCGCTCGGCCTGCGCACTTTCCTTCCGGACGGCCTGCATCTCGGTGCTGTACGCTTCCCGGGCAGCGGCCAGCTTCGCCAGTGCGTCGGCATGGATGGCGAGCCGTTGAAGCTCCTCGGTCGACTTAGGACGTGGGACACACTCCGGCTCGTCACCGAACGCCTGCCACTGCTCAGGCGTGAAGGGGCCCTGTTTCGACTTGCGAGTGAACACTCGCAGTAGGCGCTCGGCCTCGGCGTCGTCAAGAGAGCCGAAGAACGCGAGGAACTTCGCCATGGTGGGCGAGACCTGGATCGCCTGGGGACTGGACATGCGACGACCTCGGAGCCCCGTATGGCCGTCGGGCTTGGCCGTCGCTGCGCTGTGGTGTGCGCCGTGGGGGCGCGACGATGAGCGCGTGGTACGAGTGTACCTCATGGCCGCAACCCGGCCGCGACCGTGATCTGGCCGTCCTCGTGAACGCGCCACATCAACCATCGCCGGCAGCCGTGGCACTTCACCCGGGCGAAGGTCCCGTCCGTCTCGCCACAGAAGCGAAGGCAATCGGGGCAATGAATCTGGCGGACGTCGGCGATCATTCGCTGGCCTCCAGGAACAGGCCGATCGCCGATGGCGACCACTTCTTCTTGCGGCGCTTCGTCGCCGGAGCCGGCCGCGTGAGCGCGTTCAACTCCTCGTCGGTCATCGGGTTCACGAGCACATCCCCGTGTTCGAGACACCAGCGGTACCGCGGACCTTCGTCACTGGGGAAGCTCAGCTCGCCACAGCGGGGACAGGTGTGCCGGAACGATGCGCGCTTCATGCGTAGTGTCTCCCTGTCTGAAGTTGCGTGGCCGCGGCCCCGTCCGAACACGTGTCCCCTTTCAGGGAGACACACGTGTCCCGGGGTTCGCCGGGCACCTGTCCCGGCATGTCCCACGGGCTGTCCCCGAACCTGATCGTGGACCTGTCCCCGGCTGCTGTCCCTTCGGGGCCGGAGTTGTGTGTCCCGGGTGCTGTCCCGGGACGCGTCGTCGCTTCGCGGCGGTACCGGAGAGCCGCTGACACGACCTCGTTCCTCCCTGTCTTCCCGGCCGCGCCAAGCGCCTCCCGAGCCTTCACGCGGCCCACATCGATCGGCAGATGTAGCTCGTCCAGGAGTGCAGCCATCTCGACCGTGCCCGCCGGCCACGTTTGCGCCGCCCTCACGTGCCGGAGCGGATCGGTAAGCCGCAGCAGGTCGACGGTGTCAGGGATCCAGGCTTGCCGGCGATGCGTGGCCCGCAGTCGGATCCCCCCCTGTGTCGCCATCAACTCCCACACGAGGTCGACGTCGTCGTTCTTGGCAGAGGTGCCGCGCTGCCCCTTGCTTGGGTCCTTGCCGGCATGATCAAGGCGCAGCAGGGTCGCGCCGTACGCCTTCAGCGGTAGGCCCGTGCGAAGGTAGAAAGCCCGCATCGTGTCCGCCTCATTCTCCGGGCCGTCGATCACGCGGCTGGTCGTGTCGACGACGACGAGCTCAGCCTCATGCTGCTTCACGAGCCGCATCAGCTCAGCGCCTCCGGCTGGGGTCGTGAGTGGGGGCAGACTTGGCAACAGGTGATAGGCGAGCGGCGAAAGGTCGTGGTGTCGCCCTATGCCCATGTCGCGTAGTCGCTCCTGAACATCGCCCTCGGTCATCTCGAGGTCGAAGTAGCTCACGCGCACGGGTTTGCCTGTGGGCCGATCGAGTATCGGCCACCCGAGCGCGAGCGCGGACGCAATGTTGAAGGCCAGGAGGCTCTTGCCTTGCTTCGCGGGCGCAAACAGCGCCACCTGGCGCCCGCGGGGCAACAGCGGCTCGACGAGCCACTCCTCCGCCTGTGCATCCGTCTGCCAGAACGAATCCCAGTTCAATGGTTCGTTGCGGCTGGACCCGAGTGCTCCCACGTGGCTCAGCACCGCGAGCTGCTCCGTAACCTGCTCGCACATCTCCGCGACGGGTATCGTGAACTGAAACGCGCTGTAAGTGAGTCGGGACCCGATCTGAGCTAACCCCCTCCGTACGTACCGCTCGACGGTGTTCTTCGCGTAGTGCTCCGCTGCACCACTGAACGGAAGACGACAGATCATGTCGCTGAGGTAGCGCAAACCGCCGACTTCTTCGAGCCGCCCCTGGCGAGCCAGGTCCTCCCCGACGGTTATCTCGTTGACGACATCCCCTCTGTCGGCCACACGGCAGATCCCATCGAAGATCGCCCGGTGCTCAGGGCGTAGCAGGTGGTCAGCCCGGATGATTGCCCGCACCCTGGCCACGGCGTCCGCGTTCTCGCACATGCACGCGGCGATAGCGTTGCGCTCGTCGTCGACGTCGCTCACTGCCTCCGCGATGTCGTATGATTCGCTCACGGCGCATCCGCCTCGTGAGTGTTGCCCGTGCACCCCGCAGCCGCGCTTCTGTAGACCCGCCCTGTCCGGCGGGTCGCGGCATTCTCAGGAGCCACTTAGAGCCCCCTTCCTCCGAGCCTCCGCGGACTTCAGTGCCAGGCGCGCGTAGTAAACGCGCCGGGTCATCTCGATGCGCCGGGCGAGCTCGGAATCGCTGAGTACCTCCCCTTTCTCCACGGCATGCTCGCGCACTTCGCGCTCGAAGCGGGCGGTGAGCCCTGCCCGGGCGCGTGCGGCGATCGCAGAGCTATCAGAGGTGGCGTGGGTGGTCAGGCCGCCTATGCGGCCCACCTGCTGTTTAGTGGCATCCTTGGACAAAGGCGTCGGCTCCGCGCACCTTCCGTCGCGTACGCCGAAAGCGATGGAGCCGATCAGCGCCGCAGCAGGTCGCGCGGGTGTCGGTGTTCGACAAGGTTGGCCCCCTCCGCGGACCTGACAGCCAGGGCGGGGACTGACGGAAGGATACGCTAGAGCAGCGCCACGGCGCTACACAGTTTGCACTTGATTGATCCAGTGGCAGAGCGGGCAGCGTAGAAGCGCCGGGAGAGGAATGCGGCGCGGCGACCGCGGGTCGCGGACGGCGCGCTCCGGGTATCGCCAACCGAACTGCGAAGTCGGCTCAAAGCCGCGCCAACCGCCGCCATCGGCCTCGAATCTCCGCCACTGCTCGGCCACACGACTGGAAAGCCCCCAGACGCCGAGCCGGCTGTCGTACGTCCATCCGGCGCCCCGGGCCCACCCGGCCCCAGGCGACGCGGTTACCATCGCCGGGCAGCATCCACGCCGGCCACATGCCGCCTCGAGGCGGAAGCCACTTGCCGACCTTTCGTCTTCGCAAGCGAACCACTTTGCGGTCAGCCTCGTCATACCAGCTTCCTCGGAGAGAACTCGTCGTGCGCGTCGGCCGCGCGGGAGGCCGCCACGCTGGCGCCGTACCGATCGACCATGCTCCGGGACTTCCAGCCCGTGACGCGCATCAAGTTGCCCTCGTTGCCGCCGTTGCGAAGGTACACGTGCGCGAAGGTGTGCCGGAGTTGGTGAGGGTGGATGTGGCCGATCTCCGCTTCATCGGCCCGTCTCGTGACCATGCGGTAGATGCCGCTCCCGGTCATCGGGCCCTGCCGGCCGATCCAGAGTGCCGGTGATTCGTGGTGCGGGTGTTTTGCCCGTTGCCGTAGGTACCGCTGTATGTCCGCGCGGGTCTCGCGAGTGAACCGGAGCTCGCGCGCCCGGCGCCCCTTCCCCATCACGCGCACTTCGCGCTCGTCGATGTCGATGTCTGCGGCCTTGATGCCAGCCATCTCCGCGATGCGGAGCCCGACATCAAGGAACAGTGAGAGGATCGCGCGGTCACGGCGCGCCTCGAATTCGGTGCCGTCCACCGTCTTGAACAACTTCTTGAGCGCATCGTCGTTGACGACGGGCACCAGCTTCTCCGGGACCTTCGGGGGTTCCATCCGCGTCATCGGCGATTCCCGGATCTCACCCTCCTTCACGAGCCACAGGAAGAACCGGCTCGCGCTCCGGTACCGCTGTAGTGCCGTCTGTGCCGTCAGTCCCTGCCCGCCGTCCTCAGCCCGCCGCTGCATGTAGCGCATCCACTCGCCGAGGTGTTCGCGACTCACGTTCGCGGGGTCCGTGGGCATTCCCTTCGACGCCAGGAACTCCCCGAGTTGCCGTACGGCGACACCGTAGGTCCGCTGAGTCATCGGCGCCCGGTTGGTCTCCTCCAGGCTGTCGAGGAACCCGATCTCATACTCCCGCCACACCGGGACGGCCGACACGATATCCTTGACGCGCACTTCCATGCCAGGAAGTTATCATGCGCCCGAGCGCTAGAGCAACGCGCCCTTGCACTCGTCTCATAGTTATCGTGCGGCGGTGAATCCACAGCGCAGTTTGGTACCCCCGGCAGGAATCGAACCTGCGCACATGGTTTAGGAAACCACTGCTCTATCCGCTGAGCTACGGGGGCACGGTGTGAGCGCCTGGCGGCCTTGGGCCGCGGGCGGGCGGCCGGTTGCCGGTGGGGACAGCCAGCCGGGCGCCTGTCGAGTTTAGCAGATGGGTCCGCGGCGGTCGGCGCGGCTGGACTCGCCGGCTCCGTCGTTCGCCACGGCCTCGCCTACGCGGGGGTGGGGGCGGGGGTGGCTGCGCCGAGAAGCTCGAGGGAGCGGAGGCGGGTGGCCACGGAATCGCCGTGGTGGACGACCATGAGCTCGTCGGCGCCGGTGGTGCGCTGGAACTCGTCCAGGTAGGCGCGGACGGCGGCGGGCGTGCCGGCGGCGGTGTAGTGGAACATCGCCTCGACCTGGGCGGCCTGGGGCGAGGCGAGGACGAGCTCGACTTCGTCGTCGCTGAGCGGCTGGCCGGCGCGCCCGAAGAGGTTCCGGACGAGCATGCGGCGGCGCTTTTCGAGCAGGGCCCGGGCGGCGTCCTCGGTTTCGGCGGCGATGACATTGACACCGGCGATGACATACGGGGCGGCGAGCTGGTCGGAGGGCTGGAACTCGGTGCGATAGAGGTGGATGGCGTCGTGGAGGGCTTGCGGGGCGAAGTGCGAGGCGAACCCGTAGGGCAGGCCGAGGACCGCGGCGAGCCGGGCGCCGAAGAGCGAGGAGCCGAGGACGTAAATGGGCACGTTTGTGCCGCGCCCGGGAGTGGCATTGACCGTGGGGACGCGGGTTTCGTCCGAAAGGTAGGCCTGGAGCTCGAGGACGTCCTGGGGGAAGTGTTCGGCGGCCTGGGGGGAGCGGCGGAGGGCGCGGAGGGTCACCTGGTCGGTGCCCGGCGCGCGCCCGAGGCCGAGGTCGATGCGGCCGGGGTGGAGCGAGGCGAGGGTGCCGAACTGCTCGGCGATGACGAGCGGGGCGTGGTTCGGGAGCATGACGCCGCCGGAGCCGAGCCGGATTCGCGACGTGTGCGCCGCGACGTGCGCGATGAGCACGGCCGGGGCCGACGAGGCGATAGTGGCCATGTTGTGGTGTTCGGCGTACCAGATGCGGAGGTAGCCGAGCTCCTCGGCCTTGCGGGCGATGGCGACGCTGCCTTCGAGGGCATCGCGGGGCGTCTCGCCCTCACCGATGAGAGCGAGGTCGAGGAGGGACAGCGGCACGGCGGACATGGCGACCACGGTACCGGGCGGCGCGCGCGCCCGCAAAGTCGACGCGCACAGCCGCTATGGCCAGCGTAGTATGCCGGGCACGCGGGCTGGAGATGGGACAAGAAAGGAGTCACATCATGGCAGGGAGCTACAAAGTCGCCACTGCCGGGCTCAACCTGCGCGCCGCTGCGGGCGTGGGCAACCCGGTGCTGCGGGTGCTGAGGGAGGGTGAGCTGGTGACCGCGCTCGATGCGGAGCCGGCCGTGGTCGACGGGGGCACGTGGGTGCACGTCGCGGCGTCCGACGGGCTGCGGGGCTGGGTCAACCGGGCGTTCCTCGCGGAGGTGGCGCCGGCGGGCCCGGCACAGTTCCGGGTGACCGCGGAGGCGCTGAACCTGCGGGAGGGGCCGGACCCCGATACGCGGAGCATCGCGGTGCTGCCGCGGGGGCTGGTGGTGGTGGCGGCGGGCGTGGCGCCGGTCACGCTGGCCGACGGCAACACGTGGATGAACGTCGCGGCCGAGGACGCGACCGTGGGGTGGGTGAACGCGCGGTTCCTCGCGCCGGCAGGGGAGCCGGACGGCGGGGGCGGCGGAGAGCTGCTGGCGTGGGGGGCGAAGGTGTCGCCGGCGTTCCGGCAGCGCGTGCGGGAGATCGCGGCGAACCTCGGGTTCGAACCGGACCTGCTGATGGCGGTGATCGCGTTCGAATCGGCAGGGACATTCAGCGCTTCGGTGCGAAACCCGGAAAGCGGCGCGACGGGGCTGATCCAGTTCATGCCGTCGACGGCGGAGGGGATGGGGACGACGGTGGCGCAGCTGGCGGCGATGACGGCGGAAGAGCAGCTCGACTGGGTCGAGCGGTACCTTTCGCCGTACCGCGGGAAAATCAGGGCCGTGTCCGACCTGTATATGTCGATCCTGTGGCCAGGCGCGGTGGGCCAGGCGGAAGATTTCGTGCTCTTCAGTGCCGGCACGGTCTTCTACACGCAGAACGCGAAATTGGACAAAGACCTCGATGGGACGGTGACGAAGCGGGAAGCGGCGGCGAAGGTGATCGCGGCGCTGGAGGAGGGGCGGCGGCCGGGGAACGTGGGGTAGGGACGGTGCGAGGCCGGTGGGGCACGACCGGTACCGGGGCGCGACGGGAGCCCTCCCTGCCGGTCGGGCCACCGATATGGGGTGCGGCGGTAGGGCCTTCGGTGCGGCGTGTGTTGGGCTTAGACGCCCCGCCGAGGCTGGGCTCGGCGGACTACCGCTTCGCGATGGCAGGATGAAACGGCGCGAGGGCTGCCGGATGGCAGCCCTCGCGGTGGTGCCCCGGGGCGGTAGCGCCTAGCGGGCGAGGTCGAAGCGGTCGAGGTTCATGACCTTGGTCCAGGCGGCGACGAAGTCCTGGACGAACTTCGGCTGCGAGTCACTGCAGGCGTAGACCTCGGCGAGTGCGCGGAGCTGGGAGTGCGCGCCGAAGAGCAGGTCCACGCGGGAGCCGGTCCACTTCACCTCGCCGGTCGCGCGGTCTTTGCCCTCGAAGGCGGTGTCCATCTCCTGGGTGTTCGAGAAGCCGAAGACGGACGTCGAGGATGTCTGCCACTCGGTGTTGTTGTCCAGCAGGTTCACGAAGAAGTCGTTCGTGAGCGCGCCGGGGCGGGTGGTGAAGACGCCGACGGGCGACTGGCCGGTGTTGGCGCCGAGGACGCGGAGGCCGCCGACGAGGACGGTCATCTCCGGGGCGGTGAGGGTGAGCATCGCCGTCTTTTCGATGAGGAGCTGCTCGGCCGTCTTGCGAAGGCCGCCCTTCACGAAGTTGCGGAAGCCGTCGGCGACGGGTTCGAGCACGGCGATCGAGTCGACGTCGGTCTGCTCGGCCAGGGCGTCCGTGCGGCCCGGGGTGAAGGGCACCTGGACATCGACGCCGGCGTCCTTCGCGGCCTTTTCGACGGCGGCGCAGCCGGCGAGGACGATGAGGTCGGCGAGGGAGATGCGCTTGCCGCCGGCCTGGGCGTTGTTGAAGTCCGCCTGGACCTTTTCGAGGCCCGCGAGCACGGTGGCGAGCTGATCCGGGTCGTTCGCGGCCCAGCCCTTCTGCGGTTCGAGGCGGATGCGCGCGCCATTGGCGCCGCCGCGGCGGTCGGTGCCGCGGAAGGTCGAGGCGGACGCCCAGGCGGTCGACACCAGCTGCGAGACCGTGAGGCCGGAGGCGAGGACCTTCGCCTTCAGGTCAGCCACGTCCTGCTCGTTGACGAGCTCGTGGTTCACAGCGGGGAGGGGGTCCTGCCAGATCATCTGCTCGGCGGGCACGAGCGGGCCGAGATAGCGGCTCACGGGGCCCATGTCGCGGTGGGTGAGCTTGAACCAGGCCTTCGCGAAGGCGAGGGCGAATTCATCCGGGTTTTCGAGGAAGCGCCGGGAGATGGGCCCGTAGATCGGGTCCATGCGGAGCGCGAGGTCGGTCGTGAGCATGACCGGGGCGTGGCGCTTCGAGGGATCGTGTGCGTCGGCCACCGCGTCGTTGGCGGCCGGGTCGGTGGGGATCCACTGGGAGGCGCCGGCCGGGCTCTTGGTCAGGTCCCAGTCGTACTTGTAGAGGGTCTCGAAGAAGCTGTTGTCCCACTTCGTCGGGGTGGGGGTCCAGGCGCCTTCGAGGCCACTGGTGATGGTATCGACGCCCTTGCCGGTGCCGAACGTGCTCTTCCAGCCGAGGCCCTGGGCTTCGAGGGATGCCGCTTCGGGCTCGGCGCCGACGTTGCTGGCGGGACCGGCGCCGTGCGTCTTGCCGAAGGTATGGCCGCCGGCGATGAGGGCCACGGTCTCCTCGTCGTTCATGGCCATGCGGCGGAAGGTCTCGCGGATGTCCTTCGCGGCGGCGAGGGCGCTGGGGTTGCCGTTCGGGCCCTCGGGGTTCACGTAGATGAGGCCCATCTGGACGGCGCCGAGGGGGTCCTGGAGGTCGCGTTCGCCGCTGTAGCGCTCATCGCCGAGCCAGGTACTCTCCGGGCCCCAGTCGATCTCCTCGGGCTCCCAGACATCGGCACGGCCGCCGGCAAAGCCGAAGGTCTTGAAGCCCATGGATTCGAGGGCGCAGTTGCCCGTGAAGATCATGAGGTCGGCCCAGGAGATCTTGCGGCCGTACTTCTGCTTGATGGGCCAGAGGAGGCGGCGGGCCTTGTCGAGGTTGACGTTGTCGGGCCAGCTGTTCAGCGGCGCGAAACGCTGGCTGCCGCGACCGCCACCGCCGCGGCCATCGCTGATGCGGTAGGTGCCGGCGCTGTGCCAGGCCATGCGGATGAAGAGCGGGCCATAGTGGCCATAGTCGGCGGGCCACCAGTCCTGGGAGGTGGTCATCAGCTCGAAGATGTCCTTCTTGAGGGCATCGAGGTCGAGCGTCTTGAATTCCTTCGCGTAGTCGAAGTCCTCGCCCATGGGGTCGGCGAGGGGGGAGTCCTGGATCAGCGGCTTCAGGCTGAGCTGGTTGGGCCACCAATCCTGGTTCGTCACGGTCATGCAGATACTCCTCGTGGCGGTTGTGTGCGTGCGGCGGATATGGACATGGGCACCGGGTGTGAATCCGGCTGGTGATTCGCCAACAGCCCTGGCCGCAGGCCAGCGTAAGGAAGGGATGATGCCGACGCGGAGGCGATTGTCAATCGCGCGCGGCAACACTCCCTGCCCCATTCGCGGCGCAGCAGGACCGTATGCGGGTGGGCACCGCTTCCGGGCCAGGCGAGGCACGGTTAACGGCGCCGGGACGGTGGTGCGTCCCGCATACAACGCCATTGTAACGCGGCCGGTTGTCAGCTTCACGTCCGGGCGGCCGTGGCGAAATGGGCCCGCCGGCCGCCGGGGTGGAAACGGCGGCGGGAATGGCGTCTAATGCCGCATCGCTTGTTGGAGGGACGAACATGACGGAGGTAATCGCGCGGCCCGTGGTCGCGGGGCCGGTGACCGGTGGCCAGCGCGGGTGGCCGTTCGGCGCGTCGATGCTCGACGTGGCTGCGTTTGGGTACACGGAGGCGGAGTACTTCCTCGAAGGGACAGCGACGCGCTACCGCCTGGCGCCCGGCGCGGAGCTGACGCGCGACGGGCGCTGGCAGGCCGAGCCCGCGGGGGAGGCGCCGTTCAAGACGCGGATGCTGGTCTACCGGCCGGGCGACCCGGCGCGGTTCAACGGGACCGTGGTCGTGACCTGGAACAACGTCACCGCGGGGTACGACCTGTTCAGCGCCGAGAGCCTGGAGATCTTCGAGGGCGGCTATGCGCTGGTATGTCTCACGACGCAGAAGGTGGGCCTCGAAGGGCTGCCGCCGGAGCCGCAGGGGCTGCGGGCGTGGGACCCGGAGCGCTACGGGACGCTCTCCATCCCGGGCGACGACTACTCGTACGACGTGTTCACCCAGGCCGCGCGGGCGGTGGGCCGCGACCGCGTGCGGACGCCGGCCGACCCGATGGGCGGGCTGGAGGTGCGGCACGTGGTCGGGCAGGGCGGGTCGCAGTCGGCGGGCCGGCTGGGGACGTACGTGAACGCGATCCAGCCGCTGAGCCGGGCGTTCGACGGCTTCATCCTGACCATCTATTTCGGGACGGGGAGCCCGCTCGAAGTCGGGGACGCGGTGGTGAACATCAACGCGCCGGCGATGTCGAACTCGCCGCGGGACCGGCTGCGCGGGGCGAACCTGCTGCGCGACGACCTCGGCGTGCCGGTGTTCGTGGTGAACTCCGAGCTGGAGGCGATCGCCTGCTACCCGGTGCGGCAGCCGGACACGGACACGTTCCGGTACTGGGAGTCGGCGGGGACGTGCCACGTCTCGGCGCAGGGCCAGCGCGACCGGCAGGCGAAGTTCGTGCGGGACCAGGTGCGGACGCTGCCGCTTTCGGAGGGGATCAACCGGATCCCGATGATCCCGCTCTACGACGCGGCCTTCCACCACATGCACCGCTGGCTGTCCGAAGGCACACCGCCGCCGGTGCAGCCGCTCGTCGAGTTCGCGGGCGACCCGGCGGAGGTGGTGCGCGACGAGCTGGGCATCGCGCGCGGCGGGATCCGGCTGCCGCAGGCGGATGTGCCGCTGGCGAAAAACAGCGCGATCCCGCTGAAGGACGACATCTTCGCCTACCTCGGCGGCTCGTCGCACGCGTTCCCGCGGGAGCAGGTGCACGCGCTCTACGGCGACCGGGCGTCGTTCCTCGCGAAGTTCCGGGCGGCGGCCGAGCGCGCCGTGGCGGCGGGCGTGCTGCTCCCGCGCGACGTGCCCGCGCTCGTGGCGGAAGCGGAGGAGGACTGGCCCGGGTAGGCGAAGTTCACGTTCACCGTTCACGGTTTACGCCGGGGTGGGCGTGATCGGCTGCGATGTCGCGCCCGTCAGGAGTTTGGCCTCCACGTCCGTAGAGTTCGACGTAAACGAAAATGAAGGTGGGGTAATGGGAGACGGGCCAGGCGCGGCACAGGAAACGGTACTCACTCGGACGTACAGGGTCCTGGGTGCGAACGGAGATCTGCACGAGCTCCGTTTGCAGCTGCGCATCCCCGAAGAGTCAACTAACAGGGAGCCGTTCCACGCCACGGTGGAGTTCCGGCTCCTCGGAGAGATGTTCCCGAGTGCCGAGTGGATTACGATTCACGGGATCGATGCGATCGACGCCATCCTCAATTGTCTCGACATAGCAGCCACCCACCTTCGCTCCTTCAGGGACGCCACGAGCCTGCGAGTTCAATGGTTCGGCGACGACAACATCGGACTGCCCGCACCGCGCTCCCTCCGCGAGTGAGCTCCTTGACCGGCACGTCGACCGTCATGGTCGCCCGCGCCACGGGCGAACTGCGCCATCGAAGCCGACCACGTCCACACCAGTGTGAATCGTGAACCGTGAACCGTGAATTCGGGTGGTGGGTGGCACGGGCGGCGGGGCTACGGCAGGCACCGGGCGTCGTCGAGGAGGGCGCAGACGACGAAGCGGCGCTTGTCGGGGCCGGCGGGGGAGCTGGGCGTGCGGTTCCAGATCTCGCTGTGCGCTTCGCTCACCTGCCAGTGGAGGCGCTCGCCGGGGAGCGTGGTTTCGCCGCCCTTCACGGCTTCGGCGAGACCGAGGGCGCCCGGTTCGTCGCCGCTCCCGTCGAGCGTATAGAAGGGGACGACGAGGGCGGCGCGGCGGGCCTGGTCGATGACGGAGCTGCCGTCCTTGAGCTGGTCGATCGCGTCGGAGCCCCAGCCGCAGCGGTCGGAACGGACCGCGAGCATCGCGAGGACGGTCGTGCGCGCGGGGTCGACGCCGCCGAGGGGGCTATCGAAGGTGACGACCGAGGCGATGCGGTCGAGCGCCCAGGCGGGGTCGGCGGCGATGGTGTAGGCGCTGACGATGCCGCCCATGCTGTGGGCGACGATGGTCACGCGGCCGGGGCCGAGCCCATCGATGAACGCCCGGAGCCGTGGCGCCGCCCGGCCATCGATGCTGCCGCAGGTGTCGCCCGCGTCGTAGTCGGGGGCGGCGCCGCGGGTGCCGTCGGAGCCGTCGCAGTAGGCGCCGGAGTAGCTGAAGTAGAGGTAGCTGGAGTCGTCGAGCTGCATGGTGGCGGCGAGCTCGGCGTCTCCTTCGAGGTAGGGGGCGATCCACTCGGGCGCGCGGTCGAGGAAGCGCCTGCCGCCGGGGCAGTTGCTCTCGCTGTTCAGGCCCTGGACGAAGACGACGTGGCGGGGCGCGACAGTGACGGTCGCGGTGGCCACGGTTTCGCCGCCGGGGCCGGCCGCGCGGACGGTCAGCGGGAAGTCGCCGTGGCCGCGGTAGCGGTGTTCAAGGGCGACTGCGCCCCCGGGCCCGGCGAGCAGCGTCTCGGACACGCCATCGCCGTAGTCAACGGTCACGGCGAGGTCGGGTTCGCGGCGGTCGTGGATGGCCGCGCGGGCTTCAAAGGAAAGGCCCTGGTCGGCGCGAAAGGACGGGGCGAGCGCGACAGACGGCGGCGGGACGACCGCGGTGCCGGGCGAGACGGGGGCAAGGACGGCGGGCACGGGTTCGCGGCCGGAACAGGCTACCGCGGCAAGTAGGACCGCGAAGGTTGCGATGGTGGCGGCAGCCGCCCGGAGCCGTGTGTCCATAGCCTCGCATAACCATAGCAGCGGCGGCAGGCCGCGCGGGGAAAGAGGCGCGAGAAAGCTCCGGGTTTTCCGCGCGTGTTCGCGCACATTGGCGTAGCATCGCACGCGCTGATTAACCAGATTCGGAGGATGACGCTTGGACTTCTACGAAATCCCGCAGGACATCGCGGACTACCTGAAGGTGCTGGATGACTTCATCGAGCGCGAGATCAAGCCGCTCGAGCAGGAGAACGACAACATCCGGTTCTTCGACCACCGGCGCGAAGACGCCCGGACGAACTGGGACGAGGGCGGCGTGCCGACCGAGGACTGGGAGCAGCTCCTGGCGGAAGTACGGCGCCGGGCGGACGCGGCGGGCCACCTCCGCTACCCGTTCCCGAAGGAGTACGGCGGCAAGGACGGCACGAACCTCGGGATGGCGATCATCCGCGAGCACCTGGCCGCGAAGGGCCTCGGCCTCCACTGCGACCTGCAGAACGAGCACTCGATCGTGGGCAACAACGTCGGCCTGCTGCTGATGCTGGAGCACGGCACCGAAGAGCAGAAGGCGGAGTGGGTGCCGAAGATGCTGGCGGGCCAGGGCGGCTTCGCCTTTGGCATCACCGAGCCGGAGCACGGCTCCGACGCGACGCACATGGAGACGAACGCCTACCGCGACGGCGACGAGTGGGTGCTGAACGGCGAGAAGACCTGGAACACGGGCATCCATCGCGCCAAGTGGGACCTGATCTTCGCGCGCACCTCCGGCAAGGCCGGCGACGGCGACGGGATCACGGCGTTCCTGACCCCGACCGACGCCGAGGGCTTCAAGGTCGAGGAGCTGCTCTGGACGTTCAACATGCCGACCGACCACGGCCGGATCTCGATGAAGGACGTGCGGGTGCCGAACAAGGCCATCTTCGGCGGTGAGGGCAAGGGCCTCGGCGTGGTGCAGCTGTTCTTCAACGAGAACCGCATTCGCCAGGCGGCGTCGAGCCTCGGCGCGGCGCAGTTCTGCATCAACGAGGCGGTGAAGTACGCCAAGGAGCGCAAGCCGTTCGGCAAGGCGCTGGCGACGAACCAGGGCATCCAGTTCCCGTTGGTGGAGCTGCAGACGCAGGCCGAGATGCTGCGGGCGCTGATCCACAAGACGGCGTACATGATGGACACCTACGGGGCCTTCTCGGTCTCGGACAAGGTCTCGATGTGCAACTACTACGCGAACCGGCTCTGCTGCCAGGCGGCGGACCAGGCGATGCAGGTGCACGGCGGGCTCGGGTATTCGCGCCACAAGCCGTTCGAACACATCTACCGGCACCACCGCCGCTACCGCATCACGGAAGGGGCGGAAGAAATCCAGATGCGGCGCGTCGCGGGCTACATGTTCGGCTTCATGAAGCAGCGGGCGCCCAAGGGCGTGGCCGAGGTCTAACCCGGACCGGGCTCGACACCATAAGGAAAGGGCCGGCGAATCGCCGGCCCTTTCTGCTGCGCGCTGCTGACACGGGAGATCAGCGGCGGCGAGCTGCCAGGAGTGCCGCGCCGGAGACGATGAACGCGAGACCGGCGAGGGCGATGGGCAGTGGGGCGGCGTCGCTGGCGCGGCCCGTGCCGGTGACCGGCGCGCCGGGCGTGGGCGTCGTGGGCGCCAGGGTGGCCGGGGCCGGCGTGGTGGGCGTCGGCGACACTTCGACCGGCTGCGTCACCGAGGCGGTGGGGGTCGCGGGCGGCGTGGTCGGGACGACCGTGGGCGTCGCCGTCGGGGTTGGCGTTGGAGTCGGCGTGCGGGTCGGGGTGGCAGTGGGTGTGGTGGTCACGATGCCACAGTCGGGGCAGAGGTCGAGGTGCATGTTCGTGAAGCCGACTTCGCGCACCTGGCCAGCTGTGACCCGGATCTCCTGGCTGGCGGCGGGCCACGGAGCCCAGCCGTCGACCGCGGTTTCGGTCACGGTGTAGACGCAGCCGCGGGTGGTGGCGAGGAGCTCGCCGAAGTCGGCGATGCCGGCGGCGTCGGTGGTCGCGGTCCGTGGCATGATGCCGCAGCCGGTGAGCGTGAACTCCCACCCGGCGCCGCCGCCGCTGGTGATCCCGTTGGTCATCAGCGTCTTGTGGACGACCACCCGGCCCGTTGTGGGCTCGTTGGACTGGTTATAGAAGCGGACGGTTTCGGACTCGCCGCCGCCAAAGACGACGGTACGCTCGGCACCGGACTGGCTGATGCCATCGACGACGGAGCCGACGGTGGTCCACCCGGCCCGCGTTTCTTCGGTGACGAGCCACTCGCCCGCGGGGATGCCGGCGAAAACGGCGCGTCCGTCGGGGCCGGTGAGCCGGGTCTCGGGGGCGGTCGGGCTGGGCGAGGTTCGCGTGATTGTCACCGCCCAGCCTTCGACCGGCTCGGTGCCGGTGAAGTTGGCTGCCGGGTCGCTGTACTTCTCGACGACGATCTGCTGGGTGAGGAGCTCGTTGTAGAAGCAAACCAACGGGGCGGTGAAGGCGGACATGTCCACGACGGCGTCGATGATGCCGCTGCCGGGGGCGGTGCTGGGTACCATGGGCGCGGCCGGGCAGCCCTCACTGTATTCAACGGTGGAGTGCCCGAGCCCGCGGTAGTCATCGGGCACGTACTCGGAGAGGGTCACGCTGCCGGTGCTGGGGAGGCCCGTGACGGCCAGTTCGCCGCCACCTTCGCTGACGAAGCCCACGGGGCCGCTCGACGGCACCCGGTAGATGGCAAACCCGGTGAAGTCGTCGACGACGTTGGGGACGACCTTGCGGACGGTGATGGTTGCGTCGTCGGGGGTCGAGCCGGTCTCAAACAGCTGGACGGCATCGATGGTGGTGGAGCAATCGAGCTGAGCCGTGGTGGGGACGAGCTCGATGAAGATGCTGAAGTTGACCCCGGCGCCGCGCGCTGCGAGGACGTCGGCGAGGAGGCCGGCGGAGGTGTTGGAATCGCTGCCGTACGCTGTGCGCACGAAAGTGCCGTACACCTTCGTGTTGTCGACGGCATTGACCACCTGGAGCGCGCAGTCAGCCGCGCCGCTCCACGTGACCCGCAGCTCCATCCCGGTGGGGGTACCGGTGATGCCTGCTACCACGAAATCGACGCGGAGGCGGTCGCTGAGGCCGGAAGCCGCCGAGTAGTCGAAGTCGAGCCAGTTATCCGGCGCCTGTGGCGACTCGATCGCGCCGAGCTGGTCGAGGGCGACGGTTTCGGTGCAGTCACCAGGGCCGGCCCGTTCGAGACAGCTGGCATCGCCGGGGACGCACGCGGTTACGAGCGTGGCGAACGCGATGGTGAGCGCCAGGATGAGAAGCGACGGGAAGGCGTGGCGCGCGATCCTCCCTGGAGTGCCCGCAGACATGTCGGTAGTCCCTCATTGCCAGGTATCGGGCCGGCGGGGGGCACCGGCAACGCTCTGAACGCGGACCCCGCCAGGGCGTGCCGGGAGGTGGCATGGCGGTGGTCTGCAATAGTGGTCCGGGCCCGTCCAGCTCACCTCCCGGGGCCCGGGGGCCGGCCGCGGCGCGGCCGATTGGTGAACGGCTGGTGATGACACGGTAAAGGTAGCGTGAACGCGCGCCGCCATACAGGGCCGTTCGTATCGGCGCAGCAGGGCTCCCGGACCGCGGAAACGGCTACCGGGCGGCGAGCGCTTCGAGGACCGCTTCGAGGGCCTCGCGGGCGGTGGCGGTGGGCCGGGTGTCGCCCTCGGCCAGCTCGATGTCGGCGGCGGGGATGCCCTCGCCCGCGAGCGCGTCGATGAGCTGGCCGCTGATCTCGTACTCCGTCCATTCCTCGATGTGCTCGAAGCCGGCGGCTTCGGCCCAGCGGGCGGCGAGCTCGCTGGCGCGGCCCACTTCGTTGTCATCGACGACTCCGCCGAAGCCGTGGACGCTCAGGACGAGGGCGGGACGCAGGTCGACGAGGTAGTCGTGCAGGGCGCGCGTCTCGGGCTCGGAGAGGGGCGCCGTGCCGCCGCTCACGACCTCGCCGGTGTGGATCGCCTCGGCGCTCCAGTCGCCCGTGGGCCAATTGCGGTTGAGGTCGACGCCGGCGGCGTTCACGCGGGTGCCGGCGGCGAGCCCGTCGGGGTTCGCGGCCGGGATGAACACGAGCTCGACGCCGCCGAGGAGCTCCCGGTCGCCGCTGACGTAGTCCTCGCGGAGGTCGTCGACGACGTCGACGGATACGGCTTCGGGGCCGGCGTGGAGCCCGCCGATGAGGACCAGGGTGGCCCCGGCGCCGATGGACGTGGCCTCGATCGGGCGGCCTTCGAGTGAGTGACCGATGACTGCGGTGGTAGCGATGGGCGCCGCCGCCGGGGCGGAGTCATGGATGATGGCCGTCACGCCCGCCACGCCGGGCTGGCCGGGGCGGAAGGCGGCGAGCGCGGCAACGAAGAGGACGGCGACGACCCCGGCCGCGGCGAACCAGTACCAGCCGTACCAGCGCGAACGCGGGGCACCCCGGCCGATGGTGCCGTAGGGCCGGCGCGCGCGGCCGGCGAGGGTGGGGGGCCGTGGCCGGAAGTCGTGCATCGGCGCGGCTCACTCCCCCGGGCCCGGCGGCGCCGGGCGGGCGCAGGCTATCGGGCGGGCGGTGCGCCGGGTTCGCGGGCTGAGCGCTGGGAACACGGCGGGCCCTCCGTTGTGTGATGCGAGCATGGTGCGCGGCGCGACGCGCGGCGATGGCGCGGCCATCGCAGGCACGCTATGTCGCATAACAGGGCGATTACAGCGGCACGAAGGATCGGAGTTGGTAAACGGATGTCGCGCGGGTAAAGCCCCGCGCGCAGCGGGCCGCCCAAGCTCCGCGCCGGCGCGAACGCGGGCCGCCGGGCCCCGGGTAAGCGGAGGCGCTGGCAGAATGGTGGGGAGATGGGCGCGCGGGCGGCCGCGCCGGGAGCTGGTGGTGCGCTATGGCTGGAGGTTCGCTGCCCCTCGAGGGCGTCCGGGTGATCGAGATCGGGAGCTGGGTGGCTGCGCCCGCGGCGGCCCGGATCATGAAGGAATGGGGCGCCGACGTGATCAAGGTCGAGCCCCTGAACGGCGACGGCCTGCGCGGCACGAGCAACCCGGCCCGCGACAAGAGCGTGAACCCGATCTTCGAGGTCACGAACGCGGGCAAGCGGAGCGTGGCGATCAACCTCAAGCGGCCGGAGGGGCGGGCGACCGTGATAGAGCTGGTCCGCCAGGCCGACGTGCTGGTCACGAACCTGCAGCCAGGCGACACCGAGAAGATGCGGCTGGATTACGCGTCGGTCAGCGCGGAGGCGCCGGACGTCATCTACTGCGCGGTCACCGGGTATGGGCGGGAGAGCGCGGCGCGGGACCGGCCGGCGTTCGATGGCGCGGCATTCTGGGCGGCCTCGGGGATGGGCGGGCTGTTCAGCGAGGGGCTCGAATCGCCGGTGGTGCCGCGAGCGGCGATCGGTGACCACGCGACGGCGATGTCGGCAGTCGCGGGGATCTGCGCGGCGCTGTTCCGGCGGTCGCGCGGCGGCGGCGGGGAATTCGTGCACACCTCGCTGGCGGGCAACGGGAGCTACGCGCTGGGCTGGGACCTCGCGAACTTCAGCTTCGTCGGGCAGGCGGCGGGCAACGTGCCGCGCGACCAGGTGACGAACCCGCTGAACAGCTTCTACCGCTGCGGCGACGGGCGGTGGATCGCCCTCGTGAACCTGCAGTCGGACCGCGTATGGCCGGCGCTGTGCGGTGCGCTCGGGCGGACGGAGCTGGCGGAGGACGCGCGGTTCACGAGCGCAAGGGAGCGGGCAATCAACGCCGCGGCGCTGGTGGCCGAGCTCGACGCCGCCTTCGCGCGGTTCGACGCCGCGGACATCGGCGCGCGGATGGAAGCGGCGGACGTGATCTGGGCGCCGGTCCACGGTGCGGCCGACCTCTTCGCCGACCCGGACATCGGGCCGCTGGTGACCACGGAGTGCACCGTGAAGGGCGTGCCGCGGCGCATCGTCCGGGTGCCGGTCGAATTCGGGGCCGCGCCCGCCCGCACCGGCGGCGACGTCCCGGAGGTGGGTCAGGATACCGAGACGGTGCTGCTGGAAGCGGGCCTCGACTGGGAGGCGATCGCGAAGCTGAAGGACGCGGGGGCGATTATTTAGTTCCCAGTTCCCAGTTCCGAGAGGCGGGGGCGGCGTATTCGTGTGGTTGCCCCGATATGGCGGACACGTTTCTTCCGCGAATTCACGCGGCCGGTAGAGATGCGACGGCGTCGCTGACACGGCCCTCTTCGTACTCGACAGGGGTCCGGTAACCCAGCGATGAGTG
>JADZEI010000035.1 GCA_020850615.1 Dehalococcoidia bacterium | reverse complement strand
TCGTCCTCAGGACGGCGTTCTGGGGGTGGGCATCACTCTGGCGATCCGGGCATCACTGCGGCGACGCCAACGGGCATCACTCTGGCGATCTCGCCCCGGTCGTGGACCTTATCTCTGGCGATTCACACTCTACATCGGCCGCGACACCTCCTTGGTCCTGCGGACAGGAGGCAAGGGGGAGGACGAGTCTTCCAGACTCGCGGCGGGGTGCCCTGCGGGCGGGGGGAGTGGGCTGCCGGTCGCTTCGCGTCCTAAAAGACTGCGGCTTTTGCCGCCCACTCCCCCCGCCCTCTCGCTCACAACTGATCTAAATTCTTGAACAACGGAATGTGAGCGAGAGGGCACCCCCAAGGGGGCCGGCGGATTGTCGCTTCCCCCTTGAACCTCCTCGCCAATCCGCAAAGGAGCGCTGCGCGGAGAGGTGCCTATCGGGTTCTGACGACCGCGGCGTAGATTTCATGGACGGTCTTCAAGCTGCCATCGCGCTTCGGGACCTCCCGGTCGTGGGCGTAACCGACGACCTCAACCGTCTGGCCTTTCTGAAGAGCGCCACGAAGCCGTTCGGCCTTCTCGCCGAACACGACGACGGTTTCCCAGGTGGTTCCTCCGTCGTCACGGTGAACCGCGACCGGGAAGCGCGCGATGGGCACGCCGTTCGCAGTGACGCGAAAATTGAGCGCTGCGCCGATCCGTCCCCTGATCGTGAGCCGCTCGTGCTCAGGATTTGGTTGGTTGGCCTGTTCGGCCGGCCGCTTCAGAAGTTCGTCGGCGAATGCCCGTGCTGGCCCGCAATCCGGGCATGAAGGGTCGTCGCCTCCGCAGCCATCAAGTGCGTCCCTCAGCATCCGGACGGCCCGTTCGAGTTGCGCTTCTCGGCCATTTTGCTCCACCGAAGCGCCAGCGTTCGCGACCTTGTCTGTCGGTGACCCGGGCCGTTCCGACTTGCCAGTGATCAGCGACATCTCGCCGCCCGGGCTCAGTTCAGCCAGGCGGTATCGTTCGTCAGCCGACGCACGCTGGAACACGATCTGTCCGGCCTGAACGCCGGGGGGTTCGATGCGACGGAGCGTGAGCTGGGTGTCGGGGGTCGTAATGCGGGCCACCGACGCGTCCGCGAAGAGCTCGACCGAGGTGGGCTCCGGGGCGTCGCTGAGCTGAAAGCGAAGGCCATCGCCGAAGGCGATGTCGCCCGTCTTTTCGGGCGTTACTTCGAGCAATTGGCTGATCGCGGCCACGTCCCAGGGACGCGGGCGGGGGTCCTGTTCCTTCATGTCATATGATAATGTGATTATACATTTGGACGATCGCTTGTCAAGCCCGACCCGCCCACCACCCGATCAGTGGACGGGACCCTCGGCGTCATCGAGCGCCACTCGTCGCCGGGTGCGCTGGTCAGACGCGGCATGAACATCAAGAGGCGCTGACCGGAGGAACGCCTGCGCGTAGTGCGCAGTTACTGCGCGAAGCTCGTCTTTGCTGCACCGCGGGCGCGGAAACGTTGGAGACTTCACCCGGACGGTTCGTTGCCCGACTCGGACATAGGCTTCGCGCGGCTTCAAGTCCATCAGTGACTGCGTCCAGCCTTCCACCGCTTCCTGGAGGTTGAAGTAGACGGGGTGCGTGCGCTCGATCTGTGTAGGGTCGGCCACCTCGTGTTTGAGGGCGTACGGATCGAAGCGCCCGAAGCGGGGCGCCGCCCATTCGGCGTCGCTGCGCCCGAGTTTGAAGGCGACCGTAACGGCATTCTGCAACGCGCCCTGGAGCCTGGCGTTCACCTGAGACCACGTTTGATGGGCGAGCGTGAGGTAGAGGCCGTACTTTCGCGCGAGTGAGAGCACGCGGGCGAGCGACTCCTCGCTCTGCGCCGAGAACTGCGAGAACTCGTCGATGATGAGGTGGTACTGGCGGCGCTGCTCCTCAGGGATCTCCGCCCGCGAGAGTGCCGCGACCTCGAATCCGACCGTAATCAGGCAGCCGAGCAGTCGCTGGGTGTCTTCATCCAGCCCGCCCAGGTTGAAAATGATACTGACACCGGCGTCCATGAGCTCGCGGAAGTTGAGGAGGTTGTCCTCCTGGCCCAACGCGCCTTTCAACGCCGGGCTAAACGTCAGCAGGAAGACGCGCCGCAGGGTCGACTCGACCATCAGCGGCGTGTCCTTGCCCCAGCGGTCGAAGCGTCCACGGAAGAAGTCGACCACGTCACCGTCGGTCACATGCAGGAGGAGCTGACCGCGATACGGCCCGTCGGACAGGAGCCGCGGGAGCGCGGTGAGCGGTAGGCCGTTCTGGATGAGGACGAATGCGCCCGCGAGCAGGATGTTCTCAAACTGCGGCGCGGCCCCGTCGGCCAGCGCCGGCCAGGCGCGCTTGCAGGCCTCGACGACGTTCTTCGCCACCGTGTGATCGTCGTAGGGCTGTCGAAGGACGTTGAACGGTACATATCTGCCTGACTGGCCGAAATCGATGAAATAGAGCCGTTCTCGCGCGTCTGGAGTGGCAAAATGCCCGGCATCGGCAAGCGCTCCGAGGATGTCGTTGGCAAGGTCCGCATGCGGGTCGATCAGTGCGCAGCCGACGCCCTGCCGAAAGAGTTGCACAAACAGGCTGGCCAGGAACTTGCTCTTACCCTGGCCGGTGAGCCCAATGCCGTGCTTATGCGCCGCGATTCCGCTCGCGCCAAGCTTGAACGGCCGCCGGAGAAGAGACGGTCCGTAGGTTCCGAGGGTCAGGGAAGGGCGACTCCCGAACGACCACCGCCTCACGCGTCCGAAGCAGGGTCCAGGAGCGCGATCGGCTGGTCCCCAAACGGCTGGTACCAGCGCCGGGAGAAGAACAGGTCGTCGCGCTCGGCAGCATCCGGGTGGATGGCAGTGAAGACGAACAGGTCGCCCTGTCCCTGTTCGTGGCGTGCCGTCAGCTCGCTCTCCGTCCAGCGGAGTAGCTGCAGGAGCCGCTTGTCGCCGGATGTGGCGACGACCGCAATCGTGAGTGATTTTGTCTGAAATGCGTCCTGATACGGCCCGTTCGCGTAGGCCAGCAGGCCCCGCACCTTGCGTCGCCACACCTTTTGCTCTTCGGTTCCCCTGTCAAGTTCGAGCGCGAGACACACCTGGTACGCCGCCTTCACTCGCAGGTCGAGCCAACCGTCCGGCACCACAACGATCGTCCGACCGTCGTCATCGTGGATCTGCACTGGGCGACGTTTGAGGTCGCGCTCGTGGAGCATTCGGGCGAGTGCATAATCCGGCTGGACACGGCCCAGCAGCTCCGCGCTGATCAGCACGTCGTTCACGGCGAGGGTGTGTCCAAGGAAGAGGTACGTGTGCTCACGCTGCTCTGACGGACGGTAGCGCCGGCGATCGACATCGACGCCCGCACCAGCCAGGTAGTTCAGACCCTTACGGGCCAGCGTGTAGACGGATGGGGCGCTCCCGTGCGCAGCCGGGCGGGGTAGCCAGATGCGTTGCAGGAACCCTGCGTCGGTGAGTTGCTTGAGCTTGGACTGAACGTAGGTAAGGGAGCCCGGTGAATAGAGCAGGCGGCACACCTGTCGACTCGACAGGTAGTAGTAGCGGAAGGCCGCGCGCAGCACGGCGTCGTCAGCGGGGCTGACGACGAACGCCTTGGCTGAGCGGGGTAGGGTGGCAGGCATAGCCCCTCATTATATGATAATCAGAGTATACAATTCAAGACCGAGCCACCGGTCTCCCCTCTGGATAGCAGGACCGTGACTGCGGCGTCCGCGCCGACCGGGCAAGACCGGATCCAGACGAGCAACTTGCCCGAGAGGCAAGCACGGATTGCCTCGCGGGCAGCTACGATGGTTCCCGAGGAGGGTCCGGAACCCGGCGAGCTGTGGTCAGCCTTCACGTTCTGTTTTGTGTTGGAGGTATGACCATGCAAGCGGCTCGTCTCAAACCGCGTCCCTACATCGGCTCGGAGTTGACCACGGTGCTCAACAAGTTCCGGGGCAAAACGACAAAGACGCTGGCGGCCATCTCGGCCGACAGCTGGCTGTCGGAAAGCTACGTGTCGAGGCTGTTCTCGGGCGAGCGCGTGAACCCAAGTCGGGACGCGCTCATCACCCTGGCGTTTGCCGGCATGGAACTCACCGTGCCGGACGCCGAGGAACTCCTGTTCGCGGCCGGCTATCGGTCGCTGGTCCAGCGCGAGTACTCCGCGTAGCCAGCGAAGGCTGACCCGCCTGCCCTCCTCCCATCCACTTTGAACCTGACCGTCGAAAACGCGGTTGCTCGCGACCCAACTCACATTGAAGCCTGTAGAATCCTCTCCAGCGCTCGCGGGACTGATTCGCACACGACCGAGAGCAGAATGTCGGTGGTGCCGGATGGATCCGTGGGAAAGGCGCTGGGTCGACTACTACGATCTCCTTGGTCTCCAGCCGTCTGCGGACAGCGTTGTGGTCTCGGCGGTGTATCGCCAACTTGCCCGAAAGTACGCCCTTAAGGTTGGACTGCCGCCGGACGAAGACGCACTTCGTTTGCTCAACGAAGCCAAGGACGTCCTGCTGGACCCCCGGGCAAGGGCTCGATTCGACCGAGCTCGGGCGAGAGTACCCAGCGCCGGCGCGGCAAGACCTCAACGTCCGCCCCACCAACGGCAATCCGTGGGCAACACGTCGGTGGCTGGCCGCCAACACGCATTGTGGGTAGAACGCGAGGCTGATGTCGTCGTAGACAGGTCCATTCCGGATGCTGAGCTCCTGCGCGGGAAACTTGTGTGGGGAGACGTGGTGTCCGTGGAGACCTCACCGGCGGGACCGCCCCGCCGGCAGACAGAGCGGCTCGTACTGCTCACGAACGAGCACCCCGACGCTCTGCCCGATAGTCTCTCAGGCCTCAAGACCGTCCTGCGAATTACGGAGGTCTTGGACGCCCTACCTGACATGGGATTTGTGCCCGCCGACACGGCGGCTCTCTTGGCCGCCGGGCCCGATCCACTCTTCGACTGCGGTGCAGTCATCCTTGCGTTTGGAACGGTATTCCGGAGCGCAGACTCCACGCGGTGGTTTCCCAGGCTCGTCCCCGGGCCGACGGAGCGCACGTGCCTTATCCCCACCAATTACGACACGAATGTGGCGTTCCACATCGGCTCAAACCTCGATCTCATCACGCGGGTGTTGGTGATTCGCGCACCGAGGAGCCAGGCGGCGTTGGGTGCCGATGCGGTCAGGCCGGCCCTGGCTCCGCCGTCTGGCCGATGAACGCGGAAGCCCGTTGGCTCCCCAGCACCTTTGACTGATTCAGGCCTCGCCGTGGTCAGCGCGCTGACTATTCCAGGACCGTGCGCGGGGAGAGCTGTCGGAAGGTCTTTTCGGTTGGTGTGACCTCCGTTGTGTCGATTTCGGCGGCCCCTGCAAGACTACGTCCATAGCGGAGGCCCTTCGTTCGATCAGGCTTTGCTGAATATTGGCCATCGCCACGTAGTGCCGGACCATCTCCAAACTCGTATGGCCCAGGATCTGTTGGAGCCGCAGCGAATCCCCCACTTCCTTGACGAGGTACGCCGTCGCGAACGAATGGCGTAGCAAATGGCAAGTCACGCGCGGGATGCCGGCGCGAATGCCGGACCGCTTTACGATCTCTTCGAGCGCTTGCAAACCCAGCCCGTCGCCGTTGGCGTTGAGGAAGAAGGACTCGCTCGGCGCAGACTCCGCTTCGAACTCCGGGCGGGCTTGGTCCCGCCAGCGGAGGAGCGCTGCCTGCGCGCCCGTGCCGAATGGCACGAGTCGTTCCTTGTTGCCCTTCCCGAGGACCTTCAGGTAGCCCTGGCGCAAGTGCACGTCTGCGAGCTGGAGGTTGCACAGCTCCGACGCCCGCAACCCGCAGTCGAGAAACACCCAGATGATGGCTTGGTTGCGGACACCGAAGGCGTCGTCGGTGTTGAAGATGCCCAGCAACTTGCGCATCTCGTCGTCGCTTAGGACGGGTATGACCTTCTTCTGGATCTTGGGGGGCTTCAACGGCTGGAGGCGGTTCGTCTCGGTGTAGCCCTCCGCGTAGAGCCACGACGCAAACGCCCGCAGGCCACGGACGCAGCCCTGGATGTAGGCCGAGCTGAGCGGACCATCCTTCGGCCGCATATGCGGATTGTTGCAATGACGCTGGGTACGTTCCTGCAGGTACACGATGTAGGCGCGCACCCGCTCGATCGTCACGTCGCGCAGGCGCGCGTCGGGACCGACGAAGCGGCCGTAGAGTTCGAGCCGTGTGTCGTACCACTCGACCGTGCGCGGGGACTTGCCGGTCGTCTTGTTGAAGAGCTGGAAGGATGCGGCCAGATCGGCCAGGGGGATGATGTCCTTGCTCATGCCAGTCCGGGACCTCTTGATCGCCATGCTGCCTACCTCGGGCGTGATGCGTCAGCGCCCCGGAGGCAACCTGATGACTGGACTGGGCTTTGCCTGGGAGGCGTCCCGCACCGGTCCTGTGCTCGCGAAGCAACGAACCTCGCGCCGGGACCGCGCGCCCACGTCCTCCCCAGATTCAAATTCGGGTGGTTGGTAGGCCCGGAGAGATTCGAACTCTCGACCAATGGATTAAAAGTCCACTGCTCTATCCAGCTGAGCTACGGGCCCCCGAAAACGCGTCGAGTCGAATCTGATTTGACCCGATTACTTCGGATCGACAGTTTCTGCCACTTGCCACAGCGCTCGCAAACCTGATAACTTCCGCGGCGTTCCAACCCGGAGGAAGTCCCATGCCCGCAACTGCCCGCAAGCCCAAGCCTCGCATCGACACATGGCAATCGTACCAGAGGCTGTTCAGCGATCACCTTGAGGCAACCAACAAGGCCCCGATGACCATCCGAACGTACCTCATCGCGTTCGACCAGCTTGCTTCTTACCTTCGCGGCTCTCTGGATTGCCTTGATCCCACGCAGGCCACCCGCGAGATGCTCATTGACTGGGTTCGATACTTGCAGCGCCCGAAGGCGGACGGCGGCCAGGAGCTGTCGCCGGCCAGCGTGGTTCAGCGGTATCGGAGTGTCAGCGTCTTCTTCAAGTGGCTCACGGACATCGAGGAGCTGGCCGAGAATCCCATGGCGAAGATGAAGCCCCCGCAGCTTCCCGAGAAGCTGGTTCCGGTGGTCGGCCAGCAAGACCTGGCGAAGCTTTTCAAGGTCTGCGGCGGCACCGGTTTCGAGGAACGCCGGGACAAGGCAATCATCTCTCTGTTCATTGACACTGGGATTCGACTTGCCGAGATGGCGGGCCTGAACCTCGATGACATCGACTTCGCCGAACGGGAAGTGACCGTGATGGGAAAGGGCCGCAGGCCGCGTGTGCTTCGGATGGTGAAGGAGACGCGGAGCGACCTCGAGCGTTATCGGCTCTCCCGCATCAGGCACCCCCATGCGGACGAAGAGGCTTTCTGGCTCGGCCGGAAGGGCCGGCTCAATGACAGCGGTATCTACCAGATGATCGAGCGCCGTTGCGAGCAGGCTGGCATCCCTCGCATCCATCCTCATCAGTTGCGCCACACCTTCGCACACAACTACCTGCTCAACGGCGGGAATGAAGGTGACTTGATGCGGGTAACGGGATGGCGTTCACGCTCCATGGTGGACCGCTATGGGGCCAGCGCGGCCACGACACGGGCCCACGAGGCGCACGACCGCTTCTCCCCTCGGAAGGGCCTCTGACAGTCAGTACGTGACTACTGAAGGGACCTCAGGCATCGGTGGCCAGCGCGGTGGGCGAGTGCGTCCGACCGGGCAACGTTTCGACAGCATGCACGAGCTGATGGACGCTGCACAGAGACGCCTTGGGCGCGTGCTGGCCAGTGACACCCGGCGATTGGCGGAAGACTGGCTGGAACGAAATGGGTTCCACGATCCCTTCGGCGCGGCCGAGTTGGACGAGCTGATCGGATTCCTCGCTGCCCATGATCCGCGGGTGCAGGTTGCAGCGGGCGAACTGCGAAGGCGGCTCACCGGGAGCTCCTCGCCGGAATACCTATGGAACTTGGTTACTGAAGCGAGTCGTGTCCTTGTCGATTACGCTGTCTTCCTCGCCTCCGGCACGCCACCTCCCTTGGACGCCCATGGCGACGCTCAGGACGTTGGGCGCCTAATGTCACGTGCAGGGCTGGCGGGCCTCGTCGTTCGGTTGGGTCTCGCCGCCGAGGTTCTGACGCAGCGCTACCACCTGTCCCTGCATTCTGCCTACTGCGTTTTGCTTGGTGATCCACCTGCGTCAGGCCAGCGAGGGGAACGCGGATGGCTGTTCGATGTGCTGGTGTCGAACGCTGCGTACCACGGTCTGCAGGTGGTCGACGTGTCAGCCCGGCAACGCAAGAACGAACGTCTCCTGTACGCGCTAGCGCAGATCGAGCGGCGGGACCCAGGAGCGACGTGGCACAGAAAGTGGCAGCTGTTTCAGGAGCACTTCGCCGACGGGAGCCTGACCTACTCTGACAGCCCGGCGGCATTCAAGGTCGCCTGCCGGCGCGCTCGGCAGGCCTTGTTGCGGTAGCGGAACAGCACTTCGAGAGTTGTGCCGACCGTGTCCCACAACGCTCGGGTGAGTGAAGAACACAACAGGCTCCACCAAGAAGTCCCTCGCCGGCCGCATCGGCGCCTACACGACCCATAGCCGCCACGACCCCCGCATGACCACCAAGGCCGCCCGTAGTGCCTTCCTCGCGAGGTTTGAGAGGGAAGTAGACCCGGAACGCGTCCTCTCTGAGCAAGAGCGTCAGCGCCGCGCTGAGGCGGCAAAGAAGGCTCACTTCACCCGCATGGCTCTCGCGTCGGCAAAGGCTCGCGTGAATGGCACGCACCGCCAGTGATTCACCGAATCACACGGCAACCCCTCTCAGCAGGGCTAGTGCGGGTATCCGAGGTCGCTTCGGAGTCCCTCTCGTGGCTCTGGGACGGCCGGATTCCCCTTGGCAAGATCACGATTTTGGACGGGGATCCTGGGCTGGGTAAGTCCACCATGCTGTTCGACATCGCAGCTCGTGTGACTACCGGGCGGGCGATGCCGGACGGTAACGCTTCGGACTTGAATGGACCCGCGGGCGTTCTGATTTTGTCCGCAGAGGACGGGCTAGCCGATACGATCAGGCCCCGGCTGGAGCAAGCCGGGGCTGACCTCGATCGCGTCGTCGTGCTGGAGTCTGTCAAGGACGAGGCCGGGTATGATCGGCTTCCTGCAATCCCGGATGACATCGAGCGTTTGGAAGCTGCAATCCAGGAAGCTGACGCGGCGTTGGTTGTCTTGGATCCGTTGATGGCATACCTCGGCGCCAACATCAACAGCTACCGCGACCAGGATGTCCGACGAGCGCTTGGCGCATTGAAGGGAGTGGCTGAACGTTCCGGCGCCGCTAACGTGGCGGTCCGGCATCTGAACAAGGCGATGAGTTCGAACGCTCTCTACAGGGGCGGAGGTTCCATCGGAATTGTGGGAGCGGCTCGCAGTGCGCTCCTCGTCGCGGCGGATCCGGACGATCCGACAGGCGAGCGACGCATCTTGGTCTCTACGAAATCCAATCTCGGCCCGCCGCCTTCCGCTTTGGCTTACCGACTTGTGAGTTCCGGTGAAGTGGCGGTAGTCAGTTGGGAGGGCCTGACGGCGCATACCGCCACAGATCTCCTTCGCCCGCCAACATCCGAACAGGATCACACAGCCCGGGGGGACGCGGAGCAGTGGCTGCTCGACGCGCTCTGCAGTGGTCCCGTTGCGGCCAAGGACCTTCAGCAGCAGGCGGGGGAAGCGGGGATCGCCCAGCGAACCTTGCAACGAGCGAAGCGTTCGCTGAGGGTCACGTCCACGAGGGAGGGCAACGTCGGAGAGTCGGGCCGATGGGTTTGGGGGTTGCCGGCGGACCAGCGAAGTACGCCAAGGCAGCCGAACAACGCCAATCATGAGGGATGGCCGACTTCGGGAGATCTTGGCGAACTTCCTGAAAGCGACTCACCGCCGGTAGTTCGGGTGTGTCGATACGAGACCCACGTGCGGACGTGGCTCACTCGCGACGGCCGGGCAATTTGCACCGACTGCCATCCGCCACCGCCCGGCCATCAGCCGTAGTCCGCACAAATCACGGGGGCATAAGTTCGCGCGTCTCAGCTAAACTTCGGCGGCCGGGGAGGGCGGATTCGCCATGGACGACCTATACGAGATCTTGGAGGTTTCGCCTCGCGCGAGCGAAGAGGTAATCGCGGCCGCTTACCGTCGGCTGTCCAGGAAGTACCACCCAGATGTCGCGGCGGATCCCTCTGCATCCGAGCGCCAAAAGGCGCTGAATCTAGCATTCGAAATCCTCGGTGACCCGGCTCGACGTCGCGAGTACGACGAGGCCTGGACGAAACAGAGACCGACCGGCAATCGAACGGCACCGAAGGAAGACGCGGGCACATCGCCGACATCTCAGTCCCACCCGGAGAAGCGGACGCTGCCTTCTTCATTCGTGCTGATCGGAGCGCTAACCCTTCTGTTGCTCATCGCAATCGGAACTGCTGCCTACATCGGGGAAACGTCCAGAGACGACGCTGCCGCGAGCCCGAACGCGTCACCTGGTGCGCCGAGTAGCGCGAAGTCCGCGCCAAGTATACCTACACCTGTTCAGACAACTGCGCCGTCAGCTACGGCAACAGCGCCAACGACGGCTGCCGCAGTTCAATTCACCTCGATCCACGACTACTGCTCGGTCAATCGTGAAACCGATTGGCCACCATCCGCAGAGTCACCGAGGATCGATGGCATCAATACTCCTACCGGACCAAACGACGCGCCGCTTGTTTGGCGGTGCGCGGAAGGAACGGCCGTGGTGTGTGACCCTGGCGCGACCGGCGGAGCATGCATGCGAATCAGCTTCTCCACGGAGCCTTCCAGCGCGCTGCGCGGGTTCTGTGCCGCAAATCCGAATAGCTTCCCCCCCAACGCCGTGGTGGGACACAACAGCGCCTATCAGTGGCGGTGCACTAACGGGTTTGCCCGAGTCGAGGACGAGCTGATCTCAGCAGGCGCCGTGGACAAGAGGGGATACCTGCTAGAAAGGTGGACCTTCATCCAGGCCCCATCCACTGTCTTTCAGTTCCCGCAAGCCCCGATTCCTCCGGCTGGTAATCGAAATGCCACCGCCCAGACGCCTGATGGAGCGCTCCGGAATTGGGTGGCTGTTTACTTCACGAGCGAGGCGTACGCGGGGGAGTGTGCGAGAGCGACTGTGACAAACGATCGAGGGAAGCTTTGTGGGGTCCTCACAGAAACGACCGGCCGGCTAGCAACCGGCTGGATAGCTAGGACGTTCTCGGACAGCAACGGTTGGCGTGCGCAACTTGCCGCCGACGAGAACGGCCGGTGGGTTGTTCTCAACATCGAACCAGAATTGCCTGTCCCTCACCCAACCGGTTGGCCACCGGCGCCCGATGCCGCGGTGACAGGAGCCTTGGCTCGGCCGCCTTCAAAGGGCGATCGGGCAAGGGTCTCGCATACGGGAGGAACTTGCGTCAACGTGCGAGGCGAAGACCTTGCCCCGACGGGGACTTGCCTGGCCGAGGGGACCATGGTGACGATCACAGGCGGTCCTTACCTCCTTGGAGGCTACGAGTGGTTCGCCACCGGTCCTTCTAGTTTCATCGCCGGACGCTATCTCGTGCCGGTCGCGCAGTGACCCGTGCGCGGGTGTGAACATGCAGAATAAACCGCATTAAAGCTGTCAGGTTCGGGGACAGCGAACGCGTGTGCTCCGGCTGGGAAGCATAACTCCACCCCCGCGCATCCAAGACTCTGAACCAGGGGCCCCAGCGCAAGAAACTGGCACCCGCCGCCGGGATCGTACCACCCACCCCTCGTCTCCGGTTGTAGCCTGGCCGGTCCCCAATATGCCTCGGCGGACCGAGGGTAGTTTGCCGCGCCCCGCTAGGCTCTTGGTGAGCTTGACCACTTCGGGGAGTCGCGCACGAGCGTTGGATAGCCGCAACACACCGCCGATCACAGCCTCAAAAACGGCCACTCGAACACCTGATAATGTTTGAACACATGGTTTTGCCAGGGGAGCCCAGATACGCGCCGCCCTCTGAAATCGTTGACCGCACACAATAGTTATCTGGTGTAAGCCGCCGCCTGCGCGCCGACCTAGTCCCGGAGGATAGCGAGAAGGCGGTCATTCTCCACCGCAACCGCTTCGTTGCCCGACTCCACCCGGTCCCAAAACCATGCCTCGTCCGCTAACGAAGCATCGCTACTATCGTCCGCCGCGGACACAAGAATGAGTTTGAACGGCATGTCCAGTGACTCACCGAACGTTCTCAACGCCTGTAACTGAGCGTCGATGCCAGCAGATGAGCCAGCTTTGCATTCGACCAACAGCAGTTCGCCACCGCCAAACCCGAATAGGTCGATCTCGAGCGGGTGAGCACCCGAGCGGCCAACTGTTAGATTTGGCATCAGATAGGAGTCATGGCCAAGAACGCGCCGTCGCAGAAATTCGTCCGCGAAGAGCACTTCTTGAAGAACGCCTTGGTCGACGCTGGCAGCGAGTTGCTCGTTGACTCGATAGACCCAGCGGGCGTTATTGGGTGTGTCGAAAAACGGTTGCACGCTTCTGCAACCCATGCACCGAAACTCTGCCCCTACGTCCTGGAGCGGATACCAGCCAAGGGTTCCGCACTCGCGGCAGTCTATCTTCAGACCCCTGAATACGAGATGACCCCGAAGCATCCACTGGAGGAGTCTTTCGGCTAACGGCTGACTTCCCAGGTCACGCTGAACGTCTCCAAACGTATATCCCGATCCCGGCACGTATCGGCCCGCTGTTCGATTTATGCCTTGTTGCCTTTCCGCCATATTCCGAATGAGATCAATCACCGCGTGGGATCGAAATACCGTGCAGGCCCTACCATCAAAGGCTAGCAGTCGGTGTAGGCCCTGGGCGAGTGAGGACTTCCGATCCCGGCGAATGGTGAACCCCCTTCGCTCTAGCGGCACGCATATGAGCTTCGCAGTCGGAGAGAATCCCAGATTCAGGACCGAAGTTGATTGATTCCGCGATCCGCCGGAAGCTTGAAAACTGTATAACCCACGCCTATCCACGTCAGAAAGGCTGCCAAAGATAGCCCGCGACCAGTTCCCAGGCGGTAATTTGTAACGCGGTATATCGACGTCGATCATGACTTCGACATAGCCCTTTCCTGGGAAATCGGAGTCACGTACAGGGATACTTGCTCGTGACTCATGGAAGTAGATTATCTCAGATCGGTGAAGATAATTGGGGTAGATATTCGCGTCGAAAAAATCTGGCCAGGCAGTGTGGGGATAGCCAATAGCATCTATGCCGTACTCTTTCAGTAAGGCGGAGATAGGTTCGCAATCCAGAGTCGCACTAATCAGGTGAATCGCCTCCGACTTACCGCTAAAATACCATGACGGCGACTGAAGCCGGATCGCGGTTTTGAGCCAGGAAATCACTTCCGGATGGGTGAGCTGAGAGGGGCTCAGCCAGACGGGTAGGGTGTGACGTAATGGCCGGTTGGCGCGGAGGTTCCAGAACAGGCAGAGGTCCGGAAGCGACTGCGCGTCGCCGACTACGACGATTCGGTTCATCCAGTGCAGTGGCGGATCTTCAGCGAGTAGCTCAATGGTTTGAACCCCAGGCGACGTCTTGTGGGTCGTGAGCTCAATGGGGCTGGTATGAACACGCACCGACTCTGGATCCGTGACGTCCGCCTCCGGCTGACCCGCGAGCCACTGTACGAAGGTGGTGCCCGGTCGAATCGGCCCGATCCGCAGCTTGTTTTGAAGTCGCCAAGTGTCGAGCCGTGCAGCCTCTGCGAGGGACACGCCACTGAACGCCGTTACGTCGCCATAGCGCGCGAGCGTCTGCAACTCCGAGACCTCAGCGGGCCGTTCCGAAGCTGCGGGATCGATAACGGCCACCCCTTCCCAGGAAGAATCCGGATCTGCTTCGAGTATGGCCGGCACTAAAGGTGAACCCCGCCACGCACCATTAGCGTCTTCGTGGGAGGTGAGGATTCCGAGTGACTCTAGAAGCTGGGTATCCGCCATTTCATCCGACCAGCCGAGGACGATGTCGGGGCGCATGGCTTTGAGGTAGCTCAGCCATGGCGTACCCCAGTCGTCGACAGGCAGCAGGTGACAATACAGCCCTCCGCTCATCCGACAGGCGGCTCGTATGGCCTCTCGTGCTTCACCCCGACCGACCGTGAGCGCCGGCCGCTTAGGCCGCACCCAAAGCGTTACCGATTCGGGACCTTGTAATCGGTGGTGATCGTCAATCAGCACGTAGGCCTCGACACCTGATAACTAGTCGGCTTTCGACCGAGTGCCCGCAATGGTGCCACAGCGCTGGGCGCCAGCTAATTAAAAGTCCACTGCTCTTCCAGCTGAGCTACGGGCCCACATGCAGGTTAGCAGAGCCCCGGCCCGGGCACCCGCCGCGGCGCCTGCGGGACCGTTCGCGGTGTGGCTCGCTAGCTGAGCAGCTTGTGGAGCTGCTCCAGGCGCTCGCCGAGGCCGCCGAGCCCGGTGATCGCGAACGGGATGAAGCCGCGGTCTTCGAGCGCTTCGCGTTTCCGCGCGTCCTCCGCCGCGACGCCGGGGTCGTGGTGGACCGCGCCGTCGACGAAGATGCAGACGCCGGGCACGCCGTCGCGTTCGTAGAAGAAGTCGGCCTGGACAGCGACGTCTGGATGGGGCTGCGTCTCCGCCGAGGTTGGCAGGGGGAACTGCGCGTTGTACATCGCGTCCAGGACCTGGCGCGCGAGCGGCGAGGCGGGGTCTACGCGCTCGCATAGCCACGCGTACTGCTCGTCGCGGGTCCGCTCGGGGAGGACCTCGGTGACCGTGCGCGGCGATGTGGCGGAGCGCGCCTTGCGGAAGGCATCGACCGCCCGGACCATCGCCCGGTGCTGGCGGCCGAGGTAGAGGTCGCGCGCGGGGGTGGCCCACGGCGCCAGCCGGCTGTGCGCGGCCGCGCGGTCGTGGAGGAGCTCCGCCACGGTAGCGAGCGGTGCGGGGCAGCTCCGCTTCGTCTTCGAGCAGGGGATCACCACGGCGAGGTCGAGCTCAGACGCCACGCTTGTCGCCCCAGATGAGGATGTGGAGGCGGGAGCTGAAGCGGTAGCCGCGCTCCGCGCAGGTCTCGGCGAGCCACGCGCTCTTCGCGGCCAGCTCGGCGCCGCTGCGGCCTTCGGGCATGAGCACGATGCGCCCCGGCGCGATGCCGTACTCGCTCGCCAGCGCCTCGACTTCGGCCAGGTCCGCCGGGGCCGCGACCACGAACTTGAAGTTGGCCTGTCCGCAGGCGGCGAAGGCGCGCAGGGCCTCGGGCTCGATGCGCCGCAGCCCTTCGTTGCCCGAATGCGCGAGCTTCGGCGAGACGTTCCACTGGTCGACGAGGGCGGCGAGCTCGCCCGGGGCCACGGTGCCGTTGGTCTCGAACTCGACCCGGTAGCCGCCGGCCTTGAGCGCCTGCACGAACGGCATGAGCTGCCGCCGCTGGAGGAGCGGCTCGCCGCCGGTGATGACCACGTTCTTCGGCGCCTTCTCGCGGACGCGGGTGAGCACGTCGTCGACCGGCAGGGTCAGCGTCTGCTCGGCGCGGTCGAAGCGGTCCCAGTCCCAGGTGTAGGCGGTGTCGCACCAGCTGCAGCGCAGGTTGCACACGGCCAGGCGGACGAATGTGCTCGGCAGCCCCGCGGAAAGCCCCTCGCCCTGGACCGAGGCGAAGATCTCCGGCTGGCCATCCGCCATCCGCGAAAGGAGCAGCTCGTCCATCAGGCGCCCACGAGCGCGGGGTCGGCGAGCCGCGCCTCGGCGAACCCGGCGGCGCGCAGCTCGCACGAATCGCAGGCGCCGCACGGCCGCTCGCCGCCGGCATAGCAGCTCCAGGTGAGGTGCAGCGGCGCGCCCAGCTCCGTGCCGTGCCGGGCGATGTCGGCCTTCGACATCGCAATGATCGGCGCCTCGATCTGGAGCGGCACGCCGTACTGCGTGCCCACTTTCGAACCGAGCGTGATCGTCTTGACGAGCACGTCGTAGAACTCGGGGCGGCAGTCCGGGTAGCCGGAGTAGTCGATCGCGTTCGCGCCCACGTAGACCGCCCCGGCGAGCTCCTTCGGGTCGCGGCCGTCGCGTTCGATGAGCGCGAGGAGCCAGCTTTCGAGCGCGGCCGCGGCCAGGGTCACGAAGAAGGTGTTGCGCAGCGGGACGTAGGTGATGGGCACGTCCGCGGCCATGGCGGCGGTGTCGCGGTGCTCCGGGAGGGCGTGCTCGCTGGGCGAGGTGAGTGCGCTGTAGGCGGCGAGGTGCGCATAGAACCCGGCGTCGACTTCGAGCAGCTCGATGCCGAGCGCTTCGGCGACCGCGCGGGCGGAGCGGAGCTCGCGGACGTGCCGCTGGCCGTAGCCGATGCTGATCGCGCGCACCTCGTGGCCCTGGCGCAGGGCGTGCGCCGCCACGGTGGTCGAATCCAGCCCGCCGGATAGCAGCACGATCGCGTGGGTCGTCACGGTACAAGGGTAGCGCGTCGCCGAGGCACCGTCCGGGTTAACCGCTCACCCCGCCGCCCGCCCCGCCATGACCGCCGCCGCCTCGCTCGCGAGCTGCCGCAGCTCGGCCGAGCGCTCGACATCGCGCAGCCACTCCGCGGGCAGCACTTCGAGCCCCAGCCGCGCGCCGAGCAGCGCCCCCGCCAGCGTCGCGATGCTGTCGCTGTCGCCGGGGGCGTTGGCGCCTTCGAGCAGGGCCGCGCGGAGGTCCGCCGGGTGGCGCGCGGCCACGAACATCGCGGCGGCGATGGCCTCGTGCGCGGCCCAGCCTTCCAGCTCGCGGAGCACGGTCTGCGGGCTCTCGCCGGCGCGGGCGCGCCGCACCGCGTCCTCCGCCATCGTCGCCGTGCCCGTGTCGTGGCGGCCCGCCGCCTCCACCATGGCGGCGAACTGTGCGTCCGGCTCCGCGCCGGCGAAGGCGAGGCCGGTGCCGACCGCCATCGCCGCGCAGGCCGCGAGCGCGAGCGGCGCCTGGTGCGTCATGCGCGAGTGCTCGACGGCCCATTCCTCGGCGGTGGCCAGGTCGTGCGCGAAGAGCAGGCCGAACGGGTAGGCGCGCATCACCGAGCCGCAGCCGCCGGCCGCGGCGCCGCCCGCTTCGCGCCAGGGCACGCCGCGGCTGAGCTGGCCGGTGCCCGCCATGCAGGCGTTGCCGGGCGCGCGGTGGCCGCCCTGTGGGTTCGCGCGCCACTCCACGAACCCGGCCGCCATCCGCTCCATCACCGCTTCGAAGCCGCCCCCTGCCACCAGCGACCGCAGCACGACCTCCGACATCTGGGTGTCGTCGGTGTAGGGGGCGAACCGGGCGCCGCCGCGCTCCCAGAAGAGCTCGTAGCCAGTCACCGCGGAGAAGTCGTGCACGAACTCGGTCGGGTGGCCGAGCGCGTCGCCCACCGCGGCCGCCATCACCGCACCCATCACCTTCGAACGCGCGGACGGCCCGGCGGGCGCGAAGTCGCGGATGAACGCGCGCTGGGCGCCGTTCTCCGGGCAGTGCGGGCCGCGGGCTTCGCGGAGCGCGGCGAGGGCGTCGTCCACTGCCAACCCGGCGGCGCGCAGCACGTACCCGCCGGCCACCCCGGACCGCCCGAGCCCGCCCGCGCAGTGGATGACCACCTCCTCGCCGGCCGCCGCGAAGCCCACGATCTCGGACACCAGCTCGCCGAACGCCGCGCGGTCCGCCGGGACGCCCTGGTCCACCACCGGGAAGTGGTGGAAGCCGATGCCGGCCTCGTCCGCGGCGCGCGCGAGCCCGGCGATGCCGAGGTCCGCCCGCTCGTCCGGGGTGATCAGCGAAACCAGGTGCCTACAGCCGTAGTGGTCGCGCAGCCGGTGAAGGTCGGCCGCGAGGTCGCGCTCCCAGGCGCCGCTGGCGGCGTGGCGCTGGCGCTTGCCCGGCGCGAACGTCAGTCCGACGCGCCCGAGCCACGGCACGGGCAGCCAGTCGACGCGGATCGGGTCGGTTTCGGACGTGCGTGCGGGCATGCGCGCTCCTTCGAGGGCCAAGTGCGGTACCGGCCCCAGTGGCCCGCAGACTATGGCACGCCCGCGACACGTCCTGTCGCGCTGCTGCGCCTCACCCGGTGCCCCCTCGCCCCGCGGCACCTACCCGATGAACTCGCCTTCGAACTTGCAGCCGTCGTTGTAGGTCTCGACGTAGTGGATCTGGCTGGCGTAGTCCTCCTCCGTGTAGTGGAGGTTGATGTAGGCGGTGCCGCCGATCGCGAGCGGCCACGAGAACTCGACGTTCGGCAGCGTCAGCCGGCGCGTGCCGATGTAGTACTCCCCGGGGATGACCTGGAGGATCGAGAACGTCTCGCCGATGTTGATGTAGGTGTCGCCGTCGGTGTCGTCGAACTCGAACTTCACGGTAAAGCGTTCGCCCACGGGGAGCTGGTCCGAGCAGGTGCTCAGGCTCGTCGTGAGGGTGAACGTCCACGAGCCCGTGGCGATCCGGTTCAGGTTCGAACGCGTCGGTGTCGCCGTGGCTGGCGGGCGCGTCGCCGTTGCGGTCGCGCGCGTCGGGGTGCGGGTGGGCGTGCTGGCTTCGCCGGTGCGGGTCGCGGTCGCGGTCGCGGTCGCAGCCCGCGCGGGCACGTCCGGGAGCTCCCCATCGAGCAGCAGCTGCGTCTGCTCCTCGACGTCGTCGAGCCACTCCACCGCGTCCTTGTCGATCGAGCGCGGGGTCAGCGGCTTGCTCGCCGAGGTGCTGTCGCGCACCGCCGAGATCGCGACCGGGCCCACCGCCCGGATGCAGGTCACGCCGGGGTCGCGGCCCTCGCCACAGGCCGTCTTCTTGTCCGAATCGAGCTCCCCATCGTCGAGCCCGTCGTCGCGGAAGTCCTCCGCGGCCTCGTCGTCTTCGAAGATGGTGTAGATGAGCATCCACTCGTCGCTCACCACCCAGGTCACCTCGTCGATGGCGCCGTCGGGGACGTCTTCGAGGAAGGCGATGTTGTTCGCGGGCGTGCCGTCCGGCGCGTCCGGCGGCGGGATGGTCGCGAGCACGGCCGCGAGCGGCGCTGGGGGCAGCTCGCGCAGCCGCTTCGTCTCCGCCTCCTCGAGGGATTCGACGTGCCGTTGGAGCGCGCGGGCTACCTCGGACGCGTACTCCCCTTCGTCGCCCACCGGGCTCTCGACTTCGATGATCATCAGTCCGGTGCGGGCGTAGCAGAGGTCCGCCTCGTCTTCGTCGACGTAGAACGGGAGCGTGGCGAGGAAGCAGCGCACGCCGGTGCGGCTGTCGCTGGTGTCGCTGTCCTCGGAAAGGAGGTCGAACTCCTCCTCGGCGGCGTCCGGGTCCGAGTAGAGCTGGATGTAGACGTAGTGTTCGCGGCCGCCGCCGAGCCGCATCGAGAACGCGGCGACGAGGTGGTCCAGGTAGAACGACTCGTCGGCGTACTGGTCCTCCAGCTCGATGCCATCGGGCAGCCCGGGGGGTGGCTCTTCGAACATGGCCGCGAGGACGGCGAGCGGGTCCGGGTCGCCGCCGCTGTCGCCACCGTCGTCATCGTCGCCGCCGCCCCCGCCGCACGCCGCCAGGGCGAGCGCGAAGAGCGCCACGAGGACCACCGGCCAGGCCCGCGTTCCCATTCGAGACCCTCCCGCCATTGCGCGGGAGTATAGCGCGCCACTTCGCAAAAACGTTGCGATCTTGACGGAGAACGCCGTCAATCGGCCGTGAGGTCGCGCCCGGGCGGCTGTGGTCCGGCGTTGCGGGCGGCGAGGGCCTCGGCGTGTGCGGCCAGCTCCTCCCGCAGCTGCGCGATCTCGTCGCGCAGGGCCGCGGTCTCGTCCGGCGCCGGGCGTTCCCGCAGGCCAAGCAACAGCACCGCGAGCACGGCCGTCACGTACCCGGAAACGGCGAGCCCGTAGATCATCACGAGCAGCCCGAGCACGCGCGCCTCGTCGGACACCGGGTACTGCGGGCTGCCGAGCGTCGTCACGGTCGTCGCCGCCCACCAGAGCCCCTCGCGCAGGCTGGTGATGTGCGCGTCCGGGTGGCCGGCTTCGAGCGAGGCGACGGCAGCGCCCGCGAGCGCCACGACCAGCACGCTGAGCCCGAAGACGAACCCGAGCCCGCCCGTGCCCGCGAGCTTTGCCAGCGCCCGGCCGCCGCGGTTCGTGGTGGTGACCACCCGGGCGAGGCGGAGCCCGCGTGCCAGGCGCACGGCCCGCGCCAGCCGGAACACCCGGAACGCCGGCAGCACCACGGCCACGCCGGCGAGCCAGTTCGTGCGCAGGTAGCGCACCCGGTCCTCGGCGAGCACCAGGCGGGTCAGGAAGTCGGCCGCGAAGATGGCCCAGATCGCGTACTCCGCGACTTCGACCCGGCGCTGCCACGCGGGCGAGAGGTCGGCTGCCAGCTCGACGACCAGGAGCGCCGCGAAGACGAACGCGAGCGCCGTCACGACGACGTCGAAGAACTCGCCGAGCGCCTGGCGGTCGCGGGCGTCGAGCCGCGGCTGGAGCCGGCCTGTCATGCTCCTGCCCTCACCGGCCCGGCTACGCCTGCTGCTTCGGGATGACGGAGATGCCGCCGCCCTTTTCGAGCACCGCGTACTTGATCTGGTCGAGCCGTTCGAGGCCCTGGGTGCGTCGCGCCTCCTCCATGATGTCCGATTCGCTCAGGCGGGCCTTGTTCATCCGCTCCCGCAGCGGCACCCCGTTTTCGACCACCACCAGGGGCGTGCCGTTGATCAGCCGGCTGAGCAGCGAGGACCGGAACGTGAGCAGCGAAAGCCCGATGTCGAGCGACACCAGCGTGATGATCACGAGGAACGCGTTCGTCATCGAGAAGTCCTCGCCGAGCAGAGCCTGTTGCGTCGCCTCGCTGATGAGCAGCAGGAGGATGAAGTCGAACGTGGTGATCTGGGCGAGCGAGCGCTTGCCGGTGATCCGCATGATCAGGAGCAGGCCGGCGTAGATGGCAGCTGCGCGAAGGATCGAATCCATCCGGCCCTCCTACGGGAACACGTACTGGGTGAACGACACCGACGGGCCGCCTTCGACCCCCGCTTCGCCGCGCAGCCGGCCGATGCGCTCCGGCTTCGCCACGAACACCGCGCGCAGCTCCTCCGCGTCCGCCGCGGCTGCGAACGTGTAGACGACGTGGTCGGCGGCCGTCTCGACCGATGCGGGTTCGGGGATGACCTCTTCGATGCGCACGTCCTCGAGGTAAGCGCTCGAAAGGGTGACGTGGAGCTCGCCGCCCTCGGGGACGCCCGTGACTGCGAGCGTGACCTGCGCTTCGAGCCGGAGCAGGCGGTCGTACTGCACCTCGACGGAGCCCTCGCGGGTGGTCGAGCTGCTCAGCGGCCCCGGCCCGCACAACCCCGCCAGCGCCGCGACGATAATCAGCGCGAACACCACCCAGCCCACCCGCTCCAGCCGCCAGCCCACCCGCTGGAAGCCCATTTCCTCGTCGATCTCCAGGTCCCGGTAGGCCATGGCAGCAGGGTGCCGGGCAATCCATGACAGGAAGAACAGCCGCCGGGCTACTCGCATGACAGAGGTGTGGAGGCGTAGCCGCGCCCCTCGTGGGCGCTGGCGCCAGCCCAACGGATGCATCGCGGCAGCTTCCGGCCGAGGGCGGGAGCTCCGCGACCGCCCGGCCGCGGGGCGATGCGGCATCGCGGGGCCCCGACCGCGGGTGACCCCGGGGCGAGCGCGCCCTCATCCCCCGACCCCCTTCTCCCGCTGCGGCGGGAGACACGATGGCAAAGGGCCAGGATGGTGGATGAAAATCGACTTTCGTCAGCGAGAGGCAACGAATAACGAATCCAGATGCCCGGAACTACGGCGTTATTTTCAGAGCAGAAGGGGAACTCGCGCGCTGCCGCGAATACCAGGTCGCCGAGTTGCGGCGCCTGGTGTGATCGGTCAAATCGAGCACCCCTCTCCCGCGCACGGGAGAGGGGACGGGGGTGAGGGTGCGCGCGGCCGGGGATACCCCGTCGCCGGGTTGGGGCCGCCTGTCGGGGCGGCATCCGTTGGGCTTAGACGCGCCGCCGAGGCTGGGCTCGGCGGACTACCCGCTGCGCGGGCTTGCGCGGCCGCCCCACCCTCCCTTGCAGGCGCGTACCAAACCGCCCCGCTCCCGCTCCCCGGCGGGCACGATAGACGCGTGAGACCCGGCGACGAGCCCCCTGGTGTGCTCCCGGCGGCGGCGCCTGGCCCGCCCATCGATCAGCCTGTGCCCGGCACGCGCAACGTCGAGGGGAAGCGCCCGCAGACGGCCCGGCAGGGATTCGGCGAGACGTGGTGGAAGCGCTTCTTCGTCGCCCTGCCGGGCCAGCCGGACGCTGCGGCGGTGATGCGCACCTGGAAGGCCGAGTTCAACGAGCTCTGGCCCGAGGAGGGGCACTTCTTCCGCCCGGTTCGCGGCATCCGTGCCGGCGAGGTCGCGGGCTTCGAGCTCGACGCGCCGGTGGGAACGGTCTCCAGCGGCGTCGTCATCACCGCCGCGGACGACACGAGCTTCACGTTCGTCACGCCCCAGGGCCACATGTTCGCGGGCTGGATCCGGTTCGCGACGGAGCCCGCGGCCGGTGGCACGATCGCGGAGATCACGATGGAAGTGCGCGCCAGCGACCCGCTCTACCAGCTCGGCATGTGGCTCGGCGGCAACCGCGCCGAGGACGCCTTCTGGCGCGAGACGCTGGCGAACGTGGCCCGGCGCTTCGGCGAAGAGCCCCGCGTCGCAGTCCACCGCAAGCGCCGCTCGCGGCAGCTGGCGTGGCGGCAGGCAGGCAACATTCGACATAACGCCGCGATCCGCACCGCCTGGCACGACGCCACCGGGGCGGCGCGGCGGGGAGCTCGCAGCGCCGCGCGGGCGCTTTGGCGCGGGGTCTCCCGTGGCTGACCGGCGCTACGACGCGGTCGTCGTGGGGGGCGGGCCGAACGGGCTGGCCGCCGCCGTCACCATCGCCCGGGCGGGGCGCAGCGTGGTGGTGCTCGAAGAAAAGGACACGGTCGGCGGCGGTGCCCGGACGCGCGAAATCACGCTCCGCGGCTTCTGGCACGACATCTGCTCGGCGGTGCACCCGCTGGGCATCTCGTCGCCGGCCTTCCGGCGGTGGCCGCTGGCGCGCTACGGGCTCGAATGGCTGCACCCGGAGGTCCAGCTCGCACACCCGTTCGACGACAGCACCGCGGCCGAGCTCCACATCGACATCGACGCGACGGCCGCGCGGCTGGGACGCGACGAGGGGCGCTACCGGGCGCTGATGGCGCCGCTCGCGCGGGACTTCGACGCCATCGCCCGCGACGCACTGGGGCCGATCCTCCGGCCGCCGCGCCACCCGATCGCGCTCGCCCGGTTCGGCGCGCCGGCGCTGCTCCCGGCGGCCACGCTCGCGCAGCTGCTCTTCCGCGAACGCGAGGCGCGGGCGCTGTTCACCGGCATGGCCGGCCACGCGATGGTGGATTTGCGCAGCCTCCAGACGGCGTCGTTCGGGCTCATGCTCGGCGCCTCCGGGCACGCGCGCGGTTGGCCGGTCGCGCGGGGCGGCTCCGAAAGCATCGTGCGCGCGCTGGCCGCCTACCTGCGCGACCTCGGCGGCGAGATCGAGACCTGCCGGCCGGTGCGCAGCCTCGCGGACCTCCCGCCCGCGCGGGCCACGCTGTTCGATGTCACGCCGCGGCAGCTCATCGCCATCGCCGGGCCGGAGCTGCGCGGGACGTACCGCAAGCTGCTGGGGCGGTTCCGCTACGGGCCGGGCGTGTTCAAGGTGGACTACGCGCTCGCGGGGCCAATGCCCTGGACCGCGGAGGGCTGCCGCCGCGCCGGCACGGTGCACCTCGGCGGCACGATGGAGGAGGTGGTGGCGAGCGAGGCGCGCACCGCCGCGGGCAGCCTCGCCGCCCGGCCGCTCGTCGTGGTCTCGCAGCAGACCGTGGCGGACCCGGCCCGTGCGCCCAGCGGGCAGCACACGCTCTGGGCCTACTGCCACGTCCCCCACGGCTCGCGGACCGACGCCACGGCGGCGATCGAAGGGCAATTCGACCGCTTCGCCCCGGGCTGGCGCGACCTGGTGCTCCAGCGCGCGACCACGGACACGGCCGCGCTCGAGGCGTACAACGCGAACGACGTGGGCGGGGACATCTCGGGCGGGGCGCCGGACGGGCTGCAGCTCCTCTTCCGCCCCGTGCCGAAGCTGCACCCCTACCGCACGTCCATCCCGGACGTATACCTCTGTTCCAGCTCGACCCCGCCCGGAGGCGGCGTGCACGGCATGTGCGGCTACCACGCCGCCCGCGACGCCCTCGCCCACAGCCTCGGCGGCTAACGGCGTCGATCAGGAGCGCGCGTGAGCGCGACACCGCCGCCACGACCGGGTGTAGCCGGGGCCCCTTGTGGGCCCGAGCGTCTAAGCCCAACGGCTGTTGCACCGAAGGCACGGCCGCACCCCGGTGATTCGCCGGGCCGCGGCACCCCTCGGCACCGCCGCCAGCGCGACGCGCATCGACCGACGAGCCGGGCGGTCGCTGCGCTCCCGCCCTCGCAGCCGGCGGGACATGGGTGCCTAGCGGTGGGCATGGTGCGGGCAATCCCGCGGAGCACTGCTCCGCGGCTACGCGCCTGCGGCGCCCCGCCGTGCCATCGGTAATCCGCCGAGCTCAGCTTCTCGGAGGTGGGCCCATCGGTAGCGCGCGCGTGAGCGAGCGCTCGCGCGCCCCGTGGGACGCCCGCGGCAGCGCGACACACCGCCAGCGCGACGCGCGTTGCGCCAGCGAGCCGGGCTATCGCTGCGCTCCCGCCCTCGCAGCCGGCGGGACATGGGTGCCTATCGGTGGGCATGGTGCGGGCAATCCCGCGGAGCACTGCTCCGCGGCTACGCGCCTGCGGCGCCCCGCCGTGCCATCGGTGGCGCGACCAACAGGGAGCGCTCGGCCGCGCCCCGGCACATCCGCCACGGCGCAGCCCGCGACCCCGCCCTGCCGCGACGCGCGTTGCGCCAGCGAGCCGGCCTGTCGCTGCGCTCCCGCCCTCGCAGCCGACGGGACATGGGTGCCTATCGGTGGGCATGGTGCGGACAATCCCGCGGAGCCGATGCTCCGCGACTACGCCTGCGGCGCCGGGGCCGCCACGACCGCGTCACGCGGCTTCGCCCCGCGTCAGCTCCCCAGGATGGGCAGCGTGAACCGCACGATGAGGCCGCCGCCGTCGCGGGCGCGGGCTTCGATGGCGCCGTTCATGAGCTCGACGAGGCGCTTGCAGATGGCCAGCCCGAGCCCCTTGCCCGGCGCCGAATCGATCGCCCGCGCGGTGCGGTAGAACGTTGTGAAGATGAGGTGGAGCTCCGCCGGGTCCACGCCCAGGCCGCGGTCCATCACCTCGACCACCACGGACGTGGATTCGCGGGAGACGAAGACATCGATCGGCGTCGAGCGCGGGCTGTACTTGTCCGCGTTCGAAAGCAGGTTCAGCACCACCTGGCAGAGCAGCGACTGCTCGACTTCGACGACGATCTCGTCGGGCGGCATGTGCAGGTCGACGCGGCGGTTGGGCGAATCACGCCGGAACTCCCCGACGGCGCGGGCGACGAGCTCGCGCAGCCGGGCGGGAGCGAGCTCGAGGTTCGGGTTCGGGTTCACGAGCAGCAGCAGGCTCTCGATCAGCCCCTTGAGCCGCTCCGACTCGGTGGCAAGGTTGCGCAGCAGGTCCTCGCGGTCCTTCGTCCCCAGGGCGTCGTCGTGCCGGACGAGCAGGCGCGTGCCGCCGTAGAGCACCGAGACGGGCGTCCGCAGCTCGTGCGCCACGAGCGCGAGGAACTCGTCTTTCGCCACATTTTCGAGCGTGAGCTCCCGCTGCCGTTGCTGGCTGGCGACGAGCTCTTCGCGCGCGCGGCGGCGCTCCGTCTGGTCCCGCGTCACCTTGCTGAAGCCGAGGAGGCGGCCGTCCTGGTCGCGGATCGGCGAGATGACGACGTTGGCCCAGAAGCGGGTGCCGTCCTTGCGGATACGCCACCCTTCCTCTTCGTAGCGGCCGTCGGCGAGGGCGATTTCGAGCTCGAGCTCGGGCTTACCGCCGGCGACCTCTTCCGGCGAATAGAAGGCGGAGAAGTGGCGCCCGATGATCTCCTCGGCGGTGTAGCCGTTCATCCGCCGCGCGCCCGAATTCCAGCTGATGATGAACCCATCGGGCGAGAGCATGAAGATCGCGTAGTCTCGTACGGCGTCGACGAGCAGACGGAAGCGCTGTTCGCTTTCGTGCAGGGCCTGCTCGGCGAGGCGGTGCTCGGTGAGGTCGCGGGTGATCTTGGCGTAGCCCGCGGCGGTGCCGTCGGGCAGGTTGAGTGCCGTGATCACGACGTTCGCCCAGAACCGGGAGCCGTCCTTGCGGACGCGCCAGCCTTCGTCTTCCACCCGCCCTTCGCGCGTCGCGATCCCGAGGAGGCGCGCGGGCTTGCCATCGAGCTGGTCGCCATCGGGATAGAAGACGGAGAAGTGCTTCCCGACGATGTCCTGTTCGCTGTAGCCCTTGATCCGCGCAGCGCCCGGGTTCCAGCTCATCACGTAGCCGTCGTTGTCGAGCAGGAAGATCGCGTAGTCCTGGATCGACCCGACGAGCAGCCCGAGCTGGGCGTCGGTCAGGAGGGTGGTGGAGGTGGGTGTCTCAGGCATGGGGCGCTCGTTTGAAGGATACGTTCGAGCCTACCCAGTTACCCCCTTATAGAAGGCTCCGAACCTTTCGGTTGTGTATCGAACCATTCCACCGGCGTTGCAATTCGGGTATTCGCTTGCATCAATTACTCAGGCGTCACGGCCGAGCCCCACTTCGAGCGCGCGGAATACGACTTCGCGGGTCTCCGCGGGGTCGATCACGTCCTCGATGTAGTTCCAGCCGGCCGCTTCCCAGGGGGCGCCTTCCTCTTCCCACTTGCGGATGAGCTCCTCGTAGCGGGCCTGGAGCGCCGCCGGGTCCGAACCGAGCTCGCCCAGCTCGTGCCCGTAGGCGATGCGGACGCCCGCGTCCGGCGCCATGAACCCCATCCGCGCCGACGGCCACGCGAAGGTGAAGCAGTTGATGTCGTACGAGGCCGACATCGCGAGCATCGCCAGGCCATAGCTCTTGCGGACGATGATGGCGACGCGCGGCACGGTCGCGTTCCGGAGCTCGCTCATCACGCCCATGATCTGCTCGATGATGCCCTCGTGCTCCATCTGCTTGCCGATGAGCACGCCCGGCACGTCGTGGAAGAACACCATCGGCAGCCCGAAGGTATTGCACAGCCGCATGAGCTTGGTCATCTTCTTCGCCGCGTCGGCGTCGATGGCGCCCGCCCGGTAACGCGAGTCGTTCGCGAGGATGCCCACGGGGATGCCGCCCACCCGGCCGAGCCCGGCGACGATCGAGCGGCCGTACTCCGCCTTGAGCTCGAGGAAGCTCCCCGTATCCAGCACCGAACGCACGACGCGCTTGATGTCGAAGGCGCGGACCGCGCGCTCCGGGACGATGCTGCGGAGCGACTCATCGCGGCGGGTGACCGGGTCGTCGCAGGGCAGGATCGGCAGCCCCTTGTTCACCGAAAGCGGCACGAGGTCGATGAAGCGGCGGACGAGCTGGAGCGTTTCCTCCTCCGTCTCGCCGACGCCGTCGGCCAGCCCCGTGATGCGCGTGTGGACGTCGACGCCGCCGAGCTCCTCGTCGCTCACCACCTCGCCCGTCGCGACCTGGATGAGCGCCGGGCTCGAGACCGAGAACGTGCTCCCGCGGGACATCACCGCGAAGTCGGAGGTGCCGACGCTGAAGGCGGAGCCGCCGTAGGCGTGGCCCAGCACGGCCGTGACGCGCGGGATGCGGTAGCGCGGGTCGGTCGTGCCGCCGGTGCCGCTGTGGCGGCGAAACCCGCCGACGCGCGCGATCTGCCAGCCCATGAGGTTGCCGATCCGGCCGCCGCCGCCTTCGGAGAGTTCGATGAACGGGAAGCCGTTCTCCGCGGCGAACCCGTGGAGGCGCGCCATCTTACGGGCCGCCGCCTCCATGCCCTCCGACCCGCCAAGCACGGTCGCATCGTTCGCCTGGACCGCGACCATGCGGCCGTTGATCCGCCCATAGCCGGTGATGATGCCGTCGCCGGGGGTGCGGCCGGCGTACTGCGGCTCCTCCGAGTGCGCGAGCATGCCCGTTTCGAAGAACGAGCCGGGGTCGACGAGGGCCAGGCAGCGCTCGCGCGCGGTGAGCCGCCCCCGCTCGTGCTGCCGCGCGACCCGCGCCGGCCCGCCCAGCGCCGCCGCCCACGCCCGCCGCTCGCGGAGCTGTTCCATCTCGGCCGCGCGCGCGCCGGCCAGTGCATCGTTGTCCAAATCCACCACCTCCGGCGCCCAACTGTACGCGCCGAAGGGGATTCGAGGCGGAGAGGATTAGGATGGCCCGCCGCCCGACACCGCGGCCCCGGCGCCCCGGGCTCCGCGCCCACGCGAACCCTCACCCCCGTCCCCTCTCCCGTGCGCGGGAGACACGATGGCAAAGGGCCAGGATGGCGGATGAAAATGGCTGCCTCGGTGGTGGCTGAAGGGCGTTCCCTTTCTGGTGCTTTGAGCCCGTGCGGGAGACTGCCCTGGGTGCTCGACTGAAG
>JADZEI010000034.1 GCA_020850615.1 Dehalococcoidia bacterium | reverse complement strand
GGTGCTCGGAGCACAAGGGAGCGCAGGTGCTCCCGGCAGGGTGGCCGGCAAGTGGTAGAAGACACCCCGTCCGGCAAACGGGCACGTCCCAACCACTCCCCACGACGTATAGGGAGCGCTCGGCCGCACCCCTGCACCGACCGCCCCGCGCCAGCGCGCGACCACGCCCGCGACGCCCATCGCGTCACGAGCCGGGCGATCGCGGGGCTCCCGCCCTCCCATCCCCGACGGTGGTGGCCTATCGGTGGGGCATGACACGGACAATCCCGCGGAGCAATGCTCCGCGGCTACGCCTGCGGCGCCCCGCGCGCCCCCGCGGGAGCCAACAGGCAGCGTGCCGTCTACAATTCGCGGATGGAGTTCGGCGACGCCCTCGAGTACCTGCTCTCCTTCACCGACATGGAGCGCGGGGTCCAGAAGTCCGACAGCCCGTCCATGAGCCTGGCCTCGATGCGTTCGCTGCTCGGACGGCTGAACGACCCGCACCTGGGCCGCCGCACCATCCATGTCACGGGTTCGAAGGGCAAGGGCAGCACGGCGGCGATGATCGCCGGGATCCTGCGCCGCGAGGGGCTCTCGACGTCCCTCTATACCAGCCCGCACCTCCACTCGTTCACCGAGCGGATCACGATCGACGGCGCCCACGTCTCGCCGGAAGAGTTCGCGGCCGGGATCGAGGCGATCCAGCCCGCCGTCGCCGCGGAGCAGGAGTCGGTGCACGGTAACGTGAGCACGTTCGGCATCCTGACCGCGCTGTTCTTCTGGCTCACGCGCGCGCAGGTGCCGCGGATCGAGTGGCAGGTGGTCGAAGTCGGCCTGGGCGGCACCTACGACGCGACGAACGTCTTCGAGACCGTGGACGTGGCCGTGATCACGCCGATCTCGCTCGAACACACCGCCATCCTCGGCAACACGACGACGGAGATCGCGCAGGACAAGGCGGGCATCATCAAGCCCGGCAGCATCTGCGTGCTCGCGCCGCAGCACGACCCGGCCGTGCTCGAAGTGGTGATGCGGCGCTGCCAGGAGGTCTCGGCCGAGCTCCTCTACGTGCCCGACCGGTACGAGGCCGAGGTGCTCGAACGGCACGTCTATGGGCAGTCGTTCCGGGTGCGCGGGCCGCGCGGGCCGCTGGAGCTGCGCACGCCGCTTCTCGGCCGCCACCAGGTCGACAACGCGATGACGGCGCTCGCCGTGGCGGACGTGCTGCGCACGCGCGGCCACCACATCTCTGCGGGGTCGGTCGCCGACGGGATCGCCCACACGCGCGTGCCCGGCCGCCTGGAAGTGATGGCCCAGCGCCCGCTGGTGGTGGCCGATGGCGCGCACAACGGCGAGAGCGCGGCGGCCCTGGCGGCGGCGCTGCGCGACTACTTCGAGTGGCGGAAGCTCTTCCTCGTCATCGGCACGATGCGGGACAAGGACGTGCGGGCGATGGGGTTCGAGCTGGCGCGGCTCTGCGAGCTGATCGTCTGCACCTCGTTCCAGAGCCCCCGCGCAATGGACCCGTTCGTGATGATCCAGGAGATCGGGTTCCTCGGGCCGATGGCCGTAGCGGAAGCGTCCGTCCCGGAGGCGATCGAGACCGCGCTCGTCCACGCCGACGAGGAGGACCTGGTCTGCATCACGGGGTCGCTCTACGTGGTCGCGGAAGCGCGCGCGTACCTGCTCGGCGAGGGCGCGACGGGAGAGTGACGGCAGCGCGGCCGGCGCCGCAGGCGTAGTCGCGGAGCATCGGCTCCGCGGCCCCCCAGTGCCATGCCGTGCGGTAGCCCGTGCCGTGCTCGCGTGCTGCGAGGGCGGGAGCGGAGCGACCGGCCGGCTCGCGGGGCGAGGTGCGTCGCGGGCGTGCGGGCGTCGCGGGCGTGCGGGCGTCGCGCGCTGGCGCGAGGCGGTGGGTGCAGGGGTGGCACCTCCGCTTGCTTACGCGCGCGGCTCGGATTGCTACCGCACGACGAAATAGCGGGCGGCGGGGTGGTGGGTGACGAGGGCGCTGGTGGATTGCTCCGGGTGCCACTGGAACGTCTCGCCGAGCTCGACGCCGATGCGGGCCGGGTCCAGCAGCTTCGCCTGGAGGGTCTGCTGTTCGAGGTCCGGGCAGGCAGGGTAGCCGAAGGCGTAGCGGCTGCCGCGGTAGCCCTGCGCGAACAGCTCCTTCATCGTCTTCGCGTCGTCCCCGGCGATGCCGAGCTCCTCGCGGATGCGCCGGTGCCACATCTCAGCGAGGCCCTCCGTCGATTCGACCGCGAACCCGTGGAAGTGCAGGTAGTCGCGGTATTCGTTCGCGGCGAAGAGCTCCTGCGCGAAGGGCGTCGCCTTCGGGCCCATGGTCACGAGCGAGAGCCCGAGCACGTCGTAGGGACCGCCGTCGGCGCCGCCGAAGTGCTGTTCGACGCCCGGCGCCTCGCCCTTCGCGCGGTAGAAGTCGGCGATGCAGAGCCGCCGGCCGCCGGACTGGCGCGGGAACGTGAACCGCACCGGTTCGCCCACGGGGCCGCCGTCGTACCCCGGCCAGACGACGAGGTCGTTGCCATCGGCCTGGCAGGGGAAGTAGCCGTAGACCACCTGCGGCACGAGGAGCTGCTCCGCGATCGCGCGCTCCTGCCAGCGCCGAAAGACCGGGCGCACCTCGCTCTCGACGAAGGCGGCGTATTCGCCGTCGCTGCGCTGGCCTTTCTGGTACTGCCACTGGCCGCGGAAGAGCGCGGTTTCGTTCACGAACGGGAAGATGTCGCGCAGGGGCAGCCCGCGGACCACGCGCGAGCCCCAGAACGGCGGCTTCGGCACATCCGGCTGCGGCCCGGAGCGCACGTCGCTCACGGCGTATTCCAACACCGCCGCCGGTAGCGCGTCGGGGTCGACGTGGACGCGCTCGTAGGGCGCATCCTCGTCCGGCGGGGCGCCGCCGCCCGCGGCCGCATCGCGCGCGCCCGCAGCGGCGCCCACGGCTTCGCGGCTCATCACGCGGTCGAGCGTGGCGAGCCCTTCGAACGCGTCCTGGCAGTAGTAGACCTCGCCCTTGTAGATGCCGCGGAGGTCCTGTTCGACGTATTTGCGGGTGAGCGCGGCGCCGCCGAGGAGCACGGGGAAGTGGAACAGCTCGCGCGCGTTGAGCTCCTCGAGGTCTTCACGCATGACCACGGTGCTCTTCACCAGCAGCCCGGAGAGGCCGATGGCGTCGGCGTTCACCTCGGTGGCCCTGTCGATCACGTTCTGGATCGGCTGCTTGATGCCGAGGTTGTGCGTCGTGTAGCCGTTGTTCGAAAGGATGATGTCGACCAGGTTCTTGCCGATGTCGTGGACGTCGCCGCGCACGGTGGCCAGCACGATCGTGCCCTTCCCGGCGCCGTCCACTTTGTCCATGTGCGGTTCGAGGTAGCCCACGGCCGTCTTCATCGTCTCGGCGGACTGGAGGACGAAGGGGAGTTGCATCTTGCCGGCGCCGAAGAGCTCGCCGACCACGCGCATCCCTTCGAGCAGGTGCGCGTTGATGATCGTGAGCGCGTCCATCGCGCCGAGCGCCTCGTCGAGGTCGGCTTCGATGCCACGGCGGTCGCCGTCGACGATGCGCTGCTTGAGCCGCTCCTCGACCGGCATGGCCGAGCGGTCCGCCTTCGCCGCCGTCTTCTCGGCCTCGACGCCTTCGAACAGGCCGATGAAGTGCGTGAGCGGGTCGTAGCCCTCGCGGCGGCGGTCGTAGATCAGGTCGCGGGCGGTCTGGAGCTGCTCCTCGGGGATGCGGTTCAGCGGCAGGATCTGCTTCGCGTTCACGATCGCGGCATCGAGCCCGTGTTCGACCGCTTCGTGAAGGAACACGGAGTTCAGCACGCGGCGCGCCGGCGGGCGCAGCCCGAACGAAACGTTCGAGACGCCGAGGATGGTGTGCACGCCGGGGAAGCGCTCCTTGATCGCGCGGATCGCCCGGAGCGACTCCATCGCGTCGCCGCGGAGGTCCTCCTGGCCGGAGCTCAGGGGGAAGGTGAGCGTGTCGAAGAGCAGGTCGCCCGGTTCGAGGCCGAAGCGGTTCACGGCGATGTCGTAGATCCGCTCCGCGACGCGCATCTTCCATTCGAAGTCGCGCGCCTGGCCGGTTTCGTCGATGAGCAGCGCGACGGCGGCGGCGCCATGGCGGCGGATGATCGGCAGGAGCTGGCTGATTTTGCGCTCGCCGTCCTCGAGGTTGATGGAGTTCACCAGCGCCTTGCCGCCGTACAGCTTGAGCGCGGCTTCGACGACGCGGACCTCGGTCGAGTCGAACACGAGCGGGAGCGTTGACTGCGTGCGGAGGACCGAGACGAGCGCCTCCATGTCCGGGACGCCGTCGCGGCCCACGTAGTCGACCATCACGTCGAGGACGTGGGCGCCCTCGGCGGTCTGCTCCTTCGCGAGCGCGACCATGCCATCGAGGTCGCCGGCGAGGAGGAGGTCCCGGAACGCCTTCGAACCGGTCGCGTTCATGCGCTCGCCGACGACGAGGAACGAGGTGTCCTGTTCGATGGGCACGGAGGTGTAGAGGGACGAGACGGCGGCTTCGGAGGAGTCCTTAGTCCCTGGTCCTGAGTCCGCGGGGGGAGCGTCCGCCCTCACCCTTTGCCCCTCTCCCGGAGGGAGAGGGGAGATCGATAGGAAGCGGGCGCGGGCGGGGACGGCTTTGGGGGGGCGGTCGCCGATGGCGGCGCGGGCGGCGGCGAAGTGGGCCGGGGTGGTGCCGCAGCAGCCGGCCGCGATGTTCGTCCCGAACTCATCGACGAAGATGCGCTGGTAGCGGGCGAACTCCTCCGGCGAGAGCGGATAGCAGGCTTCCCCGCCGACCAGCTCCGGCAGGCCCGCGTTCGGCCCGATGAACACCGGCCGCCGCGAGTGCTCGGCCAGGTAGCGGACGTGCTCGACCATCTGCTCGGGGCCGGTCGCGCAGTTGATGCCGATGACGTCGACGAGGTCGAGCGCTTCGAGCGCGGTGAGCGCGCAGGCGATGTCGCTGCCGAGGAGCATGGTCCCGGTCGTCTCGATGGTGACACTGGCGATGACCGGGATGCGCCGCCCGGTCTCGGCGAACACGGCGGCGATGCCCGCGAGCGCGGCCTTCGTCTGGAGCAGGTCCTGGCAGGTCTCGACCTTCATGACGTCGATGCCGCCTTCGAGAAGGCCCATCGCCTGCTCGTAGTAGCTCTGGACCAGCTCGTCCCAGGTGATGTGCCCGAGCGAGGGGAGCTTCGTGCCCGGCCCGATCGTCCCGAAGCTGTAGCGCGGCCACTCCGGCGTGCTGAACGCGTCGCGGACGGCATTGAGCTGCTGCGCGGCGAGCCGGTTGATCTCGCGCACGCGGGGCACCAGGTCGTACTCCGCGAACACCACCTCGTTGGCGCCGAAGGTCGCGCTGTCGACGGCATCGCAGCCAGCCGCGTAGAGGTCGTGCTGAATCTTCGTGAGCACATCCGGGTCAGAGACGGCGAGGTACTCGTTGCAGCCATCGATGCCGCCGTAATCCGGGCCCGGGCGGAGCGACAGGATGGTCGAGCCGATCGGCCCCGCGGCAAAGAGGACGCGTTCGCGCAGGCGGTTGAGGAAGGGGTGGTCGAGCGGGACGTACATGGGGGATCCAGCGTACTACGGTCGGGGGTTGCGGGGGCGGGGCCGCCCCGTGCCCCCCTGGGCCATCCCGACGCGCAATGCGGGGCGAAGCCGTAGTCGCGGAGCATCGGCTCCGCGGCCCCAAGGATCATGTCCCGCGGTAGCCCGCGACATCGCGGCCCGGCGCGGCGAACCCTCACCCCTGCCCTCTCCCGCTGCGGCGGGAAGGGGGAGCCAAGGCGGCGCGCCTGCCGGATGGATGGCGCATCGATGGCACCGTCGCGAACAGCGCCAGCGCGCGACGCCGCCCACCCCTGGGGCGCGACCTCGCGCTACGAGCCGGCAATGCGAGGTGATCGCTGGCTACCGCGCGGCATGATCCTTGGGGCCGCAGAGCCGATGCTCTGCGACTTCCATGAGAAGGCCAGCCTGGATCAAGCCGCGCCTTTAGCGGGCGCACCAGCTGGGATGTCGTTTCGAAGCTCCGCTTCCATCCGCACTCTTGGTCG
>JADZEI010000033.1 GCA_020850615.1 Dehalococcoidia bacterium | reverse complement strand
CCGAGTCAGCGGCAGTCCGCCGAGCCCAGCCCCGGCGAGACATCAGTAGCCCGCGCGTGAGCGAGCGCTCGGCCGCGCCCCCAGCTCCCAGGGCCCGCGCCAGCGCTCGGCGCGCCTCTCAGGCAGCCACCACATTGCGCCCCCCGGCCGGGCCGTCGCTCCGTTCCCGCCCTCGGCCGGGGCTGCCGCGCTGCATCCGTTGGGCTGACGCCAGCGCCCACGAGGGGCGCGGCTACGCCTGCGGCCCCACGGCCTGCGGCAGCGGTAGTCCACGAGCCCAGCGCCGCCGGCCTGCCCGTCCCCATCCCGGGGAGACATCAGTAGCGCGCGCGTGAGCGAGCGCTCGCGCGCCCCCCAGTACCTCGCCCCGCGTCAGCGCGCGCCCTGCCCCGTCGCCGCGCCCATCGGGCGCCGAGCCGGGCGGTCGCTCCGCTCGCGGCCTCGCAGCCTCGGGTGTTGGTGGTCGCATTCGTGGGCTGCCGTATCGCGAAGGCAGGGCTTCGCGACTACCGCTTCGCGCCGCGCCGCGCCGCACGTGGAGCTCACGGGTGGCCTTCACCGTCGCGAATCCCACTTCACGTACCTGGCAAAATCGGCTGCGCCCGCGAAAACGCGAAAACCTGCGCACCGTCATACATCTCCGCCCATCGCCCGGATGATGCTACGGCATTCCAGCAAGGGAAGCAGGGAATGGGAAGCACGGGAGTAGCAGATGTGCTCGTGCGCACGCTGGTGCAGCAGGGCACCCGGGAGGTCTTCGCCCTTTCAGGCGGTCACCTCGATCCAATCTTTCAATCATGCATGGATAGCGGCGTCCGTATCGTCGATACGCGTCACGAAGCGGCCGCCGTCCATATGGCCGATGGCTACGCCCGGACGCTGGGGGTGCCGGGCGTGGCCATCGTAACCGCCGGCCCCGGCGTCACCAACGCCATCACCGGCGTCGCCAACGCCTACATGGACGCGATCCCGCTCATTTGCATCGGCGGTCGCAGCCCCCTCCGTGATGACGACCGCATGCCCCTCCAGGGCATGGACCAGGTCGCCCTCATGGCCCCAATCACCAAGTTCGCCCGCACCGTGCTCCAGCCGGAGCGCATCGGCGAATACCTCGTCATGGCCTGGCGCCACGCCACCAGCGGTCGCCCAGGCCCGGTCTTCCTCGATATCCCGGTCGACGTCCTCTTTACGCCGGTGCGCGAAGAGCAGTTCGTCTCGACCACGGCCCACGAGCCCGACCGCCGCAGCGTCCCGCCCGCGCGGGAACTCGACCGTGCCATCGAGCTCCTCGCTCGCGCCGAGCGGCCGGTCATCTTCGCCGGCGGCGGCGTCATGTTCTCCGGCGCTCAGTCCGTCCTTCGCGAGTTCAGCAGCCTCGCCGGCATCCCGGTGTTGGCGAACTCCAAGGCGCGCGGCGCCGTCAACGAGGATAGCGGCCTCGGCTACGGGGGCTTCGCCCTCGCCGCGATTGCAGGCCAGGCCGCCGGCGCACCCGCCGACCTCGTCCTCATGCTCGGGGCCCGCGTCGGCATGTTCACCGGCAGCGGCCCAACTTCGCTCATCCCGCCCGGTGCGACCGTCATCCAGGTCGACATCGAGCCCGAAGAGATCGGCCGCGGCCGGCATATCGACCTCGGCCTCGTTGGCGATGTCCGCGAGACCCTGGCCGCGCTCCTCGAACGAGCGCGCGGCGTGACCTTCCGCGACCATTCCAGCTGGCTGCAAGCGCTCGCCGGCACCGATGCCGCGCTACGCCAGGCGCACGATGCCGCGGGCAGCCGGGACCAGCCCATCCATCAGTCCCGGCTTGCCCGCGAAATCGCTTCCACGGTCAATGGCGAAGCGATCATCGTCGCCGACGGTGGCGAGACCTCCATCTGGATGGCCGAGCAGGCCCGCGTACGCAACGCCGGCGACTGGCTCAGCCATGGCTACCTCGGCTGCCTCGGCGTCGGTATCCCGTTCGCCATCGCCGCGAAGATCGCTCACCCCGATCGGCCCGTCGTCGCCATCATCGGCGATGGCTCTGCCGGCCTGAACATCGCCGAGATCGACACCGCTGTCCGTCACGACATCCCAATTGTCGTCATCGTGAACAACGACCAGGGCTGGGGGATGATCCGCCACGGCCAGCGCGCTCGCTACGGCGACGCCCGGGTCGTCGGCGCGGAGCTCGGCCCCACCCGCTACGACCTCGTCGCGGCCGGGTTCGGTGCACACTCCGAGCTCGTCACCTCGGCGAGCGACATCCGCCCCGCTCTTGAACGTGCGCTGGCAAGCGGCAAGGCCGCCTGCATCAACGTGATGACCGACCCGAACCAGCCGCACCCATCCTCCGTAGCTATGGCCACGGCGAAGCCGCCCGAAGGCGAAGTCGACCTGCCCTACTACGGCCGTAAGAAGCTGGCGGCGTCCGTGTAACGCCGCCGCCAGCTGCGTGGGACCGGCGTCCGAGGGTTCCCTGCTTTTCCTAGCGCGCCTGTCGCGCTCCTCCTCCACGGGGACGCCGGATACCACGCCAGGTCTCGCCGTCATGGTGCTCCACCACCCTGGCGGCGAGACCAAACCCAGAAACAGACCGGGCCTCGCCCGCAACCCGCACACCCAACCCCAGAGACCACGGAGGCGGCATGCATCCGCGCGCTCAGCACGCTACACGCGCCCACGGCCCGCCGGCATCCGGGCCCTGAACCACCAACCCACACCCGCAACCAACCAACACCCGTAACCGCCCACGCGGTTCCCGTCTCAACACCACGAGGTTTTCCCATGACAGCTCCAGCAGTCGACCGTACCGCCGCCGCTACCGGCCCCGTCCGCATGAAGGGCCAGCAGTTCCTCTCGGACCTCATCCGCCGCTCTGGCTCCAAGGCCGTCTTCTTCGTCCCGACCTTCCTCTACCCGACGCTCGTCGAGCTCGCAGAGGACCCGATCAAGCGCGTCCTCTGCCACTCCGAGAAGGCCGCCGCCTACATGGCCGATGGCTATGCCCAGGCCACCAACTCGCCGACCATCGTCATCACCCAGGGCGGCCCCGGCGCCGCCAATCTCTTCGCTGGCCTCGCCGACGCCTGGCAGAGCCACACGCCCATCCTCGCGATCACGCCGATCCTCCCCGGCTCGCGCTACCACGGTAACTCGTACCAGGAGGTCTACACCGACTTCCGCTCCGTCACGAAGTACGACGCCGAAGTCCGCACCATCGACCGGATGCCGGAGTTCTTCGCGAAGGCGTACCGCCACATGACGACCGGCGCGCCGCAGCCCGTCCACCTCTACCTCGAAGGCGCCCTCGAGTCGATGGAGTGGGACTTCGACTTCAGCTACCTCGACGAGCGCTACTTCTCCTATCCCGCCTTCCGCCCGCGCGCTGAAGACGACGGGGTCCAGGAAGCGGTCCGCCGCCTGCGCGCGGCCGAGCGCCCGGTCATCGTCGCCGGTCGCGGCGCCATCGTCTCCGGCGCCTGGAACGAAGTCACGCAGCTCGCCGAAGCCCTCCAGATCCCGGTCACCACGTCCCTCGGCGGCAAGGGCAGCATCGATGAGCGCCACCCGCTCGCCCTCGGCGTCTCCGGCTCCTACCGGCGCCCCAGCACCGACTCCGCCATCCACGATGCCGACCTCGTCCTCTATATCGGCGGCCACCAGGGCGGCGCCACCACGATGATGAAGTCCATGCCGCAGACGAGCGTCGACCTCATCCACGTCGACATCAACCCGGTGCAGCCCGGCTTCAACTACCCCGGCGTCCTGCCGCTCGTGGGCGATGCCCGCACCGTCGTCGGCCAGATGGTCGAAGCTGCAGGCCAGCCCGAGCCCGGCCTCCACGCCGATTGGGTCGCCCGCACCCAGGCCGACCTCGCCGCCTGGCGCGAAAAGGAGAACGCGCACATCAACGACGACGCGACGCCGATCCGCCCCGAGCGCCTCTGCGCCGAGCTCGTCAAGGCCTGCCCGGACGACGCCCTCTTCGTCGCCGACACCGGCTACGCTGCCGCCTGGACCGGCGCCTTCATGGACCTCCCGGCCGGCAAGAACTACATCGGTTGCGAAGGCAGCCTCTCCTGGGCCTTCCCGGCCGCGATCGGCGCCAAGGCCGGCGCTCCCGAGCGCGTGGTCGTCGCCTTCACCGGTGACGGCGGCTTCTGGTACCACCTCGGCGAGCTCGAGACCGCGGTCCGCAACGGGATCAACGTCATCACCGTTGTCAACAACAACCACGCCCTCGTCTTCGATACCCACCTCCTCCAGGCCTTCTGGTCCGCCTCGCACGACGTCGACATGCTCTCCGAGTTCCGTGATGTCGACTTTGCCGCCTTCGCCCGCGGCGTCGGCGCCTTCGGCGTCCGCGTCACCGATCCGAAGGACATCGGCAAGGCCGTGCAGGATGCCATCGCCTCCGGTCTGCCGGCGGTCATCGATGTGGTCGTCGACCACGCGGCCGTCGCCCCGGTGGCGTTCATGGCCGGCCAGGGCAGCCGCGGCGGCATGCTCGGTGCGCCCGAGAAGATGAAGTAGCCGCGGGTTCAGCCGGGGGATGGGCGCCCCCAGTGGGCGCCCGTTCTCTCCAAAGGTCCGCCGGGTTCATGCCGCCCGGCGGGCCACTTCCAGGAAGGTGATCCACATGGCAAACGAGCTCCAGGGCAAGGTCGCGATCGTCACCGGTGGCGGCACCGGTATCGGTGCCGCCATTGCTTCCCGCCTCGCCGCCGCCGGCGCCTGCGTCGCTATTGCCGGCCGTCGCGCCGAACTCCTCGCCGAAACCTCCGCCGCCATCTCGCAGGCGGGCGGCACCTGCCTCGCCGTCCCCGGCGATTCCGCCACCGAAGAAGGCGTCGATGCGCTCTTCGCGACCACCGAAAGCGCCCTCGGCCCCGTCGACATCCTCGTCAACAACGCCGCCATCGCCGGCCCCACCGCCCCCATCTGGGAGCAGACCGCCGCAGGCTGGGAAGAAACCGTCCGGATCAACCTCACCGGCCCGTGGCTCTGCAGCCGCGCCGCCGCCCGCAGCATGATGGCCTCCGGCAAAGGGGGCCGCATCATCAACATCGGTTCCATGAGCGGAAAGCGCCCGCTCGCGAAGCGCACGCCCTACACGTCGACCAAGATGGGCCTCGTCGGCATGACCCGCACGCTCGCGGTCGAGCTCGGCGCCTTCAACGTCAACGTGAACTGCATCAGCCCCGGCGCCGTGAACACCGGCCGCCTCCAGGAGATCGCCACCGCCGCCGGCGTCCCGCTTGAAGCGGTCGTTGCCGGCGCCGCCGCTGGTTCTGCCCTGGGACGCATCAGCCAGCCCACCGACATCGCCGCGCTCACCGAGTTCCTCGCCGGGGATGGCGGCGCGAACATCACCGGTATCGACATCACCGTCGACGCCGGCGTCTGGTTCTCCTGACCGGCACGGGCCTGCGGGGCACGCCATGGACCTGCTCGAAAAGCTCACCGCCGAGGAGCGAGAGTCGCTCCTCCAGCGCTCCTGGTACTCCCACGATGCCCGCTGGTTCTCCGCGGTCGCGGAGGAGTTCGGGATGGAGGCGGCCAACCGCATCAACCGCCGCCTCGTCCGGACCATCGGCCAGGCCGAGATGTCGCACCTTGCGTGCGCCCTCGGCGTGACCTCGGTCACCACCCTGCCCGAGTTTCTCGAGCTCCACGACGCGGCGCGCCGGCTCTTCGTGCCGCCGCCGCTCATGGAGATCGACGTCACGCCCATCGACGATGTCTCCTACGGTACGACCGTCCGGGGTTGCTTCGTCGCCAAGAACATTGAGCGCGCCGGGATCGCCGGCTCGTACGAATGTGCCGTCTTCGACCGCGTGCAGGGCTGGCACGACGTCCTCGGCATGCCGCTCGAACGGATGCAGATGCCGGCCACGCCCTGCACGATGTCCGCGGGCAAGGAGTGCCGCCGCCTGCTCAAGATCGACGCCACCGGCCCGGAGTAATCCCCGGGCCCGGCGCCGCTCAGCCGGCCGCGTCCTCCACGGGCAGGGTGAACACGAATTCGGCCCCGCTGCCGCCATCGGCCGGGGGTTCGGCCCAGGTCGCGCCGCCCTGCGCCTCCACCAGCCGCCGGCACACCGCCAGCCCCAGCCCCGCGCCCGGCGCGCTGGCCGCCGTCCGCCCCGAGCGGAAGAACGGCTGGAACACCGCGTCCAGCTCCTCCGGCGGCAGTCCCACGCCGTAATCCCGCACCCGCACTTCCACGAATCGGCCCGTCGCCCGTGCGGTCACCTCGATCGGCGCGCCCGGCGGGCTGTACTTCGCCGCGTTGCTCAGCAGGTTGCCCAGAACCTGGTCCACGTAGGTCGGCTCCGCCCGCACCGGCGGCAGCCCGTCGGCCAATTGCAGCCGGAGCGGCCGGCCCGGGTCCTGTGCCTGGCGCGCGGCCACCACCCTGGGCAACAGGCGCCGAAGCAGCACCGGCTCCGCGTTCACCAGCGCTCGCGCCTCGATCCCCGCCAGGACCAGCATGTTCTCGACCAGCCGCTGCAGCCGTTCCGCCTCCGTCCGCACGTCCTCGAGCGACGCCCGGCGCTGCTCCTCCCCGACGCTGTCGCCGTGGCGCAGCAGTACCTGCGCGTTCCCAAGGATGCCCGTCAGCGGGGTGCGCAGCTCGTGCGAGACCAGGCCCAGGAACTCGTCCTTCAGCTCGTTCGCCCGCCGCAGCGCCGCTTCCGCCTGCTTCACCTCATCGATGTCGACCGCCACGCTGAGCCACCGCCCCACCGTCCCGTCCTCCCCCGCGATCGGGACGGTCGCGAGCAGTTGCCAGCAGTACGCGCCGTCTGCCTTGCGCAGCCGCACTTCCATGTGCACCGGCCGGCCCGCCGTCCGCGCGGCCTCCCACGCGGCCGCGAGCCGCTCGCCGTCGTCGGGGTGGGACCGCTCCGCCCACGCCCCGGCCTCGCTGTCCGCTTCGCCGAGGCCCAGGAACCGCCGCAGGTGGCTGTTCCGGTACGTGACCCGCCCCTCTGCGTCGAGCAGCGAGACGCTCGCCGGGATCGCCTCCACCAGCGTCCGGTAGCGGGCTTCGCTCGCGGCCAGCGCCTGCTCCGCGAGCACCCGGTCGTGGATGTCGATCGTCGTGCCGGCCCAGCCCACCAGCTCGTCCGCTTCGTCCAGCATCGGCACGCTCCGCGAGAGCGACCAGCGGTAGGCGCCGTCCGCGCGGCGCACGCGGTAGCTGTGCTCGAAGACGCTCCGCTTCGCCAGCGCTTCCGCCCACTTCTCGACCATCGCCGGGAGCTCGTCCGGGTGCATCGTTCCGCCGCTCGCCCACGAGGCGGTCGCATCGAGGGGCAGCCCCGAGTACTCGGACCAGAACCGGTTCGCGTACGTCAGGTTGCCGGCGGCGTCGGTCACCATCACCGTCGCCGGCACTGCGTCGAGGATCTGGCGGTGGCGCCGTTCCGCCGTCGCCAGCGCTTCTTCCGCCACTTTCCGGTCGTGGATGTCGGTGCAGACCGTGACGTTCAGCATTGGCGCGTCGCCTGCACCGGGCACGCGTGTCGTCCGCACCAGGTGCCACCGCAGCACCCCGTCCCGGTCGCGGATGCGCAGCTCCTCGCTGTCGACCGTCTCGCCGGCGAGCAGCCGGTCGCGGATCGCGTACGCCTTCGCGAGGTCCGGCCCGTAGAGGTCCCGGCGCTGTTCCGCGTCGACCAGTTCGTCGTGGCCGCGCCCGGTGTACATCTCCCAGCTCCGGTTGTGCCGCACCACCTCGCCCTGCGCCCCGGTCATCGAAACGAGCACCGGCAGCGCGTCCATCATCGATTGCAGCGCCTGCTCGTTCGCCCGCGCGCGCTCCTCCGCCTGCTGGTGGTCGTGGATGTCCCAGCTGCTGATCAGGAGGCCCGTCACCTGCCCCGCCGCATCGCGGATCAGCGCGCCGCGCGCCGCGTGCCAGCGGTACGCGCCGTCCGCCCGCCGCATCCGCAGCTCGGTCTCGAACGGCTGGTCGTCGCTGAAGAACGCCTCGTACTCCGCGCGCACGCGTGGGCGGTCGTCCGGGTGCACCACGCCCATCGGGCCCCAGTCGGGCCCCGTCTCCACCGTCACCCCCGAGTACGCCAGCCAGTGCTCGTTCGCGTATCGCGGCGTGCCGTCGGGCGCCATCAGCAGCACGTTCACCGGCGCCGTCTGCGCGACCGCCCGGTAGCGCGCCTCGCTCTCGGTGAGCGCCGCCTCCGCTGTCTTCCGGTCGTCGATGTCGATCGCGACGGTCACCCACATCGGCACGTCGGCACCGGCGACCACAACGGGGACCGCGCGCAGCTGGTGCCAGCGGTACACGCCGTCGTGCCGCCGGATGCGTACCTCGGCCGACACTGCGCCAGCTTCCGGGCGCCACTCGCGGAAGACCGCGCCGGCCGTCCGGTCGTCCGGGTGGTACACCTCCGAGCGCTTCACCGTGTCCATCAGCTCGGCTTCCGGCCGGCCGGTGTAGTCGCTCCACTGCCGGTTGAGGTAGACCGCGGTCCGCGCCTGGTCGCTCACCGAAACGAGCACCGGCAACGCGTCGCCCAGCTTCCGCTGGAACTGCGCGGTCTGCTCCCGCGCCTCCTCAGCCTGCTTCCGGTCGTGGATGTCCATGGCGGTGATGACTGCGAGCCGCTCCGGGCTGCCGGCCACCGGCGCACCCCGCACGATGTGCCAGCGGTAGGTCCCGTCCGCCCGCCGGATGCGCGCCTCCAGCGCCCATTCGCTCCGGGCGACGGCCTGTTCCGCGACGACCGTCTGGATGCCCGGCACGTCGTCCGGGTGGTAACGGCCCTCCAGCCCGCCCGCGCGGATCTCCTCGTAGGTCATGCCCGTGTACCGCTGCCACGCGGCGTTGTAGTACACGGGCACCGCCCCCGGCCGGTGGATCCCGACGAGCACGGGCATCGCATCGAGGTGCCGGCGCAGCTCCGCCGCGGCCCGCTCGCCGCCCGCGTCCGCCGCCGCCGCCCGCGCCCCCGGCGACACCTCCACCAGCGTGAGCCCGATGCCCGCGACGCTCCCGCCGAGCCAGATCGGGTAGTGCACCGTCTCCCACGCGAGCCACCGTCCGTCGCCGGCAGGCCGTGCGGCCTGGTGGCGCGTCGTTACCGTCTCGCCCGCAAGCACGCGTTCGAACGCGGCCACCTGCAGCGGCCCGTCGCCGCCGAAGAGCTCCTCCGCCCGCTTGCCGAGGCATTCCCCTGGTTCGAACCCGGCGACCCGCCCGAAGACCCGGTTCGCCCGCACGAAACGTCCATCGCGGTCGAGCACCGCAGTCCCGACGGGCGCGCACGCGTCGGCCGCGTCGAGGAGGGCGAGGCGCTCCGGGTATGGTTCCTCCGCCTGCCCGGCGGGACTCGCGACAGGCGGGACGCTTCCCTCCATCGGCTCGCTTCCTCCCGATACCGCCCGGCCCGTACGGGGCCGCACTCAACCACCCGCGCACCCTCGCGCAATAGCGGCCAACGGTATCATTCGCGTTACAGGCAGCGGGTTTCGCCGCCCAAGCCCGGCGTTTCAGTTCCGTAACGACGCGCTCAATACGCCCCGCCGACCCTCAACCAGAGATACCCGTACCCGTCGAGCCGCACCTTCCCGCCGCGGAGCGATTCGCCCGGCCGCGAGGTGAACAGGGGTGTCGTCGTCGCCAGCTCGGCTTCGTCCAACTTCAGGCGTACCTCGCACGGCTCCGGCGACAGGTTGTTGAGCGTGATGATCGCGCTGTCCGGCGCATTGTGGCGCAGGCCGAGCACCGCATCGTCCGCGTCGACCAGCTCCCACGTCCCGGTGCCGATTTCGCCGCACTCCCGCCGCGTCCGCATCAGCGCCGCCATCCAGTTCAGCAGCGAATCCGGGTCCCCGCGCTGCTGCCCGACGTTGACCCGCTCCGGGGCGAACGGCCCGTCGCTCACCGGCTGCCGCACCCACTCCTCCCGTGGCGCGCGCGAATAGCCGCCGCCGTCGCGTGTCCACTGCATCGGCGTGCGCACGGCGAGCCGTTCGGGCAGGTCCAGGTTCTCGCCCATCCCGATCTCTTCGCCGTAGAAGATCATCGGCGCCCCTGGGAGGCTGAAGAGCAGGCTGTACGCCAGCCGCAGCCGTGCCTGGTCGCCATCCAGCATCGGCGCGAGCCGCCGCCGCAGCCCCCGCCCGTACGCCTGCATCGACGGCTCCGGGCCGAACCGCTCGACGATCTGCTCCCGCTGGACTCGCGTCAGCCGCGAGAGGTTCAGCTCGTCGTGGTGGCGCAGGAAGTTCACCCACTGCCCCGAACCGGGGATCGACGGCAGCTCGCTCAACCCGAACTTGATCGGGTCCGCGCTCTGCTGCGCCAGCCCGAGGAAGAGGTACCGGTTCAGCGGGAAGTTGAACAGCGCCTGGAGCTGGTTCCCGCTGCCGAAGTAGTCCGCCAGCTCGCTCAGGCCCACGTCCACCTCCCCCAGCAGGATCGCGTTCCCGCTCCGCACCTCCGCGAACTCCTTCAGCTCGCGCAGGAAGTCGTGCGCCGAGCCGCTCCACGGCCCGTAGTCCGATTCGAGGAACGGCGCCGCGTCCACCCGGAAGCCCTGCACGCCGTGCTGCAGCCACAACCCGATCGTCTTCCGGAACGACTCCCGCACCGCCGGGTTCCCGAAGTTCAGGTCGGGCTGGAACGGGTAGAAGCGGTGCTGGTACCACGCCTTCGCCGCTTTGTCGTACGTCCAGATCCCCGCCTGCTCGCCGGGGAACACCACCTGGTCGCTCGTGTCGCCGGGGTCATCGTCGCGCCAGACATAATAGTCGCGGTAGGGCGACGCCGGGTCCTTCCGCGCCGCCTGGAACCACGGGTGCTGGTCCGACGTGTGGTTCGGCACCAGGTCCACGAGCACGTGCATCCCGCGCTCGCGCGCCTCCAGCGTGAACTCCGCGAAGTCCGCCATCGTCCCCAGCCGCGGGTCCACAGAGACGTAGTCCGCAACGTCGTACCCATCGTCCCGGTTCGGCGTCGGGTAGAACGGCATGAGCCAGATGCACGTCACGCCCAGCCCGGAGAGGTAGTCCAGCCGCCGCGTCAGCCCGGTGAAGTCGCCAATCCCGTCCCCGTCCGAGTCCGCGTACGTCTCGACATCGAGGCAGTAGATAATCGCGTTCTTGTACCACTGGTCGTGAAGGCCCATCTGCGCTCCTTATCCTGTCCGAAATGCCCGGCTCACCCGGTGAACCGCGGCAGCACATCCCGGCCGAACGCCGCGATGAACTCGCGCTGATAGCGCGTGACGTTGTGGACGTAGACCGTGTCGATGCCGAGTTCCGCGTATTCCGCGAGCCACGCCGCATGCACCGCCGGGTCCGCCGAGACGCGCACCCGCTTCGCCACGTCCTCCGGCCGGGCCGTCGCCGAGGCGTCGTCGATCTGGGCCGGCGCGCGCAGCTCCGCCATCGCCCGGCTCGTGAGCACGCTCTGCCGCCACTGGTCGTGCGCCCCGGCGAGCGCGAGCTCCTCCGTTGGCGCGAAAGCGTGCTGCGCCTGGAGGTAGACCGGCTTGCCAGCGCCGCCGGCCCCGCGGAACGCCCCGACCACCTCCGCCAGCTTCCCCTCCGGCTGGTAGACCGTGATCAGCGCGTCCGCCCAGCTCGCTACCCATGCCGCCGTCTCCGGCGTGATCGCCGCACCCACGATGGCGGGCGGCACCGCCGGCAGGCTCCACAGCCGCGCCTCCGAGACGCGCACATGCCCGGAGCAGCTCACCGTCTCGCCCGCCAGCAGCGCCCGGATGACCTGCACGCACTCCAGCAGCCGCTCGTTCCGCTCGGGCTTCGCGGGCCAGCGCTCGCCGGTCACGTGCTCGTTGACGTATTGCCCGGACCCGAGCGCCACCCAGAATCGCCCCGGGAACATCTCCGCGAGCGTCGCTACGGCCTGCGCGATGATCACGGGGTGATACCGCTGGCCCGGCGCGTTCACGGTCCCGAACCCGAGGTTCGTCGCCGCCAGCGCCGCGCCCAGCCAGGCCCAGGCGAACCCGCTCTGACCCTGCCGTTCCGAAAACGGCGCCAGGTGGTCCGAGCACATCGCCGCCGCGAACCCCGCCGCCTCCGCCTCCCGCACCAGCCCGAGCAGCTCCCCCGGCGCGAACTGCTCGTGCGACGCGTGGTACCCCACCTTCATGCCGCCCAAGCTCCACCACAAAGGCAGAGAAACGCGTAATCAACATCGCGGCGGTATTGCGCCCGGGTGACAGCGGGCCCCGCCCCGCCCAGCCCCGGGTTCCCAGTTCCCAGTTCCCAGGGGGAGGGAGGCGTGGTTCTGCGCCCCAGGCGCGACCACGCGGGTCGTACCCCTGCGACGGTGGCACGAGTGCCGGCGATGGGCTTGCCCCGAAATGGCGGACATCCAAGATGACCGGGGAGGTCGGAGAAGGATGTCAGAAACGGAGAGCAAGGGACGCCGGCGACGGCGGTCGTTCACGCCGGAGTACCGGGCGGACGTGGTGG
>JADZEI010000032.1 GCA_020850615.1 Dehalococcoidia bacterium | reverse complement strand
GGTCGAGTCCCACGGTCTGGATGCTGGTATCGTGTGTCATTGCCGGTCACTCCTCTTTTTTGCAGCACAGTACGTGACTGCGCCGGGTGACCGGCCTTCTCATGCCATCTACGCCTGCGGCGCCATCCTCCCCCTCGCCCGCCGCAGCGGGAGAGGGGGCCGGGGGGTGAGGGCTACCGCCGCCACCGCCCTATATCGAACCCCTCCGCCACCTGGATGAACATGCTTTCCCGCGGGCTCTCGATGTCGCGCGACGTGTGCCCCTGTCCCTCCGTGTCCTCCGCGAACACGATGCTCCCCGGGCCGAATAGCTTCGTCGTGCCATCCCCGCACCCGAGCTCGACCGAGCCCCGCAGCGTGACCACGAACTGTCGCGCCGGCGCCGTGTGGTAGTCCAGGTCGTACGACGGCTGCGTCTCCCGGAAGATCGCGTACGACACGCCGATCCGCTTCGACATCGCGCCATACCCCGTCACCACCTCCAGCGGCAGCTCCAGGTCCTCGAAATGCGACTGCCCGTCGTCGCCCGTGTAGATCCGCGTCACCTGCATCGCCTGCCTCCGGTCGTGTTCCCTGCGCGGCGATTCTACGCGCGCCGCGCACCGGGTTCGCCCCTGCTACGCTTGGCCCGTGCGCCAGCGCTTCGATGCCTTGCCCGGACACCAGCAGGGGCTGCTCGCGGTGCTCGGCGCGGCCGTCCTCTGGAGCTCCGGCGGCCTCTTCATCAAGTGGGTCGAGCTCGACGCCCTCGGCGTGACGATGTGGCGCTCGCTCTTCGCTGCCATCGCCATCGCCGCGCTCACACGGACGCTCGCGCCGCTGCCCTGGCGTGCCGGCTGGCTCACCTGGGCGCTGGCCGTCAGCTACGCGCTCATGCTCGTCTTCTTTGTCAGCGCCACGAAGCTGACAACGGCCGCGAATGCCATCTTTCTGCAGTACACCGCGCCGTTGTACGTCCTCGTCTTCGGGCGTTTCCTCCTCACCGAGCGGCCCTCGCGCGTCGACCTCGCCTGCGTCGGCGTGGCCTTCGGCGGCATGGGCCTCTTCTTCGTCGGCCGCCTCGAAACCGACGACCTCTGGGGGAACGTCTGCGCCGTGACCTCCGGGGCCGCCTTCGCCGTGTTCCTCACGCTCCTTCGGCGCCCCGAATGCGGGGCCACCACCCGGCCGCGCGCGATGACCTTCGGGAACCTGCTCCTGGTCGTGTCGCTCGCCGCCGTGAACATCGGCCGGGGCGAAGCCAGCGCGTTCACCCCCGGCGCCGCCGACCTCGCCGGGCTGCTCTTCCTCGGCGTCCTCCAGATCGGCCTCGCCTACGTGTTCTTCGGCTTCGGCATCCAGCACGTCCAGGCGCTCGAAGCCTCGCTCATCGGCATGCTCGAACCCGTGCTCAACCCCGTCTGGGTGTTCATCTTCCTGGGCGAAACGCCCGGGTGGTGGGCCGTCGCCGGCGGCGCCATCATTGTCGCCGCCGTCACCGTGCGCACCGTCATCGCCGAACGCCGGCGCCCCGCCACCGCCCCCGAGCTCGCCGTCCTCCACTCCGAAGCCTGACCCGCCGCGCAGCACACACATCAGTAGCGCGCGCGTGCGAGTGCCCGCACACCCCCAGCGACACCGCCCCGCGCAGCCCGCGCCACCCCCGTTTCGCGATCCCCGCCGCATCCGTAGCGCGCGCGTGAGCGAGCGCCCGCGTGCCCCCAAGCGACACCGCCCCGGAGAGCCCGCGCCACCCCCACTTCGCGATCCCCGCCACATCAGTAGCGCGCGCGTGAGCGAGCGCCCGCGTGCCCCCCGGCGACACCGCCCCGCGCGGCCTGCCGCACCCCCCGCTACCTCAGTAGCGCGCGCGTGAGCGAGCGCCCGCGCGCCCCCAGCGACATCGCCCCGGGGTAGCCCGCATCACCCCCGCTTCGCGATCCGCCGCATCAGTAGCGCGCGCGTGAGCGAGCGCCCGCGCGCCCCGAGCGACACCGCCGCGGGGTAGCCCGCATCACCCCCGCGCTTCGCGATCTCGCCGCCGCATCAGTAGCGCGCGCGTGAGCGAGCGCCCGCGCGCCCCCAGCGACACCGCCCCACGCAGCCCGCGCCGCCCCCGCTTCGCGATCCCCGCCGCCTCCGTAGCGCGCGCGTGAGCGAGCGCCCGCGCGCCCCCAGCGACACCGCCCCACGCAGCCCGCGCCACCCCCCGCTTCGCGATCCCCGCGCTACCTGCCACAATCCCCCCAAGGAGGCACCTCGTCATGACCGCTATCCGGCTCAACCAGGTCAACCTCGTCGTTCGCGACATGCAGGCATCCGCCGCCTTCTACCGCCTCCTCGGCATCGACGTCCCCGACCCGATGCCGCAGTGGCCGGACCACCATCGCAACGCCACCAGCGGCGACGTCAGCCTCGACCTCGACACCGAACCGTTCGCCGCCGCCTGGGACGCGGGCTGGCCAGGCGGCGCCGGCGTCGTCCTCGGCTTCGCGGTCGAGACGCGCGAGGCCGTCGACGAGCTCTTCGCCCGCCTCACCGCGGCCGGCCACCGCGGCCAGCAGCTCCCCTACGACGCCTTCTGGGGCGCCCGTTACGCCGTCGTCGAAGACCCCAACGGCATCGCCGTCGGCATCATGAGTCCCGTCGACCGCTCCCGCTCAACACCCCCGCCGGACCTCCCGGCGTGACCACGCCCGCCCCGGGCACACCATCGCTGGGTGCGGACCTCCTCGCCATCTATCGCGAGCTCGAGGCCATGCACGCCTGGCGCGGCTGGCACTGGTGGCCCGACGCCGACCCCTTCGAGGTCATCGTGGGTTCGATCTTGGTCCAGAACACCGCCTGGACGAACGTCGAGCGCGCGCTCGAGCGCCTCCGCGCCGCGGAAGCGCTGACACCGGCCGCGATGGCCTCGCTGTCCGATGACCAGTTGGAAGACCTCGTCCGCCCGAGCGGCCAATACCGCCAGAAAGCGCGCAAGCTGCGCGCCTTCCTCGCCCTCTGCGATCGCCACGGCGGGCTCGATGCGCTCCTCGCCCTGCCGCCGGACACCCTCCGCGCCGAGTTGCTCGCCACCTGGGGCATCGGTCCCGAGACCGCCGACTGCATCGTCTGCTACGCGGCCTGCGCGCCCGTCTTCGTCGTCGACGCCTATACGGACCGCATCTTCACCCGGCTCGGGTTCGAACCGGCGGACGGCCGCACCTACGCCGGCTGGCAGCAGCTCTTCGCGGCCAACCTGCCCACCGACCGCGACCTCTGGGCGCGCTACCACGCCCTCGTCGTCCTGCACGCGAAGCACACGTGCCGCAAGCTCCGCCCCGCCTGCGACACGTGCACCCTGGCTGCGCGGTGTCCTACCCGCCGTAGTTCAGGCCGAGCTCCTTGAGCGTCAGCGTGTCCTTCGTCTCGCGCACGCCCGCCTCGATCACCTCGCCGATGACGATCGAGTGGTCGCCGACGTCGAGCACCTGGCTGACGTTGCACTCCCACCACGCGGGGGCGTCGACGATGATCGGCGCGCCGGTGGTCTTCGTCTCGTAGTCGAACCCGCCGAGCTGCCCGTTTTCGGGCGTCACGTGCTTGAAGTAGGCGAAGGCGATGTCCTTCTGGCCCGTGCCCAGCACGCTGATGGCGAACTTGCCGGTCGACTTCACGAGGTCCAGCGTCCCGGTGCCGCCCTTGACGCCCACCGCGATCAGCGGCGGCGCGAACGACGCCTGGGTCATCCAGTTCACGGTCGAGGCGGTCGCCTGGTTGCCCTCGCCGACGCCGAGCACGAACAGGCCGTAGGGGATCATACGGAGCGCGGTCTTCTTTGCTGCTTCGTCCATTCACGAACTCCAGGAAGTGGGGATTGTCGAAGGATCGTCCCTCGGGGCCATGCACCGCAAGCCCGGATAGCCGTTGCTTTGCTGGCTATACTGTCCCTATGGCATTACCGGCGCGTGTGGATCAGGGCGCGGAGTACCGCCCTTCGCCGTACCACGGGCAACGCATGTCGCTCGACGCGTACCTCGCCCTGCCCGAAGAGAAGCCCTACCTCGAATGGTGGGACGGCGTCGTGATACAAAAGGCGCCGGGCAACATGCCGTATAGCCGCGCGCTCCTCAAGTTCATCGTGTGGCTGGATCGTTACGCCGACTCCCATGCCGGCGAGGTCGCCACACAGGCGCACACGTGGTTCGAAGGGCACGGCTATCTGGTTCCCGATGTGAGCTACTACGTTGCCGGGCGGCCGGTCATGGCCAGATACAAGTTCGGCCTGCCGCCGTCACTCTCCATCAACGTTTGGACGCCCGGCAACACCGTCGCCGAGCTCCGCGAGAAGTGCCGCCAGATGCGCGCCAACGGCGTCGACGTCTGCTGGCTCATCCTCCCTGAAGAGCGCGCCGCCGAGCTCTTCGACGCGGACCACGACGGCACCCGGCTCACCGGCGACGCCGTCCTCGCCACCTCCGCTGTACCCGGCTTCGAAGTCTCCCTCGCCGAGCTCTTCGCCCTCCTCGATTAGCACCGCCCCACGGCCCGGATGCCACGCCGCTTCGGGATCCCGCGGCGATCGGCGACAATGCGCCCGCGCACGCCGCGCTGCGAAGGTCGCGCCGATGCTCCTCTTCGGGACCGCCTCCTGGGCCGACAAGCCGCTGCTCGAATCCGGCTGGTACCCGGCCGACGCGAAGAGCGCCGAGGCGCGCCTGCGCTACTACGCCACGCAATTCCCGTTCGTCGAAGCCGACACCACCTACTACGGCCTGCCCAAACAGGAGACCGTGCAGGCCTGGGCCGGCCGCACCCCCGATGGGTTCGTTTTCGACGTGAAGGCCTTCTCGCTCTTCACCGACCACCCGTCGCCCATCGCTCGGCTGCCGAAGGAGGTGCAGGAGCTGCTCCCCGCCGGCCTCGCCGCGAAGAAGAACCTCTACCGCAAGGACGCCCCCGCCGAGGTGGTCGATGCCTGCTGGCGCACGTTCATCGACGCCCTCTCCCCGCTCGATGCCGCCGGCAAGCTCGGCGTCGTCGTCTTCCAGTTCCCGAAGTGGGTGTTCCCAAACGCAAAGACGCACCGCTACCTCGAGGAGGTGCGCGACCGCCTCGGCAACTACCGCGGCGCAGTCGAGTTCCGCGGCGCCACCTGGATGGAGGGCCACCACCGCGAGACCACCCTCAGCCTCCTTGGCGACCTCGACCTCACCTACGTGTGCGTCGATGAGCCCCAGGGCTTCGCCTCGTCCGTCCCGCCGATCGCCGCCGCGACGAACGACCTAGCCTTCGTGCGTTTCCACGGCCGCAACTCGGACACCTGGGAGAAGCGCACGAAGACCTCGGCGGAGCGTTTCGACTACTGGTACCGCCCGGACGAGCTAGACGAATGGGTCCCGAAGATCCGCGACCTGGCGGACGAAGCACGCGACGTCCACCTCGTGATGAACACGAACAACTACGACCAGGGCCCGAAGAACCTCGAGCTCCTCCAGGAGCGCCTCGCCGCCGCGGGCCTCCGCTGACTCAGACCTCGCCGGCGTCGCGCTGCATGTCCTCTTCGTAGGCCTGCTTATTGCGGTTGTCGAAGAGCGCCTGGTCCGGCGGCGTCGGCCCCACCTCGTCGCGGCCCTCAAGCCGGTCGAGCTGCTCCTGCCGCCGCGCCGTCCGGTTCGTGATCGTCCCCTCCGGCTCGCGGATGCCCGTCCCCGCAGGCGTCTTGAGGTCCTTCGCGGATTCGTCGTCGTGGTGTGTCATGCCCCGTCTCCTTCGCTGGGCCTGCCTCGCTTCGGCGCGAACGTCTCGTGCCGCTGCTCGGGCAGGTAGAGGTGGTAGTTCGCGGCACTCGCCGCCGTGATCCCTTCGTGCACGGCCGTCGCCACCTGGTGCGCGAGGTCCCGCGTCACGTCGCCCGCTGCGAACGCGCCCGGCACGTTCGTCTGCTGGTCCATGTTCGCGAGGATGTAGCCGCTCGCCGTGACGGCGATGCCCACGCCCGCCGCCAGCTCGGAGTTCGGCGTCGCGCCCTGCAGCGAAAACAGGAAGTCCAGCGGCAGGCGCCGCCCGCTCCCGAGCACGAGCGCCCCGGCGATGCCATCGTGCCCGAGCACGCAGTCGAGCGTGTCGACCACGACTTCGATGCCGTGCCGTTCGAGCGCCGCGAGCACCTCGCCGCTCATGTGGCACTCCGGCGCGTTCGTAAGCATCGTGATCTCGCGTGTGAACTCCAGGAACTGAAGCGCCGTCACCCCCGCGTCCGTGTCGTTGCCGAGCACGACGATCCGCTTCCCCCGCGTCGCGTACCCGTCGCAGGTGATGCACCAGAAGATTGAACGGCCGATGTACTGCTGCCACTCCGGGAAGCGCGGGAAGTGGTCCCGCACGCCCGTCGCGAAGACGATCGTGCGCCCCGCGAACGCCTCGCCGCTCTCGGTCGTCACGCCGAACGTGCCCTCCCGCGCCTCCGCCGCGGTCACCGCCTCGTCGATGAACGCGATCGGGTAGGCCGCCGCCTGCTTCCGGGCGATGTCGCGCAGTTCGCGGATGCCGATGCCCCCGGGGAACCCGAGGTAGTTGTGGTTGATCTGCTGGTACGTCGACCGCCCCATCCCGCTGTCGAACATCACGACGTGGCGGTTGTAGCGGGCGAGCTGGAGCGCGGCCGAGAGCCCCGCGGGGCCGCCGCCCACCACCAGCGCGTCGTACACCAGGTCCATCACCTCCACCGTAGCGGCGTGCGTCCGGCCGCGGGGCCCTTCCCGGCCGATTGCGAGAGCGTTGCGAGCGCCCCGCACCCGCGCGTCACGGTCGCTCGTAAAGCACCTTTTCGCGGCAGCTGGCGCCGCCCGTCACCTGCGCGGCTGCCGCGCCCATTGCATGGGTGAAGGTGCACTGCAGGCGCCTCGGAACATCTCCACAACCCAGGGAGCACTCACGATGAAGACCACCCGCAAGACGCGGCTGATCGCCCTCGGTGTCTCGGGCCTGCTCGCCGTTGGCGTGCTGGGCGCCGGCGCCGCCATGGCCCAGGAGGGCAGCGGCCCGCCCCCCGCCGGCGAAGCCGCCCGTCACGGCCACCACCCCATCCGCAACGGCGTCGCCACCATCATCGAGGTCTCGGGCCTCGACCGCGCCGTGTTCCTCGAAGGCTTCGCCGCCGGCAAGTCCATCAACACCATCCTCACCGAGAACAGCCTCGACCCCGCCGCCGTGCAGGCCGATGCCCTCGCCGCCATCGACGCGAAGCTCGACGAAGCCGTCGCCAGCGGGCAGCTCACCCAGGCGCAGGCCGACGCCGCCTTCGCCCGCATCAGCGAGAAGCTGCCCGAGCTCATGGACGCCACCCCCGGCGACCGCCCGCACCCGGTCCTGAACCTTCTCCGCGGCATGCCGCAGATCGCCGCCGACACCATCGGCATCAGCCTCCAGGAGCTCGTCCAGGCCCTCCGCTCCGGCGAGACCGTCGCCGAAGTCGCGACCGCCAACGGCGCCGAGCCGCAGGCCGTGATCGACGCGCTCGTCGCCGATTCAGACGCGAAGATCGACCAGGCCGTCGCGAACGGCAAGCTCACCGAGGAGCAGGGCGAAAATGCGAAGGCCCGCGCCGCCGAAGCGATCGAGAAGTTCGTGAACGAAGGCCGGCCCGAGCGGCCCGAGCGCCCCGGCCGGCTCGGCGAAGGTCGCCCCGGCCTCCGCGGCCGCTAAAACCGGCCTCTGGGACGAAACGCGAAGGACCCGGTCACCCGGGTCCTTCGTTTGCGCGCCGCGCAGGAGCTGCGCGGCCACCACCCCGTGCGGATGCGACGGCGGGCGGCGCCCACCACCACCATGGCCCACGCCACGCGCGCCCGCCACGCCGTCTCTTAATATGACGGCACGTTGATGGCCACGGTTCAATGCGCGGCATTCCCGGCGTTTACCGCGCGGTAATGCCGCTGTCCCGCGCCGCCCCACGGATCATGGCAAGGCCCGCGCGCCGGGAAACGACCGCCCGTTCGTGGCTTGTCGGCCGCCGGACAACGTGGTAGGTACGGCAGTGCACTACTGAAGGAGTTATCGCCGCATGCCCTACGACTTCACCCCGGAAGGTCGCGAAGCCCTCGAAAAGGTCCGCGCCTACATGGACGAGTTCATCTACCCCAACGAACCGGAGTACGCGCGCCAGCTCCACGCCAACGGCGAGCATTCCTACCCGCCGATCATGGACGAGCTCAAGGCCGAGGCGAAGAAGCGTGGTCTCTGGAACCTCTTCCTCCCGCACCTCCGCCCCGGCGACCCCGGCACCAAGCTCTCGAACCTCGACTACGCCCCCATCTCCGAAGAGCTCGGCAAGGTACCCTTCGCCTCCGAGGCGCTGAACTGCAACGCCCCGGACACGGGCAACATGGAGATCCTGAACCTCTACGCCCAGCCGCGGATCCGCGAGCAGTGGCTCACCCCGCTGCTCAACGGCGAAATCCGCTCCGCCTTCGCGATGACCGAGCCCGCCGTCGCCTCCTCCGACGCCACGAACATCGCCCTCCAGATCACCCGCGACGGCGACGAATACGTCCTCAACGGCCGCAAGTGGTTCACCTCCGGCATCATGGCCGACCGCTGCCAGGTCATGATCGCCATGGGCAAGACCGACCCCAACGCCGCCCGCCACCGCCAGCAGTCCATGATCGTCGTCCCCAAGGACACCCCCGGCGTCACCGTTGAGCGCTCCCTCACTGTCTTCGGCCACGAAGACCGCGGCGGCCACGGCCAGGTCCTGTTCGACAACGCCCGCGTCCCCGCCGACCACCTCCTCGGCGAGGAAGGCGGCGGCTTCGCCATCAGCCAGGCGCGCCTCGGCCCCGGCCGCATCCACCACTGCATGCGCGCCATCGGCGTCGCCGAGCGCGCCCTCCAGATCATGGTCAAGCGCGCGATGAACCGTCACGCTTTCGGCTCGCTCGTCGCCCAGAAGGGGCTGATCCAGGACTGGATCGCCGAGTCCCGCATCGAGATCGACATGGCCCGCGAATACGTCCTCCGCACCGCCTACCTCATGGACACCGTGGGCAACAAGGCAGCTGCGACGCAGATCTCGGGCATCAAGGTCGCCATCCCCAACGTCACCCTCCGCGTCATCGACCGCGCCATCCAGGTGCACGGCGCCGCCGGCGTCACCCAGGACACGCCGCTGGCGATGATGTGGATCCACGCCCGCACCCTCCGCATCGCCGACGGCCCGGACGAGGTCCACAAGATGACCATCGCCCGCCAGGAGCTCAAGAAGTACGACGCCGCCTTCAAGCTCACTCCGATGACCTCGGACGCGCCCGACATCGACCCCCAGGTGTTCATGCGCCCGTAGTTGGGTTGTCCGTTGTCCGTTCGCCGTTGTCCGAACACGGGCCGGCGCCAGCGGAACACAGCACGGCCCCGGCCAGCTGATAACGGCCAAACGAAAAGGGCCGGCGGTTCGAAGACCGCCGGCCCTTTCTATGTGTGGACGCTTGCGTTGACCGCCCGACGACGTCGACTTCGCCTCTCCGGTTGTCCTTCGTCCGCCTGGCGCAACACTTCGCCGGACAACGGACAACGGACAACGCGCCGGGCTACCGCCCCACGCTCATGTTCCGCAGCCGCCGGATGCGCTCCTCCAGCGGAGGGTGCGTGCTGAACAGCTTCGCCATCCCGCCACCGGCGAACGGCTTCACGATGTACAGCGCTGAGACCGCTTCCTGCGCGGGCGTCTCCTGCATCGGGCGGTATTCCACGCCGCGCTGCAGCTTCTCGAGCGCGCTCGCCAGCGCCTCCGGGTCGTGCGTCACCTCTGCGCCGGTCTTGTCAGCGGCGTATTCGCGCTGCCGGCTGATCCCGAGCTGGATGAGCGTCGCCGCGATCGGCGCGATCAGCACCGCCACGAGCATGAGCAGCGGGTTGCGGTTGTCGTCCCGCCCGCCGAACAGGCTCGAGAACATGATCACCTGTGCGATCATCTGGATTGCGCCCGCGATCGTCGCGACGATCGAGCTCGTCAGGATGTCGCGGTTCTTCACATGGCCCATTTCGTGGCCGAGCACACCGCGCAGCTCGCGGTCCGTCAGCAGCCGCCGGATGCCGGTCGTCACTGCCACCGCCGCGTTCTTCGGGTTCCGCCCCGTCGCGAACGCGTTCGGCGACTCGTTGTGGATGACGTAGAGCCGCGGCATCGGCATCTTCGAAAGCTGCGCGACCTCCTCCACCATGTTCCAGAGGTGGGGGTCCTGTTCGCGCGTGATCTCCTGGGCGCCGGCCATGCGCAGCGCCAGCTTGTCGCTGAACCAATAGGCGACGAAGTTCATGATCCCGGCGAAGACGAGGAAGATCGCCATGCCGCCAACGCCGCCAACGAGCCCGCCCACGGCAACGAGAATGCCCGTGAGGGTCGCGAGCAGCACCGTGGTTTTCAGGGTTTGCATCGGTCCGGTGATTACCTCCTTGGTTACTACCACTATACAGGAGCCCCCGGCACGCCCCACGTAAACCCGCTTTCCAATCCCGGTCCAATGGAGCAGCCCCACCGCCCGAAGGGCCCTAGCCGGCTGCCGCCGCACCCCCCGCTATCCCCGTCCCCGCGCCGTGCCGTACCGTGAATGCACACCCGCCCGGAGGCGCCCATGGCACGCGAAGTCGCAGAGCTGAACGGAGACGGCATCGCCGCCGAGCTCCGCGATGCCATCCACGTCCTCAACGAAGCCCTCGGCAGCCCCGTCGCCTTCCGGCCGGTCGATTGGTCGCTCGAACGGCGCGAAGCCAGCTCCGCCGCCCTCGACGAAGGCATCGAGCTCTCCCGCGCCCTCGGCGCCGCCATGAAATACCCCACCGTCACCGAGACGCTCAGCCCGAACCAGGTCCTCCGCGAGCGGCTCGGCCTCGCCGTCATCCACCGCCCCTGCCGCACCTACCCCGGCGTCAGCCGCAACTACACCGGCGACATCGACCTCCACGTCGTCCGCGTCGCCACCGGCGGCACCTACGAAGACGCCGGGATCAAGCTCGGGCACTACTCCGCCGTCAGCATCCGCGTCATGGAACGCGTCCCCGTCGAGCACGCCGCCCACTTCGCCTTCCGCCTCGCCGAGCGCCACCGCCACCAGGTCGTCTCCACCAGCAAGTACACGATCCAGCGTGCCGCCGACGGCCTCTTCGAAGAGATCGTCGACGAAGTCTCCGCCGAATACCGGAACACCGCCCACACCCGCGAGCTGTTCGATTCCCTCCTCGCGAAGGTCATCCTCCACCCCGAGCGCTTCGACGTCATCGTCACCCCGAACGAGTACGGCGACTTCCTCAGCGACATGGTCTACGGGCTCATCGGCTCGATCGGCCTCGGCGCCAGCGCTGCCTACGCCTTCACCGCCAGCCACCAGCCCAACATCGGCATCTTCGACCCCGCCGGCGGCACCGCGCCCGACATCGCCGGCAAGGGCATCGCCAACCCCAGCGGCGCCATCGAAGCCTACGGCTACCTGCTCGACTACTGCGGCCAGTTCGACATGAGCCGCCGCCTGATCGACGCCGTCCGCGCCTGCATCGCCGCCGGCGAAAAGACCGGCGACCTCGGAGGCTCCCTCAACACCCTCGAATACACCCAGGCTGTGATCCGCCGCGTGACCGGCGCGTAGCTGCTGCTACACCGACACCGGCTCGTCCCGCAGCAGCTCCCGCGCGAGCGCCTGCCGTTCGTACGCTGGGGCCTCCAGCGGCAGCTCCTTGCTGTACTTGAACCCCGCCCGCGCCATGTCCCGCGCATACCGCGCGAGGAACCGCACCTTCCCCAGTTCCCGGTACTGCCCCACGTGCACCAGCTCGTGCACCAGCAGGTCCAGGTCCTCTCGCTTCGCCTCGGACACGAACCACACGTGGTCGCCCAGCGTGATCGCGCTCTTCTTCACCAGCTTCAAATACCACGTGGCCGGCCCGCCAACGTGCAGCCGCACCCGCCGCAGCTCCACGTTCGAATCCACCAGCGCGAGCGCCGCCAGCCGCTCCCGCCGGTTGCCGGACACCCGTGTCGTGCTCACGCGCGCACTATAGCGCAGCCCGCGACCACCCGGTCGCACACTCGCCTGTCATCTTTCCGATAGTGTAGGGTGCGCCCGCCGCGGCGGCCGTAGCATGGCGCCATGACAGCGGGCACACCCGGGCTTCCGGCACCGCGCGGCGCGGATTACGACTGGACTCCGCGCCAGCGCCAGGTGCTGGACCTGCTCGTCGCCGGCCGCACGAACGCCGAGATCGCGGCGGAGCTCGGCGTCTCGCTCGATGGCGCCAAGTGGCACCTCCGCGAGATCCTCGGCAAGCTCGGCGTCGATACCCGCGAGGAAGCCGCCGACTACTGGCGCGGGCGCAACCGCCTGCCCGTCCGGCTCTGGCGCGCCTGGGCCGGGCTCGCCGCGAGCCTGCGCGGGCGCCCGTGGCCCGCCATCGCCGGGGTCCTGGCGCTCGCGGCCGCGACCGCCGCCGTCGTGTTCGCCTTCCGTTCGCTCGGCGGCGAGCCCACCCCCGCCGCCGTCGTCACCCCGTCGCCCGCCACCACGGGCACCCCCACGCCCACCGTGACCCCTACGCCCGCGCAGGCCACCCCGGCCCCCAGCATCCCGCTGACCAGCCTCAATGGCGTCCCGGTCTACGAGCTGGTCCCCGCCGCCCCGGTCTCCCTCCCCGCCGGTTCCGTCCTCTATTTCACCGACACCTGCGCGGTCTGCATCGACAAGCCGTTGACGCGGCTTCGGCAGGACGCCTCCGGCACCTGGGTCCGCGAACCCCTGCTGACCGCGGACGAACCCGGTCTTCCCCATGGATACCCGCTCTCGATGGCCGCCGGCCCGGGCGGACGATTTGCGGCGACGTGGTGCATCATCGGCGAACGCGGCTGCGGCAAGACCCACTCCGAGGAGCCAGACGTGACTCCCCGCGGCGTCGTCGTCTCGGAAGACGGCGGAGTGACATGGCGCCTCGTCGAGGGACCGCCGCTCGAACGGTTCGCGGCAATCGTCGGCTTCGACGGCGAACGAATCGTCGTGGCGTTTTCGACGCCGGCAGGAGACGGCAGCCTGGTCACCGTGTTCGAGGAGTACCCGTCCGGACAGGTGGTGCCGGCTCCGCAGGGGCGCCTGGACCTGGGCCTTCCTGCCGGGTGGGAAGTGCGGTCCGAGACGCTTCCCGGCCTGTCGGTCGGTGGTGGTGACGACATCCTCATCTCCGTGGCCCCGTCCGGGACGCAGCCAGCTGCGTACGTGACGTTCCCCGGGGGGTTCTGGTCCGTTGCCGCCGCCATCTCGCCGGTTCAGCTGCTTGGCGAAGCCGAGCGCAATCCCAAGGCCTACGTGATGGACCCCCCGCGCGACCTCGGCGGCTTCGACCGCCGGGCCGTGCTCGTCGACCTCGAACGGCGCACCATCTCGCCGCTGGCGGACCTCCCGCCAGAAGTGGAGTTCGACTGGGTGTACCCCGTGCGCTGGTTGGCCGGGCCATTCCTCGCGGTCTCCGGTGCGGGCGACTGCCTCTACGTCCGCGAGGAGCCCGAGCAGTCTGCCCCCGCGCTCGGCTGTTTCGCCGACGGCGTCCTCCTCGGCGACGAAGGCGAAACCAGAGATGGCGGCGGACGCACCTGGCACGCCGTCACGACGCCCGACGGCCGCACCGGCTGGGCCGCCGCCGAGTTCCTCGCCCCGTAGCCCCCGCCGCCCTGCGCTACACTCGACCCGGTATGTGGAGCTCCCCCGTCGTGCGGTTCGTCGCGCTCGTCGCCGCGATCGACGCCACCGCCCTCGCCCTCGCCGCCGTCGTCACGCTCTCCGCTGGCGACTTCGAAGCCGCCCGTGCCGGCCGCGTCCTGCTGCTCGCCGCCGGCGGCCTCACCCTGTTTTCGCTCTACCCCCTCCTCACCAGCCGTCCCACCGGCTGGGAGAGCTGGGAGCTCACCACCCGCCTCCACGGCCAGGACTCCCGCTGGGCCTCCATCAGCTACCCACAGTACCGCCGCTACCCCTTCGCCGCCGCCTTTGTAGCCGCCCTCCCCCTCCTCGCCGCCGGCATCGCCCTCGGCAACTAACGCAGATCCCCCGGCCCCAGCGGCCGCAAGCGAAGCGCCCCACGCCCCGCGGGCAGCAAGCGAAGCGCCACGCACCCCGGGGAGCATCCCACTCTACGCCTTTACGCCTCTACGCCTTTACGCCTGGGCACCGCCGGGTTCTTCCCCTCCCACATCCGGTTGTGCGCCATCCGCACCCATTCGAACACCACCGGCTGCGACGCCAGGATGTAGAACCGGTCCTCCCGCACGCCGTCGAACACCTGCGCCGCCACCTCCTGCGGCGAAAGCCAGTCGCTCGGCAGCTCGGCGCTGGAGGGGCTCGCCACGTCCTGCCCCGGCCCGCCGCCGTACTCCGCCGGCCGGTTCCGTTCCGCCGTGAAGATGTTCGTATCCACCACGCCCGGGCACAGCACCGACGCGCTCACCAGCGACTGCCGCGTCACCAGGTCCTTGTACAGGCTCTCCGTGAGCGACACGACCGCATGCTTCGAGGCGTCGTACACCGCGGTGCCCATCCCGCCCGTCGCCAGCCCCGCCATCGAGGCCGTGTTCACGACGTGGCCGGGTTCGCCGCTCGCCAGCATCCGCGGGACGAACGCGCGCATCCCATGCACCACGCCCATCACGTTCACCCCGAAGATCCACTGCCAGTCGGCGGGCGTGTGCTCCCACGTCGGCTTTTCGCGGCTGAACACGCCCGCGTTGTTGCAGAACAGGTGCACCGCTCCAAACTCCGCGTAGGCGCGCGCCGCCAGCTCCTCTACCTCCGCCTCCTTCGAGACATCGGCGCGCACCCCGATCGCCGTCGCGCCCTGGCCGCGAAGCCCCGCGACCGCCGCCTCCAGCGGCCCCGCCTCGATGTCCGAAAGGACGACCCGCATGCCCTCCGCCGCGGCCCGCTCCGCCAGCGCCAGCCCAATCCCGCTCGCCGCCCCCGTAATCACGCACACCCGCCCCCGCAACTCACGCATCACACAGCTCCTCCGCCGCCCTGCCCCCTCGCGGCGCCCGCCAGCCTACCAGAACCAACCCCGACCGCGTCCCCGCCCACCGCCGCCACTCCCACATAGCCGCGCATCCGAGCCGCCAAATCCGAGCCGCGCGCGAATCCGAGCCGCGCGCCTAAGCAAGCGGAGGCGCTCCCCCAGCACTCCCGCCCCGCGCAGCGCTCCACCACGCACCCCCGGCGAGTACCCCACTCTACGCCTTACGCCTCTACGCCTTCACGCCTCGCGCCATCTCCTCCCACCGCTCCTTCGGCAACAACTCCAGCGCCGGCGCGAACAGGTCCTCCTCCTCGTCCCCGAAGTGCCCCTGGAAGATCCAGTCCAGCCGCTTCACCGCATCCAGCAGCCCTGCCAGCGCTTCCGGCGTCGCCCCCGCCTGCGCCGCCGCCAGCTGCGCGCCCACACCCGCCTTCGCCGCCTCCACCTCCTCGTGCTCCGCATCCAGCGCGACCAGCGCCGCCTCGATCGCCGCAGCCCGCGCGCGCACCTCGTCGTGCTGCTCCACCATCTCGACCACGACCTTGTCCATCTCCGCCGTGAAGCCCCGCAGCGCCGGGAACAGCACGTCTTCCTCGATCGCGATGTGCCCCGGCAGCTCCTCCACGAGGAACGCGTCGAGGTCCCGCGCCCGCTCCAGCGCCTCCGCCGCGTCGCCACCCGCTATCGCCGCCTGGAGCGCTTCGATCGCCGCCTCCGCCAGCGCGTGGACATACTCATGGTCGCGCATCAGCCCCGCCAGCGGCTCGACCGTCGTTTCGAGGTTCCCAAATGTAGCCATGCCCCCCAGTGTCGCCCCCGCACCCCCTCCCCCGATGTGACACAAGTCCCCCGGCTTGCTCGTTTCCCTCCCGGCGGTTCGACTACGCGGATGCTGGCCGCATCGATCATCGGCTCATGAAGCCCATTCGCTTCTCGAAACACGCGACAGACAACCTCCGCATTCGAGGCTGCACCGAAGCCGAGGTCATCACTGCGATTCGCGAAGGTGACTGGGCGCCAGCTCGTGGGCTGCGATGGGAGACACGCATGAACTTCACGTACGCCGACGAGTGGCGGGGCAAGATGTACACTGACAAGCAGGTTCGGCCTGTCTTCGTCGAAGAACCAGCCGAAATCGTTGTCGTCACCGTCTACTGCTACTTCTTCAACCGGGATTGAGATGCGCATCGAGTACGACCCCGAAGTTGACGCCCTCAGCATCCGCTTCCGCACTGGCGAAGCCGAGACCGTCCACGTCACCGACCAGGTCGCCGTCGACCTCGACACCGAGGGCCGCATCATCTCCCTCGAAATCCTCGACGCCTCCCAGGTGGTCGCCGAAGGCGGCCTGGATGAGGTCATCCTCCAGGGCGTCGCCGCCGCCCGCTTCGAACCCGCCGAACCAGCAACCCCGCGCCCCTGAGCCCGGCCCGCGCATCCGGAGCCCGCACATCAGTAGCGCGCGTGAGCGAGCGCCCGCGCGCCCCCAGTACCCCGCCGCCGCGCAGCCAGCACCCCCCGGGCAAGCCCCGGTATAGGCAGGACATCCGCAACGCCCCCGCACTCCCCGCCCGCCGCCTGTTGCGCACCCGCCGCCCGCCCCCACCCAGCATGGAGTGACTCTTCACCGAAGGAGGCAGCTCATGCCACCCACCTATCGTGTCGCCGTCCTCGCCGGCAGCCTGCGCCGCGACGCCTACAGCAAGAAGCTCGCCCACGCGCTCACCCGGCTCGCCTCACCCGCGCTCGAGTTCCGGCACATCGAATTCGGCGACCTCCCGCTCTACAACGAAGACCTCGACACCAGCCGCCACCTCCCCGCCGCCTGGGACACCTTCCGCAGCGAGCTCCGCGACTGCGACGCCGTCCTCTTCGTGACACCCGAATACAACCGCAGCATCCCCGGTGGCCTGAAGAACGCCCTCGACGTCGGCTCCCGGCCCTATGGCGAAAGCTCCTGGGCCGGCAAGCCCGCCGCCGTCGTCAGCATCTCGCCCGGCGCCATCTCCGGCTTCGGCGCGAACCACCACCTCCGCCAGGCCCTCGTCTTCCTCGATTGCCCCACGATGGCCCAGCCCGAAGCGTACATCGGCGGCGCCGCCGAGCTCTTCGATAGCCGCGGCGAGATCACCAACCCCGGCACCGCGCGCTTCCTCGAAGGGTTCATGCAGGCCTTCGCCGAATGGGTCCGCACCAACGCCCGCGTCCCCGTCGCCGCCTGACACGCACCCCAAGCGACACGAAGAAGCCCCGGTCACCAGACCGGGGCTTCTGCCACTCTGGGCCTTTACCTCTCTACGCCTCGCTACTCGGTTATCCCCGAGACCATCTTCGCGAAGTCCGCCATCGTCTGCGCGCCCTCCCGGGACATCGCCACGGCCTGCGGGTCCTTCGCGATGATCGCGTCCGCCACGTCGAGCGTGTGCCGCACGTGCAGCTCCATTACCTCCTGGATGTCCGCCGCGTCCGCGCCCTCGCCCCGCACGCTGTCCGCCATCAGCGCCGCGAAGTCCGCCGCCCACGCCTCCAGGTCCTCGCGCACCCCCTCCGCTTCCGCCCCGTCCCCGGCCAGCGTTGCCGCCACGTACTGCTCGTACATCGCGATGTGCTGCTGCCACCGGTCCGTGAACGTGAACGCGATGTCCTCCTCGCTGATCACGTCCACCGCCGTCGCCAGGAACTGCGTGTTCGCGTTCACCGCCGACTGCGCCGCGTCCACGCGCGCGCTGTCCTGCGCCACCGTTGCCTCGAGCAGCTCCCCGACCAGGTAGACGTGCCCCTGGAACCCCGCCGTCAGGTCCGAGATCGCCCGTCCATCGTCCGGGCTCACCTCCTGCTGGTCCGAACCCTCCGTCACCCGCGTCGGCGTGCCGATACCGGGCGTGGCGCTCCCCTCCGCAGGGTCCAGGACACCCCCGCCCGTGCCCGCACCCTGCCCCGGGATCTGCGTCCGGTCGCCCTCATCCGACTGGTTCGAAGTCCCCCCGTGCGCCTCCTCCGACGCGATCTCCGTCTGGATCGGCCCCGTCCCCAGGTCGTCGTCATCGTCGCAGCCCACCGCGAACACCGCCCCCGCCCCCGCAACCGCCACCCCCAGCCACACCCGCCCCCACCGCATCGATCCAGCGTCCAACGTCATCCAGCTCCCCCCTCACGTAGTCGATCCACCGTACGAACTCCCGACCCCCACCCCCGCATCGCCGCCCACACCCCGCTTTCATCCCCATCCCGGATCCATACCGCCGCCCCGTTGTCCGTTCGCGGATCCCGAGGCGAAGCCGTAGTCGCAGAGCATCGGCTCTGCGGCCCCCAGGACCATGCCGCGCGGTAGCCCGCAACCACGTCCGGGCTGCGAGGGCGGCAGCGCACCACCCGCCCGGCTCGCACCGAACGCCTTCGTCCAGGGGTTCCGCCAGCTCCCCTCTCCCGCGCACGGGAGAGGGGCCGGGGGGTGAGGGCCCGCCACCCCACATCACACATCCCCAAAACCCTAATCGGGTAGTGTGTCCCCACCGCGCGCCGTGCTAGCGTGCACCCGTGTCCACCGAGCGGCCCCCCAGCCCCCCAGCCGACCCCGGCGACCGCCTCGCCGAGCTGACCCCGCGCCAGCGCCAGGTCCTCGACCTCATCGCCCAGGGCAAGTCCAACCCCCAGATCGCCGACGAGCTCGGCGTCACCCTCGACGGCGCCAAGCACCACGTCAGCGAGATTCTCGGCCGCCTCGGCTTCGCCTCCCGCGACGAAGCCGCCGCCTGGTGGCGCCGCCGCAACGGCATCGCCGGCATGCCCGCCCGCATCCGCCGCCGCACCCGCGCGATCCTCGCCGTCGCGGCCACGCTCGGCGCCACGGCCGCCGGCCTCGTGGTCGTGCTCGCCCTCTTCGGCGGCAACGATGACGATGGCCCCTCCACCTCCCTCCCGCCCGGCACCTGGGTCGCCCACATCCACGTCGACCCCGCCGACTACCGGTCGATCCGTATCCGCATGGAGAACCTCCAGACCGGCGAAGAACGCTTTCTCGGCCCGCCCGCCCAGTACGGCGGCCTCAGCTTCGCGCCCGACGGGTCCGCCATCATCGCCTCCGCCATGGAAGGCGACGACCCGCGCAACCTTGAGGTCCTCCTCTACCGTCTTCCGACTGACGGAAGCCCAGCAGAGGAGATCCGGTCGGATGCGTTCACCCCGGAGATGGTGCCATTCCTCGGCATGTGGCCCTATCGCTCCCCGGACGGCCGCTACCTCGCGTGGCACTCAGCCACCGCCGTCGTCATCAATGCGACGACCGGCCGCCTCGTCGCATCTGCCGAACTCGTCCCCCTCCACGTCGTCATCGCCGGGGGATACCAGGCACCCAACGACCCCTGGGGCTGGTCCGCGGATTCGAAGTGGTTTACCGCGACCTTCGACGGCAAATCCACCGTCCTCGGCGTCGACGGCTCCGTGCAGGACCTCGCATCCGCACCTCCCGCAGCTCAGCCGCAACCGCAAACCTTCGACCAGCAGCTCTTCGACATCGGCGAACAGGTCCGGGCGTCCTACCCCGGCGACGCGGTCATGATGGGTGGCCCCGAGTGGTCCGCCGACGGCAAAGCCGCCTTCGTGACGCTCATGGCCGGCGATAGCCGCGACGACCGGCGGCTGATCGTCGCCGTCAACGGCCAGTTCATCGAGTTCCCCGAAGTCCGCAACGTCAACGGCGTCTTCACCCGCGGCACCTACGACGCCATCGTCATCGAATAGCGAACCCGTTGTCCGTTCCCCGTTCCCCGTTGTCCAGTGACGCGCCCGCAATCCGAGCCGCGCGCGTAATCCGAGCCGCGCGCGTAAGCAAGCGGAGGCGTACCCCCACCACCACTGCCCCGCGCCAGCCCGCCCCGCGCCAGCCCGCAACCCCACCCCTAATTCAACCGCCACACCTCGAAGTTCAACACGCTCGCGAACGCCACCCACCCCAGGTACGGCAGCAACAGCACCGCCGCCAACCGGCTCACCCGCCACCCGAGCGCCACCGTCGCCGCGATCGCCAGCCAGAACACCACCACCTCCACCAGCGCCATCCCGGGCTGTTCGGCCCCGAAGAAGACCCAGCTCCATGCCAGGTTCAGCGCCAGCTGCACACCCCACGCCACCAGCGCCACCCCGGCGCCCGCCATCCCCCGCTTCCGCCAGAGGAGCCATCCCGCAATCCCGATGAGCACGTAGAGCGGCGTCCAGACCACCCCGAACGTCCAGTCCGGCGGGTTGAACGCCGGCTTCTCCAGCGCGTCGTACCACTCCTGCCCCGAGCGCGTAGCGATGCTGCCCAGCGCTGCAACCCCCAGCGATAGCAGCAGGAACACCGCAAGCGCCGCGAGCTCCCCGCCGACGGTCGAACCCCGGGTCTGCCTCCGGACAGCGGTCATGGCCACCTCCCCCACTATCCTCCCGCGCGGACGCCCCCTAATCGGCCAACGGCCCCCACCGCCCGGTTGCAGGTCGCTCGCAAGCCCCCACCCGGCTCCCGCAGCAGCCGTGCGCACCCACCGCGCACCGAGCTCCCCTCTCCCGCGCACGGGAGAGGGGCCGGGGGTGAGGGCCCCCGCACCAACAGCCAACAGCCCACCACCGCCCCATCGCCGCTAAGCACGCCGCCCCGCACAATGGCGAACAACATAACCACGGACTCCGCACAGCCATGATCATCCATATGGAACAGGGCGCCACGCCCGACCAGACCGACCGCGTTATCGACCGCATCACCCGCGACTACGGCCTCCGCTGCGAGACCATCGTCAGCGACACCACCGTCATCGGCGTCAAGGGTGTCACCAGCATCATCGATGACCAGCGCATCGCCGAGCTCCCCGGCGTCGAGCGCGTCATCCGCATCACCGTCAAGTACAAGGACGCCAGCCGCTCCTTCCACCCCGAAGACACCGTCATCAACGTCGGCGGCGTCAATGTCGGCGGCCGCAACCTCACCATGTTCGGCGGCCCCTGCGCCATCGAGACCGAGCAGCAGGCGCTCGACTCCGCCCGCCTCGCCAAGGACGCCGGCTGCGACATCCTCCGCGCCTTCGTCGACAAGTCCCGCACGAGCCCCTACGACTACCGCGGGCTCGCCCTGGACCGCGGCCTCGAAATCGCCTCCGCGATGAAGGCCGAGACCGGCATGCCCATCGTCAGCGAGCTCATCGACCTCCGCCACCTCGACGCCTTCCTCCGCGCCGGCGTCGACATCATCCAGATCGGCGCCCGCAGCGCCCAGTACTCCCCGCTCCTCGAAGAGCTCTCCCGCCTCGATGTCCCCGTCGTCCTCAAGCACGGGTTCGGCAACGACCTCAACGAGTGGCTCTGCGCCGCTGCCTACATCATGTCCGGCCTCGACCGCGAAGGCCGCAGCGTCGGCCAGGGCAACCGCAACGTCATCCTTTGCTACCGCGGCATCAAGTCCTTCGAAACCGAGACCCGTTTCGCCGCCGACATCTCCATGATTCCGCTCGTCCGCGCGAAGTCGCACCTCCCGCTCCTCGCGGACCCCAGCCACTCTTCCGGCGATAAGAAGCTCGTCGAGCGCGTCGCCTACGGCTTCGTCGCCGCCGGTGCCAGCGGCCTCGAATTCGATATCCACTCGAACCCGTCCGAAGCCCTCTGCGATGGCAAGCAGGCCGTCCTCGGCCACGAAGCCGCCCGCATGGTCCGCAACACCCGGCAGCTCCACGCCATGCTTGCCGATGTCGGCTTCGAAACCGGCAGCTCCGTCGCCGTCGCCGCGAAGTAGCCCGCTTGCAGCTCCGGCGCGGCGATTCCCCAGCTCGAAACGAGGCCCTCGGCACGCCGGGGGCCTCGCACATTCCGGGGTCTCGTGGAACGGATGCCGCCTACACCAGCAGCTTCGCCCGCACCGCCGCCAGGTCGTCTGCGCCCAGGCCGATGTCCGCGAGGTAGCCCTCCGCGCCGTCCCACTGCTGCTCGATGTACTCCAACGTCGCCCGCATGTCCGCCGCGTGCGAAGCCATCAGCGCCGCGATCCGCTCCGGCGTCGGCCAATCCTCGCGCTTCTCGCGCTCCATCCGCTCCCGGATCGACGCCTTCATCGGCTCCAGCAGCCCCGCGGACCGCGCATAGTCCGCGACGATGTCGCCCGGCTCCACGCCCGCGACGCTCAGCAGCAGCGCCGCACCCACGCCGGTCCGGTCCTTCCCGGCCGCGCAGTGGAACAGCACCGTGCCGTCCGTCCGCGCCACCGTCTCGAACAGCACCCGGTAGGCAGTCCGCCCCGAGGCGAGCATCCGCTGGTACACGGTCGCGAACCCCGGGAACTGCTCGGCGAGCCCGACCGGCGACGCGTCCTGTTCGAACACCGGCGCATGGATCGCCGCGATGCCCGCGTCCGCCAGCTCCGGCGTCACGTCGCGCTGGCGCTCCACGGTCGAACGCAGGTCGACCACCGCGCGCACGCCCAGGTCGGCCAGCCGCCCGACCGATGCCGGCGTCAGGCCATGCAGCGAAGCCGAACGGACGACCGAGGGCGCCGTCCGGCCGCCGCTCGCGGTGTCATACCCGCCAATGTGGCGGACGTTGTACGCAACTTCGAGCTCGATATCACGAAGAGTGGAATCCGGGGTAGCAACAACCATGCTTCCAGTCTGCCACCCCGCCACTCTCCGATCGTTAACGCCAGCCAAAGTACCCCCGGTGGCCCTCCCCCGCGCCGCCGTGGCATCCTTCGCTCCATCCCCGCCCGGAGCACGCCCGTGATCAACCGCGACCGCATCGTCCAGGCCTTCCTCGACCTCGTCGGCATCGATTCCCTCTCTGGCGACGAAGATGCGATCGCCGCCGAGCTCGAACGCCGCCTCCGGGCACTCGGCCTCGACGCTGCGCAGGACGCCGCCGGGAACGTCCACGCCCGCCGCGAAGGCACGGGCGAGCCGCTCCTCCTCTCCGCGCACATGGACACGGTCGAACCCGGCCGCGGCATCAAACCCACCTGGGATGGCCCGGACATCATCCGCAGCGACGGCACCACCATCCTCGGCGCGGACAACAAGGCGGGCTGCGCCGTCATCCTCGAAGTCCTCCAGTCTGCCATCGAAGACCGTGCGGCCACCCGGCCGATCGAAGTCGCGATCAGCCGCGGCGAAGAGGTCGGCCTCGTCGGCGCGCAGAACATGGACTACAACCGCATCTCCGCGAAGGTCGCCATCGTCATCGATAGCGGCGGCCCGCCCTCCGCCATCCAGGGCCAGGCGCCCTACCACTACGTCTACGACATCGACGTGCACGGCCGGGCAGCTCACGCCGGCCTCGAACCGGAGAAGGGCGTCCCCGCCATCACCGTCGCCGCCGAAGCCGTCCTCGGCCTGCCCCAGGGCCGCATCGACTTCGAGACGACGGGCAACGTCGGCACCATCCACGGCGGCCTCGTCCGCAACGCCGTCCCCGACTTCGCCCATATCGAAGGCGAGATGCGCAGCATGGAGTTCGAAAAGGTCGAGTCCCTCGTTGCCCGGGCGCGGGACCACCTCGCCGAGGTGCAGACGCGCAACCCCGGCGCCCGCCTGGAGCACCGCTTCACGCTCGGCTACCCCGGCTACAAGCTCGAACCCGGCGACCCCGCCGCCGACCTGCTGTTCGGCGTCCTCCGCGAGCTCGGCATGGAGCCGGACCCCCACCCGGTCGGCGGCGGCACCGACGGCAACGTCTTCCGCGGCCACGGCATCGCCGCCGTGGTCATCGGCCGCGGCGGCTACAACCAGCACACGAAGGACGAGTACCTGGTCATCCCCGAGATGCTCGACTGCGCCCGCGTCGTCGAAGCGCTCGTCCGGAAGGTGGACTGATCAGGCCGTCTGGGCGAGTCCGTCAGGCTTGCGGGCCGAGCTGCTCCGCGACCACCGTGGCAAGGTCGCCCGCGAGCATCGCCGCGACGTTGAGCCGCAGCCCGGGGAACACCTCGCTGTGAATGACGCCGCGCTCGTCGGGCGTGAGCGGGACGTACACGCCCTCGCGGAGGCGGAACCAGTCGAGGCGCTGCTCGTAGACCTGCCAGGCGATGTACTCCTGCACGCCGTTGCGCCGGTACGCGTTCATCTTGTCGTGGAGGTCGTAGCTCGCCGAGGTCGCCGCCACCTCCGCGACGAGCTCCGGCGCTCCTTCGATGCGCCGATCCGCGGACTCGTGGCTCTGCCCGCCATGCGCCGCGTCCCACCGCAGGTAGACATCGGGCTGGGGCTCGTTGTCCGCGTCGAGCCGGACGGTGCCATCGTTCGCCGCGCGGACGCCCGGGGTCATGGAGCGATACAGCCCGAGCCAGGTGGCCATGGCGTTGTGGGATTCGCTGTGATCGATGCTCACTGGGGAGGCCACGTACACCACTCCTTCGACCAGCTCGGCGCGCATGCCGGGGCACTGCTCGTACCGCCGCTCGAACTCGGCACGCGTCAGCCGGTCGCCGGAGGCGAGGGGCGGGAGCACCGTCGTTGGTGGCCGCTCGATCGTGGTCATCGCCTCCCAGTGTATCGCACCGCCCGGCCGCTCAGACGCCTGACTTCACCTTCTCCGCGAGGGCCCGCGTAAACCCGACCGTGCTCGCGATCTCCTCGACGTCCGCCTCGCGGATCGCCTTGATGGTCCCGAACTTCTTGAGCAGCGCCTTCTTCCGCTTCGGGCCGATACCGGGGATCGTGTCGAGCGCGCTCTGCACGCTGGACTTGCCGCGCACCTGCCGGTGGTACGTGATCGCGAAGCGGTGCGCCTCATCGCGGATGCGCTGGACCAGGTAGAGTCCCTCCGAGCCCCGCGGCAGCACGATCGGCTCCTCTTCGCCCGGCACGAACAGCTCCTCGAAGCGCTTCGCCAGCCCAAACGTCGGGATGTCGTACACGCCGAGCTCGCGCATCACCTGGACCGCCGCCGCGAGCTGCCCCTTGCCGCCGTCGATGATGACCAGGTCCGGGAGGGCCCAGGCGTCGTCGGATTGTCGATTGTCGATTGCCGATTGCCGATTGGGCTCGTATTCACGGTTCACGGTTCCCGGTTCACGCGGGTTGGTGGCCGCGTCGCCTTCGACTCTCGAGGTTGGCTCGCTGGCCGAACCGTCCTCCCCCTCGCCCGCAAAGCGGGAGAGGGGGCCGGGGGGTGAGGGCTCGCGTTCGTGCGCGGGCGCCGCGCGCTTGAACCGGCGGCTCAGCACCTCTTGCATCGTCGCGAAGTCGTTCGCCCCTTCGACCGTCTTCACGCGGAAGCGGCGGTACTGGTTGCTCGCCGGCCGGCCGTCTTCGAACACGACCATGCTCGAAACGGGGCTCGTGCCCTGGATGTTCGAGTTGTCGTAGCACTCGATCCGGCGCGGGATCCCGGGCAGGCTGAGCTCCTCGCGCAGCTGGTCCAGCGCGCGCTGCGTCTTGTCCTGGTCCGCCATCCACTTCACCCGCGAAAGTTCGAGCGCTTCCTTCGCGTTGTCGTTCGCCAGCTCGACCATCTTTCGCTTCTCGCCGCGCTCGGGCGTCCGGATCTCGACGTTCGCCTCGCGGCGCCCCGTGAGCATCGCTTCGAGGTCCGCGTGCTCGTCCGGCAGGGCGGGAACGAGCACCAGGCGCGGCACGTACTGGGCGCTCTCGTAGTACTGCTCCAGGAAGCTTGCCAGCACCGCCGCGTCGCTCTCGCCGCTCGTCCCTTCGAGCATGAACGTGTCGCGGCCGATCATCTGCGTGCCGCGGACGAAGAAGACCTGTACGCACGCCTGGTCGCCCTGCCGCGCGAGACCGAAGCAGTCCAGGTCCTCCTTCTTCGTGGTCGCGATCATCTGCCGCTCGACCGTGCGTTCGACCGACCGGAGCTGGTCCCGGATCATCGCGGCCCGCTCGTACTCCATCCGCTCGGCCGCGTCGTCCATCTGCTGCCGGAGCCGCCGCAGGACGTCGTCCGACTTGCCTTCGAGGAAGAGCAGCACCTGCGCCACGACCTCGTCGTACTCCTCCTTCGTGCAGTAGGCCGTGCACGGCGCGATGCACCGCTTGATGTAGTAGTCGAGGCAGGGGCGCGGGTCCCGGCCCGTGATCTCCTTGGTGCACGACCGCCACGGGAAGAGCTTCTTCACAAGGTCGAGCGTCGCCCGGACGCTCCCGGCGCTGGCGTAGGGGCCGAAGTAGCGCGCACCGTCCTTCTCGATCCGCCGCGTGATGTACACCCGCGGCCACGCGTTCTGGACGTCGACCTTCAGGTCTGGGTACCGCTTGTCGTCTTTCAGCCGGATGTTAAAGAAGGGTTGGTGCCGCTTGATCAGCGTCGCCTCAAGGATCAGCGCCTCGCCGGCGTTGCCCACGACGATGTATTCGAAGTCGTCGATCACACCGCGGAGCGCGCGCGTCTTGGGCTCCATGCCGTGGGGCGACCCGAAATAGGAACGGACGCGGTCCTTGAGCTTCGCCGCCTTGCCGACGTAGATCACCTCGCCCGCGGCGTTGCGCATGATGTACACGCCGGGGCGCGCCGGCAGGGCCGCGAGCTGCTTGCGGATCTTCTCGGAGATGGTGGTCGAGGCCATGGGCAGATCCAGTGTACGGCAGCCGCGCCGGCGCGGCCGGACAGCGCGGAGCGCCAGGCCGCCATCGTTCACAGCGCACGAAGAAAGAGGACGCCAGCTGGCGTCCTCTTCTTCTGTACTATCGTCGGGGCTGGTGGTTACACGTGGTCGTGCGTGTGGTCTGTGCGATCGACGCGGTCTACTCGCTCGTACCGTTCCGAGCGGTTCCCGAAAGCAAATGGCGACCACGTCATCAGGAACAGCAGCGAGAAGAGCAGGCCGACAAATCCAACGGCCATGAGAATGACGCCTACCGCGTCGATATTGAGTCCTTCTACCGTCGTCTCGACAGCGTAGGTCAGGATCGCACCAGCGGCGATCAGGACGAGACTGATCCCGATACCCATTCTGATTCCTCCTTCGGCCACGTGGACCGGTGATCCCACCGTAAATGCCGCCGGTATGACTGCGGAAGGGGGTCCATGGACGTCGCAAGGATGCTGCAATCCTGCATCTGATCCCCGCAATCAAAGGGCGAGAAACCGGCTGCATTTCGCCCGCGGGAGCACCCGCGCCCGCGCCTGGAGCCGGCATGGCCGCCCGCGGCGTGGCAACGCGCGCCCGCCCCGCGGACTGGCGGCAGAACGCCGCGCCCCGGAGAATGCGCCCCGTGGAACAGCAATCCTCTACCGTCCTCCAGAAGCTCATCCGCCGCCTCGACCTCCAGCAGCTCGACCGCGACCTCTTCCTCGGCGACCCGGGCCGCGGCGAAGGGCGCCTCTATGGCGGGCTCGTCGCCGCCATGTCGGTTGTCGCTTCGAACCGCACCGTCCCGGACGAGAGCCTGGTCCACTCGCTCCACGCCTACTTCATCCGGCCGGGGCGCCACGGCGTGCCCATCCAGTTCACGGTCCACGAGATCCGCGACGGGCGGACGTACACGACGCGCCGGGTGGTCGCGCACCAGTCGGGCGAGGGCATCTTCAGCCTCGAAGCCAGCTACACCCGCCCGGAGGATGGTCTTTCGCACCAGGACCCGATGCCCGATGCCCCGGCACCCGAGGGACTCGAGGACTGGGACCGCGTCCGGCCCGACCGCGCGGACGAGCCACGGCGCAGCATCGACGGGCCGATCGAGATGCGTGCCTGCGCGCCGGACCCGGTGACCAAAGCCGACGCGCCCGCGCCGTTCCACCAGGTCTGGATCAAGCCGCGCGGCGAGCTGCCCGCGGGCCCGAACTTCCACGCGGCGATGATCACCTTCGCGAGCGACCGGGGCATGATTAGCACGGTCTCGCGCTGGCACGGGTTGCCCTCGAATCGCGCTTCGCAGGCGAGCCTGGACCACACCATCTGGTTCCACCGCCCGCCGCGCTTCGATGACTGGATCCTCTACACGACGACCTCGCACGCGGCGCACAACGGTCGCGCGCTCATCTTCGGCACGATGTACCACCGAAACGGCGAGCTCGCCGCTTCGGTGGCACAGGAAGGGCTGTTCCGGGCGCGCCTCCCGGGGTAGGCGTCAGTTGGTGTGGCGCAGCCCGGTGTCCATGGTGCCGCGCTGGGCGAGGAGCTCCGCCTCCATCATCTCGCGCATGCGCAGCGCCTCCTGGTCCGACTGCAGCGTCGTCCCGACGCCGGCCTGGCGCGTGTGGAGCGAGTCGATGCCCGGCTGCCGCAGCCGGTGGATGTCAGCCTCCTCCATGGGTACGCGCAGGTAGAGCTTCTCGCCATCGTTCGAGACGATGTAGGAGCTGCTCAGCCAGTAGTCGGGGTCGCCCTCGCGGTCCACTTCGATGTAGCCACCGTGGACCTGCTTCACGGAGCCGAAGCGCTTGCCGTCGGAGGTGAGGATGGTCTCGCCGGCCTCGGGCCTCCGGTACGAGCTGTCCCCGGGTTCGCGGCCCGGCGCGTCGTGCGCTTCCATCATCTCGTGCTTGGTGCGGATCGGCGTTTCGCCGTCGGATTCGATGGCCATGGTTCCTCCCGCGGCGCGTGCGCCGCAGAGCCAGCATCGAACCCGCCGCATGCCGTCATCCTCACGAAACGCGAGGCCTCGTTGACGAGAACGTGACGACCGCGCGCCGCCGCCCCCTCGCGCCCGCCCCCCGGTTCCCAGTTCCCGGTTCGAAGAGGCCAGTACGACAGGATCGGTCACATCGCGGCAGCACCCCGCCGGGCCGCCCACGCCGCTGCAGCGCGGGCGCGTACCCCCAGGCACCAACCTCCCCACGCAGCGCACAGGCACGCCCCCGCCTCTGGGAACTAGGAACTGGGGAATCCTTCTAGAACAACACCCCCGAGAGCTTCCGCTGGTAGTGCCGCGTGACCGGGTTGTCCAGGCCGAGGATGTCGAACACCGCGAGCGCGGCCTTCCGCGCCGCGCCATCGGCGAAACCGCGGTCCAGGCGCACCGATTCGAGCAGCGCATCGAGCGCGGCCTCGTAATGCCCAGCGGCGGCGAGGAGCACGCCCAGCCGGTATTGCGCGCGCGGGTCGCGCGGGTTCGCCCGGGCTTCGCCGGCGATGTCCTCGCCCGCGTGGCGCTTCGCGAACCCGTCGAGGAAGAGGTGATGCTTGAGCACCTTCGCGCGCCGGTCCGTCGGGGCGCGTCCGAGCAGCTCCTCCGCCTCCTCCAGGGCCCCGCGCTGCAGCAGCACCTGCGCCAGCCCGACGATGGCGTCGGCGTTGTTCGGGCTGCCCTGCAACAGCTGCCGGAAGCGCCGCTCCGCCTCCACCGGGTCCGCGGCGGCCAGCTCTTCCGCCTCGCGGGCGGCTTTCTCCGCGGGCGTCGGGGCGAGGCCGGAGAAGAACTGCCGCACCTGGGGTTCAGGCAGCGCGCCGATGAACTCGGTCAGCACCTTGCCATCGCGGAACGCCTTCACCGCGGGGATGCTCTGGATGCGGTATTGCATCGCCGTCTGCGGGTTCTCGTCCGTGTTCAGCTTCACCACCGCGACGTCATCGCCGTACTCGGCGGCCACGCGCTCGATGATCGGACCGAGCATGCGGCAGGGCCCGCACCACGGCGCCCAGAAGTCGACCACGACGGCCCGGCGCTTCGATTCTTCGAGCACGGCGGTCGCGAACGTGGCATCGGTGACGTCGAGGACGGTGCCTGTGGGCATGGAGTCAGCTCCCGGGGATGGATTCCCTGTATCGCTCCGATCGTAGCCGACATATACCCCCGAGGGGTAGTCCCATGGCCGCGAAGACGAGCGCGGGTGCGCGCTACAGCCGCGGCAGCTCGTCCATGTAGTCCTGGGGGTCGAACTCAGTCATGCCCGCGTCGACTTCGAAGCTGGTCGCCCCGCGCCCGAAACGGAGGTCCCAGGCGAACTGGTGCCCGGATTCGCACCAGAACTCGATCCGCACCGCCGACCCCATGTCCATCTCCGATGACGGGCGGTCGAGGAAGCCCACCCCGTCGGGCGCGACTTCGACCACGTCGCCCATGCGGTCGACCTCGACGCGGCGCATGTGCACCCACGTCGCCGGCCCGGTCGATGCGGGGCAACGGGGGCACGAAACGGCGAGCGTGGCGGCGGAAGGAGTGAGCGGCGAAAGCGGTTGGGTGACCACAACCGGCGCAGTATAGGCGCCGTGCTGCGCAGGATCAGCCAACTGCCGCGTCACCTACGCAGTGCCAATCAGCACGAGAAGAAGCCCCGGGCGGGAGTGGTTCCGCCTGGGGCTTCGGCTCCGGCCGTCTCGCGGCCGCGGCTCAAACCGGCTACAGGAGCCAGATCAGCAGCAGGACAATCAGGATGATCGCGATGATCGACCCGCCGCCGTAGGCATAGGCGTGGCCCGCTTCGTCCTGGATGACATCGGCGAGATTGCCCGTGTCGTCGTGCTGGGACATGGGGTACCTCCTTCGTGGGTGATCCCACCGTAGCCCCTGCCTGTGCGCGTTCACCTTGCGCGGCCTTGCACCTGCGTTGCGTAGGTCTCGCAAGCAGCGCCGCGTGCTGCGAAGCCGCTGCAAACGGCCCCGGGGATGTGGACGCGCCGGATCGCCACGGGCCAGAATGTGCCGTTCAACGCTGGCGAAGCCCTCCGGTCGCGCGCGTTGCCCATCTCCCCGGCCAGCTCCGGGTCCAGGCGCCGCAATGCCATCCACGCTCTTGATCAAGGACGCCGTGCTTGCCCTTCCCTCGGGCCCCATGCGGTCGGACATCCTCTGCGAGGGTCACCGGGTCGTCGCCATCGGCCGGGACCTCGTCTCCGACGGGGCCAACGTCATCCGCGCGAACGGCCTCACGGCAGGGCCGGGCTTCATCGACATCCACGTCCACGGCGGCGGCGGATGGTCGTTCTTCACGCGCGACCCCGGCGAGATCCGCGCCTATCGCGGCTGGGCGCCGTCGCGCGGGGTGACCGCGTTCCTGGTCAGCACGGTGGGGCCGAACGCGGACACGACGCTCGAGATGCTCGGGGCGCTGGCGCAGGCGATCGGGACGGGGAGCGGCGCCGAGGCCATGGGCTTCCACCTCGAGGGGCCGTTCCTGAACCCGCTCCGCCGCGGCGCCTTCCACCCGGACATGCTCCGCGAGGCGGTCCGCGAGGAGTTCCTGTCGTACCAGGCGGCCGCCGGTGGCGCTATCCGCCAGGCGACCTTCGCGCCGGAGCTCAGTGGCGGGCTCGCACTCTGCGCCGCCATCGCATCGACCGCGGTCCCGGCGATCGGCCACACCGACGCGACGATCGCGGAGGCGCGCGCCGCCTTCGAGATGGGCGCCCGCCACGTCACGCACCTGTTCAATGCGATGCGGCCGCTCCACCAGCGCGAAGGCGGGCTCATCGTCGCGGCGCTGCTGCAGGACGATGTGACCTGCGAGTTGGTCTGCGACGCGAAGCACGTCCAGCCCGACGTCCTCCGCTTCGCCTACCGCATGCTTGGCCCGAACCGGATGGTCTGTGTGACCGACAACCTCCACATGGCCGGGACGGGCGAGCTCACCGGCCGATTCGGCGACCAGGATGTCGAGATAAGCGGCCCCGCGGCGGTGCGCCCCGACGGCACGATCGTGGGCAGCATCGCCACCATGGACGAGCAGTTCCGCAACGTGGTGCAGATCCTCGACGTGGACCTGCCTACCGCGTTCCGCATCTGCGCCACGAACCCGGCCCGCGTCATCGGCGAGGGCAAGCGCAAGGGCGTGCTCGAACGCGGCTACGACGCGGACATCGTGCTGCTCGATGGCGACCTGCAGGTAGTGACCACCATCTGCCGCGGCGAAATCGCGTACTGCACCGACGGCGCCCGCCTGAGCTGAACCGCGACCTGACGGGGACATCGCGCGCCTACATAATCACCGTGTGGAGATCCCGATCTTCCCGCTGCGGACGGTCCTCTTCCCCGGCATGCCGTTGCCGCTCCAGATCTTCGAGGAGCGGTACAAAGTCATGACCCGCGAACTCATCGACGTGGGCGGCGTGTTCGGCGTCGTGCTGATCCGCGAGGGCCACGAGGTCGGCGGCGGAGCGATCCCCTACGAAGTCGGCACGACCGCGGTCATCGAGGAGGCGCAGGAGGTGCAGGGCGGGCGGTTCGTGCTCACCGCGCGCGGCCAGCAGCGCTTCCGTCTGCGCCGCATGCTGCCGCCCCAGCCCTATCCGTTCGGCGAAGTGGAGCTCCTCGCCGACGCGGAGCCGGAGGGTGATGGCCCGGCCGCGGCGATCGTGGAGCGCGTCCACGCCGCGTTCCCGGGGTACTTCCACCTCGCGCTCTCGCTCACGGACCAGTGGGCGCGCGGCATGCGGCTCCCGCGGCGGCCGCACGAGCTCGTGAACTTCCTCGCGCCGTGGCTCCAGGCCGAAGAGACCGAGAAGCAGCGCCTCCTCGAGATCGAGTCCCCCGTCCTGCGCCTGGAGATGCTCTCCGACCTGCTCCAGCGGCTGCTCCAGAAGACCGAGATCGAGGCGATCGAGCACCGGCGACGGAAGTACGAGGGATTCGGCGCCGGCAACTGAGCCCGGGCCGCACCCGGTAGGATGGGCGGCGACACACCACCCGCGAGGTCCCGCATGCCGAACGTCCAGCTCCCCACCGGCGCATCCATCTACTACGAAGAGCACGGCAGCGGCTATCCCGTGTTGCTGTTCGCGCTCGGCGGCATGGATAGCCGCATCGAGTTCTGGTACCAGGCCCCGTGGAACCCGATCGAGGCGCTCTCGCCGCACTTCCGCGTCATCGCGATGGACCAGCGCAACGCCCACCGCAGCTTCGCGCCGATGGTGGTGACCGACTGGGGCACGATGGCCGCGGACCAGGTCGCACTCCTCGATGCGCTGGGCATCGAGCGGGCCCACGTGATGGGCGGCTGCATCGGCAGCTCCTACTGCCTGCGCATCATCCAGGAGGCCCCCGCGCGGATCAGCGCGGCGATCCTCCAGAACCCGATCGGGCTCGATGGCGGCAACTTCGACGGGTTCAGGGGCATGTTCGAAAGCGCGGCCCGCACTGTCGAACAGGGCGGCGCCCAGGCGATGGTTGTGGCTGCGATGGAGAACGATCGCTTCCAGCAGAACACGCCCGGCGGGCTCTGGGCCGCCCGGATCAAGGCCGACCAGGCGTTCCGTGACGAGGTCCTCGCGATGCAGCCCGCCGGGATCGCCACGGTCCACCGCGAGACCTCCGCCGCGTTCTTCGACCGCAGCGACTTCGTCTTCAGCGTGACGCGGGACTTCGTGCGGACCTGCCCGGCGCCGCTGCTCGTGCTCGCCGGGCACGACGACTTCCACCCGACCGCGACGGCGAAGGAGATCGCCGCCCTCGCGCCGGATGCCACCTACGTCGAGGACTGGGCCGCGCCGGAGCTCCGCCCGCAGACCATCGCCACGGCGGTCGCGTTCCTGCAACGGCACACGCCAGGCGCGTGATTTCGGCGCGCGTGCGGGCTCCTGCCACGGTGCCGGTCCACTGCGGGAGAACGACGTTACAAATTCGCATCACACGCAGCGCGTGCCGGTTCACGCGGCCCCCCGGGGCGCTGTACAGTGCGGGCATGAGTCAGAGCCGCGTCCGTATGCCTTTTCGCCATCCGGGTTCGCCGGCGCGTCCTGGTAGCCCGTCCCGCGTCACGCAGCCGGGTAGCCAGCCGTTGGCCGCGCTGCAGCGCGCTGTGGGCAACCAGGCGGTGCAGCGGCTACTGGTCCAACGCAAGGAAGGCGCGCACAAGGAAATCAACCTCGAAGAGGACCCAGTGCAACGGTTGATCCTGCGGGCCGTGGATCCGACCTTCCCGGTGGCCCGGCCGGCCCCGAAGCGTTCGAACAGTGACGCGAGCACGACCAAAGTGAAGGAGCAGACGTTCGGTGGAAACGTCGTCAAGGATGACGCCGCGGGCGTGTTCAAGTACAAGCTCACGGACTTCACATCGAATGGGGAGATCCAGCTCGTCTACTACACGAACGACCACTATCCCGCGCCTGCACCCGAAGACGACACGGGTCCGCTCTCGAACGTCACTAAGGGAAACTGGAGGGCCGTGGCCAAGAACCTCCATGACAACCGTACGGGGATCGCGGATGACTGGTCCGCCTATGCCGCCGAGCCGCTCCACGAGAACTATCATTGGAACACCGAGTGGGTGAACACCTTCACGCCAGAGTTCCGCAAGGCCGAGACGAAGCTCGAGAACCTGAAGGCGCCGATCAAGCAGTCGGGATGGTTCGGCAAGAAGAAGCCAGACCTGACCCAGGGCGAAGCCGAAGCGAAGCTCAAGCCCAGGGCGGACAAGATCGTGGCGGACATGGTCAAAACCGCAAAGAAGAACTACTTCAAGCTCGGTGACTCCCCCGGCGACCCGCCGTACATCGCCCAGGCGCCCGCGGTCGACGCGCTTGAAAACCGCGTGCGCACGTACGGGCCGACGCTCTAGATGGCGCCGTCGAGGGAAGGCGGCAGGGGATGAACTACCTCTGCGACGTCGTGTCGGCCCGGCCGCTCGTGATCCACTTCAGTCTACATAACCCGGCCTCCGCGAGTGGGCCGGTCTTCGTTCCCCGGGTGCTCGGGCCGTACGGCCTGTTCGTGCGGGCCACCGTCAGAGATGGCCGGGGGAAAACGGTGCTCGAGCCGCCGGCGATCCGTGGGACGTTCAAGCTGGACCCGAAGAGCGCCGCCAGCTACATGCCCCTGGAAGCGGGGTACAGCTTCGGGGCCGTGTTCGAACTCGAGGACGCGCCCACCGAGCCCGGTACCTACGAGCTCGAGGTGCACTATTCGAACAAGCCCTACACCGGCGCACCGGGTGCTGAGGTCCCAAAGCTCGAGTACAAAGGCAAGCTGACGGTCACCATCCCCTGAGCTGCTGCTACACCAGCCAAGGTGACCGCAGGTACGCCAGCCCTCGGTCCCGGGCAGGACAGCGCGCGAGCGGTACCTCCGCGATGCCCCAGGTCGCGCGCCAGCACGTCGTCGCCAGCACGATGATGCTCGAGGCCGGCGGGCGCGCGCTCCTGAGCGGCCGCCAGTCAGCCTGGCGGGGCGCACAACGGCCGCCGGGCCCGATGGGGAGCGCGGCGGCCGTGGTTGTTCGAGCTGGAGCCGGTCAGGCGTTGCGGATCTGGGCGGCGTGGTCCTTCATGTGGTGCGCGTTCACGCCCATCACGCCCGCGACGTCGGTGTTGAACCGCTCGCTCTTCGCCGCGAGGTCCTTCTCGGTGACGTACTTCAGGCGGCCGTCCGCCTTCTCGATGACCTCGTCGAAGCCAGCGAGCGCCTCCTCCGGTGTGGCGAACGAGAGCTGCTTGAGGTCCAGCCCCGGGTAGCCGCAGCAGACACAGATGTGCGACGCGAAGAAGAGGTCGGCGGCGATCGCGTGTTCGGCGGCCTGGCGCGGCGACCATGCCTCTTCGCCCTCGCCGGCGACGGGCTTCTGTTCCCACTTCGCCCCGGCTTCGCGGATGGCGTTGCGGAGCTCCTCGCGGCCTTCGGCGATGGCCGCGCGCAGTTCGTCTGGTGTTGCCAAGTTGGTGCTTCTCCCTGCACGGGGCTCATGGCCCCGGATCCGGCGGAAGCGTATCGGGCTGCGCGGCTGTTGGCTATCGGCTCCTGGCTGGGGGCCGGGGTCGCCGGGGCGAGGCCGAGCGGGCGCTGCGCGGTACGAGGGCACCTGGGGGCACGCGGGCGCTCGCTCACGCGCGCGCTACTGATGGCGCACGCATGAAACGTGAGGTACCTTCGGCAGCCAACAGCCAACAGCCAACAGCCAACAGCCAATAGCCAATAGCCAACAGCCGTGCAAAGCTATCCCTTCGTGCGTCCCTCGCGGGCGTGCGCGTGGAGGGCTGCGGAAACCGCCGCCCGCTTGCACACACAGGAGACCTACTCGTGGCTAAGAAAGTCCGGGCAGTGGTGACACTGCAACTCCCGGCCGGCAAGGCGAACCCGGCCCCGCCCGTTGGCCCCGCGCTCGGCCAGCACGGCGTGAACATCATGGAGTTCTGCAAGGAGTACAACGCCCGCACGACCGATAAGGCCGGGCAGATCATCCCCGCGCAGCTCACCATCTTCGAAGACCGCTCGTTCACCTTCGTCCTCAAGACGCCGCCCGCGGCGGACATGCTGCGCAAGGCCGCCGGCGTGGACCGCGGAAGCGGCAATCCGCGCATGAACAAGGTCGGCAAGGTCAAGGTCGCGGACATCCGCAAGATCGCCGAGACGAAGATGCCGGACCTCAACGCGAACACCGTCGAAGAGGCCATGAAGATCATCGAAGGCACTGCCCGCTCGATGGGCATCGAGGTCGTGTAGCCATGCCGAAGCACGGAAAGAAGTACCTCGAAGCCGCCGCGAAGGTCGATAAGCGCAAGCTCTACCCGGTCGATGAGGCGATCGCGCTGGCCCGGGAGATCGCGCCCGCGAAGTTCGACGAGACCATCGAGCTCCACATCAAGACCGGCCTGGACCCGCGCCACGCCGAGCAGCAGATCCGCGGCAGCACGGTGCTGCCGAACGGCCTCGGCCGCGTCCTCCGCGTCCTCGTCTTCACCGAAGGCGAAGCCGTCTCGGCCGCCCGCCAGGCCGGCGCCGACTTTGTCGGCAGCGACGACCTGATCAAGCAGATCGAAGGTGGCTGGACCGACTTCGACGTCGCCATTGCCACCCGCGAGATGATGGGCAAGGTCGGCCGGCTCGGCCGCATCCTCGGCCCCCGCGGCCTCATGCCGAACCCCCGCTCCGGGACGGTCATCGGCGCCGAGGACGTGGCCAAGACGGTGCAGGATGCGAAGCAGGGCCGCGTCGAGTTCCGCCTCGACCGCCTCGCGAACATCCACGTGCCGCTGGGCAAGGTCTCGTTCGAACCGGACAAGCTGCGCGAGAACATGGCCGCCTTCATCGAAGCCGTGAACGCCGCGAAGCCGAAAGAAGCGAAGGGCCAGTACATCCGCGCGGCCACGCTGACGACGACGATGGGCCCCGGCATCCACCTGGACCTCCTCCAGACGCTGGCGATGAAGGTCAGCTGACCGCACGCTACTGCACGTACACGAAGGGCCGGGCAGCAACGCCCGGCCCTTTTTCGCGCGCGTCAGGCGTGGATGCCTCGGGCCGTCCGGCCATGCAGTACACTGATGCGCGATGACCACCATCGAGCGGCCACCAGCGACGGCGCTCCCGCCCCTCGCTTCCGGCGACCGGCTGACGCGTGCCGAGTTCGAGCGGCGGTACGAGCAGTGCCCCGGCATGCGCGCCGAGCTGGTCGAAGGAGTGGTGTACGTGGCTTCTCCGGTCAACTTCACCCATGCGCGTGCGCACCAGGACATCACCACCTGGCTCGGCACGTACCGAGCGCTGACCCCGGGCGTGGTCGGGGGCAACGATGCCACCGTCCGGCTTGACCTCGACAACGAGCCCCAACCGGATGTGCTCTTGCGGTGGGATGAGGACCACCACGGGCAGTCGGTACTCACCTCGGATGACCGCATCGAAGGCGCGCCCGAGCTCGTGGCGGAGGTGGCGGCGACCTCTGCGAGCTACGACCTCCACGACAAGATGAACGCGTACCGGCGCAACGGCGTGCAGGAGTACATCGCCTGGCAGGTCTACGAGCAGCGCCTCGACTGGTTCCGCCTGCGGGAGGGCGTCTACGTCCCGCTGACGCCCGACGAGCACGGCGTGATCCACAGCGAGGTGTTCCCCGGGTTGCGGCTCAACGTCGCGGCGATGCTCGCGGGCGACCTTGCCACGGTGGTCGCGGAGCAGCTCACGCCGCGTTCGTGACTCCCCGCCGGGATCACGCCGCTGCGGTGCGGGCGGCCGCCTGGCGGAGCGCGCGGTAGAGGAGTTGCTGGTCGCCGAGGTAGCGGCGGAGCTCCCGTTCGAGCCCGGCGATGGGGTAGAGGTTCTGGGGTGCGCGCGGATCCTTGTGCGGCGCCGATGCGTAGCGCGGCAGGGTCGCCGCGGACATGCCGGCGAGCTCGATCGCCTCGGCCGGGGTCAGCGTCTCCGCCGCCTCGCAGCGGACGATGCCGGACCAGGGGTGGTCCGCGGGGCCGGGGAGGCGGAGGTACCAGGAATAGCGGCTCCAGTTCGTCGTCGTCATGAACACCGGGGTGCGCTCGCCGGGGCCGAGCTTGCCCACGAGCAGGTGGAGGTCGTCCGGGAGGTAGCGCACCTGGTGCGTCTTCAGGTAGCCGATGGCGCCGCCGACGTGGGTGCGCCCGGAGAGCGACCCATCGAGCACGACAAGCTCCGCGCCCGCACCCCGGGTTGCGGCCTCGACTTCGAGCTCGCGGCGGCGGCCTTCGAGCGCCTGCTGGAGCACCTCGGGCGCGTCGGTCGCGGTCGAACAGGGCTGGAAGTCGACGCCCGGCATCGCATCGATCCCGGCGGCGACCTGCGGCGCGATCAGCGAACGCCCGACGACGATCGCCTCGGCCTTCGCGACGCCGTTGCAGCGCACCACGCCCGCGGCGTAGCTCGCGCAGATGCCCATCCGCACGCTGCCGTCCGGGTTCGTGATCCAGACGCGCGCATCGATCCGCTGGATGCCATCGACGAAGGCCACGTGCTCGGGGCCGGCGGGCGGTGGGGCGATCGGCGCCCATTCCGTGCGCTCCCGCTCGACCGCGACGTCCACGTCCGGCTGGGGCCGGTTGGGCGTATCGCCCGGTTCGAGCTGCGCGCCGTATTCGGGCGCCCAGCTTTCGACCGCGAACGTGAATCCCATCAGGTCACCACCCGTTCGACTTTGGAGGTGCGCGAATCCTTGCGTACCTCGTAGCGGACCGGCAGCCGCTCCGCGAGCGCCTGCACGTGCGTGACGACGCCGACCATCCGGCCTCGCGCGCCGAGCTCCTCGAGCGCCGCCGCCACGGTGTCGAGCGTGTCGGGGTCGAGCGTGCCGAAGCCCTCGTCGAGGAAGATCGCCTCCAGGCGGGCGGCGCCGTTCGCGGCCATGTCGACCAGGTTGTCGGAGAGCGCGAGGGCGAGCGAGAGCGAGGCGAGGAAGGTCTCGCCGCCGCTGAGCGTGCGCACCGGGCGCACCTCGTCCGCGTTCGTGTGGTCGATAACCGCGAACTCGCTCCGGGAGTCCAGCATGAGCGCGTACTGGTTCGAAGAGAGTTGCTCCATCCGGGAAGAGGCGTCGCGGACGAGGCGGCGGAGGACGCGCTCGACGTACCAGCCCTGGAAGCCGCGCGTGTCGGCCTTGAGCACCTGGCCGAGGGTGGTCGCGATGGATGCTTCGTCGTCCTTCTCGGCCCGCTCGCGGCGGACTTCGACGGCGGTCGCGATGAGCTTCTCGACCTGCTCCACCTCGATTTCGCCGCGGGTGAGGGCGGCGCGGCAGGCGTCGCGGGGGTTCTCGCCGCGTGGGTCGACGCCCGCAGCCTGGCAGCGCTCGCGCTGGGCCTGGAGGAGCGCCTCGCGTTCGCCGGCGGCGGCCGTTGCGGCGGCGCGGGCGGTCTCGGCGGCCTCCTGGCGGGCGGGGAGCTCGGCGCGCGCCCAGCCGGTCAGCGTGGCCCACGCCGCGACGAGGTCCTCGCGCGGGATCTCCGGTGGGGCGAAGGCGGCGACAGCCGTGCAGGCGCGGCCGAAGGCGGCCCAGGCATCGGTCGCGGCCTTGCGGGAGGCGTCCTGTTCGGCGACGGCGGCGGAGTGCTGGCGGCGCGCGCGGGTATCGCCGTCCTGCGCGTCGCGGACCGCCTGGTCGGCGGCTTCGACCTCGGCGCGGAGGGCGGGGATCTCCGGTGCGGCGGGCTGGCCTTCGAGGCGCGCTTCGAGCCCGGCGATGGTCTTCGTGCGCTCGGCGAGCTCGGCCTGGCGCTTCGCGCGCTCGTTCTGGGCCTTCTGGGCGACCGCCTCGGCCTGCTTTTGCGCGGCTTCCGCGGCTTCGCGAGCCTTGTTGGCGGCGTCCATGCCCGGCGGGGGCTCGTGGTGTGGCGCGGCGGCGAGCTTCTCGCCACAGACCGGGCAGAGGTCGCCGGCCTGCAGCTTCTGCGCGAGCCGGTAGGCATAGTTCTCGTTCAGCACGGCTTCGCGCTGCTCGGTGGCGGCCCGGAACGCCGAGGCGGCGGCGAGCTTCGCCGCCTTGGCCTCGCCGGCGGTGAGGATCGCGGCTTCGAGCGACTGCTCGGCGGTATCGCGGCTCGTTTCGGCGCGGCGGAGCTCGCCGTAGGCGCGTTCGAGCTCCTGGAGCTGCGGCAGGTTCCACGGCACCGCTTCGCGGGCGGCGCGCGCGTCGGCGGCGGCCGTGGCAGTCGTGTCCATCAGCGCGAGCGCGCGCTCGGCGGCGGCGTCGGCTTCGCGGGTGCGGCCGGCCAGCTCGCCGATGCCCTCGGGCGCGCGGATGCCGGAGAGCGCGGCGGCGGCGTCGGCGGCCTCGCGCGCCGTGCGCGCGGCCTCCTTCCCGCGCTGGTCCAGCTCGTCGAGCAGCGGCGCGTCGGCGTCGATCGCGGCGACGAGCTCGCCGAGCGCGACCACGCGCTGTTTTGCCTCATCGAGGGCTTCGCGGGTGGCGCCGGCGAGCTCGCCGTCGAGGCGGCGCTGGCACATGTCGGCCGCGGCACGGGCTGCTTCGGCCCGCTGGTTCGCGCGCTGCATCACGTCGCGCAGGAACTCGACCCCGAGCAGCTTCACGAGCAGGTCGAGCCGGTCCTTCGGCGCATCGTGGAGAAAGCGGGCGAAGTCGCCCTGCGGGAGGACGACGCAGCGCGTGAACTGCGCGAACGTGAGCCCGAGGATCTCCTGGATCGCGGTGTCCAGCTCGCGCGAGCCCTTCACGTCGATCGACGCGCCGTTCCGTTCGAGCCGGGCTTCGCGCGTGGACGCGCCCCGGTCGCCGGAGCGGCGCACCACGCGGGCGACGCGGTAGGTGTCCGCGCCGGCGGTGAAGTCGAACAGCACCTTCGCCTCGACTGCGCGCTTGGCGATCACCGGCTCGACGGTCGTCTCGTTCGCGTAGCGGGGCACGCTGCCGTAGAGCGCGAAGGTGATGCCGTCGATGATGCTCGACTTGCCCGCACCGGTCGGGCCGGTGAGGACGAAGACGTCCGTGTCGGCGTCCCATTCGATGACGGTGCGGTCGCGGAACGAGGCGAACCCTTCGAGCTCAAGACGGACTGGCCGCACCTGCCGCCTCCATCAGTTCGTCGAACAGCTTCTGCACGCGGTCGCGGTCGCCGATGCCGCGCTGTTCGAGGTATTGGGCGAAGAGCTCGGAGACGCCGCGCTCGTCGCCGGCGTCGTCGTCGCGGGCTTCCGCGGGGCCGCGCTCGAGCCGGATGTCGACGGCGTTGGGGAGCTGGTCGCGGAGGGCGTCGCTCAACCCGGCGCGCCAGTCCTCTTCGAGCATGACCCGCAGGTAGGCGTCCGGGTGGGCCTGGCCGGCCGCGACCACCTGGTCGAAGGTGCCCCGGAGCGTGCGGAGCTGCTTCCCGGAGATGAGCTTCACCTCGTCGGCGATGACTGCGGGGAGCCCGGGCGCGACATCGACGATGAGCGCGTACTTCTGGTCGACGAGGTCGCCGAAGTCGAGCTGGAGCGGGCTGCCGGAGTACCAGGCCGGGACGGCGGCCGGGCACTTCTGCTTCTTGTGGATGTGGCCGAGCGCGACGTACTGCGCCGACATCGGAAAGACGTTCGCGGGCACCCAGTAGTCGAAGATCGACTGGGCCTGGCGTTCGCCGCCGCCCGGCTCCGCATCGGCGATGGCGACGTGGGCCATCACGAGGTTCACCGTCTTCGTCGTGAAGCCGCCGCAGAGGTGCTCCACCAGCTTGCGGTAGCTCGCGGAGTAAAGGGCGAGGTTGTCGCCGGCGTCGTTCTCCATGAGGGCGGCGGCGGTGACCATGCGGCGCTGCGAGACCCAGGGGATGATCGCGAGCTTCGCCGTCTCGCCGCTTTTCGCGGCCAGCTCGATGCAGCCGCCCTGGTCGATGAGGGCGACATCGACGCCGGCGTGGACGCGGGCAAGCTCGAGCAGGGGGCGCACCGCCTTGAGCCGGCGCGGGTTGTCGTGGTTGCCGGCGATGAGCGCGACGCGGGCGCCCGTCTGCACCAGGTCGAGCAGCGCCTGGTAGACGATCTCCTCGGCCGCCGCGGAGGGCGCAGCGGTGTCGAACAGGTCCCCGGCGACGAGTACGAGGTCCACCTCGCGCTCGCGGGCGATTCCGGCGATCTCGGCGAGCACGGCGCGGTGCTCCTCGTCGCGCGAGCGGCCGCGGATGGTGCGGCCGACGTGCCAGTCGGAGGTGTGGAGGATGCGCATCAGGCCTCCGCCATCCAGCCGGCGAGCGGGTCCGCGGCGGTGCCGACGCCGGCCGGGAGCGGGTGTTCGGCGGCCTCGCTGGGGCGCGTGGCCCAGGCCGGGAACGGGAATTCGAGCACGAGCGGCACGGGGAGCTCCGGCTGCGAGAGGATCATCGTGCCGGGCTTGACGATGGTGGCGCGGGCGCGGTGCGCGGCGGGCAGCCAGCCGTACTCCTCGCGGCCCGCCTCGGCGCTGTCCAGCCGCCCGACCACGCGGATCGCGCTGTTCGAAACGACGCGCCGCTCGACCTCGCTCGCGGTCTGTTGCGCGCCGATGAGGATGATCCCCAGTGAACGGCCGCGTTCCGCGATGTCGAGCAGGATCTCCTTGATCGGGCTCGAACCCTCGCGCGGGGCGTACTTGTTCAGCTCGTCGAGCACGACGAACAGGTGGCCTTCGGGCCCCTGCTTCTCCTTGTCGTCGAAGGCTTCGCGGAGGACGGAGCCGACGACGAAGCGCTGGGCCCGGTCGTTCAGGTTGTGGATGTCGACGACGGTGACCTGGCTGCCGCGCGCGATGTGGTGCTTCTCCGGGTTCGGCACGTCGCCGCGGATGATGTCCTGGACGTGGCGGACGGCCGCGAACAGGCGGCGCAGGAACGCGTTCACCGTGCCCTGCCCGATCGCCGGCCCGGCCCAGCGCTCCCGCTCGTGCTCGTCCGTGAGGCGGTTCGAGATGAGGTCGACGAGCGCGGCGAAGCTGCGGACGGTCTGCCCTTCGATGTTCACGCCGCCCTCGCCGGCGTCGGTGCAGCGGCGGAGCTGCGCCATCACGTTGTGGATGACGATGGGGTACTGGGCGCGGTCGTCTTCGGCGTCGGCGAAGAGGTAGGGCAGCAGGTCCTGCCTGCAGAAGTCGAGGATGCTCCAGAAGAACGAGCCGACGCCGGTGTCGCGCCGGGAGATCCAGGGCGTGGCGTTGGGGTCGCCGCGGCGTGGCGGCGCCCAGAACTCGACCTGGGCGAAGGCGCCCGCGGGCAGCCCGAGCTGGCGGTAGCGCAGGCGCTGGGCGTCCTCCAGCTTCGCGTTCTCCTGGTCCAGGAAGAGGAGGTCCTCGCCCTTCACGTTGAAGATGATCGCCTTCGAGGCGTGCGCGTGCTGGAGCACGTTGGAGTGGAAGAGGCTGTAGAGCAGGAAGGTCGCGTACGTGGTCTTGGTGGCGACGCCGGAGACGCCGCTGATGTTCACGTGGGCGCCGCGCGTGCCGTCGAGGAACTCGAGGTTCACGTAGAGCGGCTCCCCGTCGCGGGAGAGGCCGATCGCGAGCTTCTTCTCCATGCGGTCGAAGAACAGCGCCTGGTCGCGCTCCTCATCGCGGGCCTTGCGCACGGCCGAGCCGGGCTTCGGGGGCACGAAGACCTCGGGTTCGAAGCGGGTCGCGAGCACCTTCGCGGCTTCGCTCACTTCGGCCGGCAGCTTGCCATCGGCGATGAGGAAGACGTCGCTATCGAAGCGGGCGCCTTCGTGGCGGGCGCGCACCTGGGAGACGACCCCGAACATGCGGATGCGCTCCCCGCCCGGGAGGTCGCGTTCGAGCGCGACGACGTCATCGAGCTGGAGGTAATGGCCGGGGTCGATGGCGACCCAGAAGTCGAGCGGAGTCGCTTCATCGGTGCCGAGGACGCGGCCGACGAGCTCCTCGGGGAGGGGATCGCTCATAGCTCCGCAGTATGGCACGCGAACAAGAGTTCTAGCCACTGGTGTGGGCGAGTTAACGTTTCTGGAGGTTCGGGGTGCAGGGCACGCACGTTCCCCTCTCCCTGTGGGAGAGGGGCCAGGGGTGAGGGAGGGACGGCCGGGGTGGACACACTGTCGCCGGGAGCGGCGTCGCCCCTCACCCCGACCCTCTCCGAAAGGGAGAGGGAGCCCGGTGTCGCGCTCGCGAGGTACTCCCGGATCAGACGACCCAGCCGCCCCTGCTTTCAGAGCGGAATGCGCTCAGCCGTTCGTGCCATCCCGGACCGCCGCCACGAGTGGCGCCGGCTGGGCCGCGGGGAGCTGCGTAACCGCGGTGATCGCCGCGGGCTGTGCGGGCAGCGGCGTCATTGTGCCGATCGCGACAGGCTGCGCTGCGGCCGGCGGCACTGCCTGGATCGCGGCTGCGGTGCGGGCGCTGCGCCGCCGCTCGACACCGCAGAACGGGCACACCTTCCAGGCGTTCGCAAGCGCGCGGGAGCAGGCCGTGCAGGGCTGCTTGAGCTGCTCCTTGCAGGCGGGGCAAACGAGGAACTCCTCTTTCACCGGGTGGGTGCACTTCGGGCAGGCGACCTGCTGGTCGAGCTCCGTCCGCAGCACTTCCTCTTCGAGCACGTGGGCGTACTGCTGGGCCAGCGTCTGGCGCGGTCGGAGGACGAGATAGAGCAGCAGCCCGGGGAAGAACCCCGCGAGCACGAGCAGCGGCGCGGCCATCTGCATCCCGGGTGAGCTCGTCCGCTGCCGGATGTCCCGCGCGGTCCAGTACACGAGGGTCAGCCAGAGGGCTGCGACGTACATGAACACGAATATGCCGGCGAGCGTTGCCGTCGCCTGCCAGGAACCACCGGGCCAGGAGTAGAGGAACACGTTCGGGACTCCAGGGGTGGCGGCGCACGCGCCCGGCCGCCGGATGCTTGGGAAGATACGGCGCGAGCCGCACCGCACCGCTCAACCGGCAGCCACTCCGGATAACGCGGGCGTAAATTCGGGCCTGGCGGCGTGATTAACGCGTCCTCGCCGCAACGACGCCGGCGGGGCTGGCATCGCGCGGACCCGAGACTGGAGCCTGTAGACTCGGGGCGTATGAAGCCGCTCGCGCTCTCCACCATGTTCGCCCAGCAGGACCGCTTCGAAGACGGCGCGGAGTTCGCCCGGTTCGCCGCCGCGGCGGGCTACGACGCGATCGAGATCAGCCACTCGACGGACGAACGGAAGCTGCGCGGGGTGATCGAATCGCGCGTGCTGCCGGTGGTCTCGGTGCACCAGCCGGCCCCGTGGGTCCGCCATTCGGACGGGCGCGGCAACTCGAAGTGCAACCTCGCCTCGACCGACCGGATCGAGCGCGTCTGCGCCATCGACTACGCCCGCGAGACGTTGAACTGGGCCGCGAAGCTGGGCGCGAGCCGCATCGTCGTCCACCTGGGCGCCGTGACCGAGGAGTCGATGTTCCAGGAGGAGTACGACATGCGCCGCCTGTTCGACTCCGGGCGGGCGGGCGAGCCGCGCTTCGCGGAGCTGCGCGAGGCCACGATCGCCCGGCGCCGCGAGCACGCCGAACCGTACGTCGAGGCGGCGCGCCGCTCGCTGCGGGAGCTGGTCCAGTACGCGGAGCCGCTCGGGGTCGCGATCGGCATCGAGAACCGCTACCACTACCACGAGATCCCGCTCCCGGAGGAGTACGGCATCGTCCTCGACGGGCTGGATCCGGCGCAGGCGGGGTACTGGCACGACACCGGCCACGCGGAGGTGCTCCACCGGCTCGGGCTGGTCGACCGGCACGCGTGGTTCGCCGCGAACCAGGGCCGCGTCATCGGCGCGCACCTCCACGACGTGCTCGGCATCGGCGACCACCGCTCGCCGGGGGATGGGGACGTGGACTGGGGCTACATCACCGAGGGGCTGCGCCACCTGCCCGCCTACACGCTGGAGATCAACCAGCACCAGCCGGACGAGCTGGTCGCGGCCGCGCCGGCGTTCCTTGCGAAGGTGGGGCTGCGGTAAGGGCGGCCGCATCTCCAGCCCTCCGCAATACCCGCTGGCACCGCATGACCCGCACGTGAGATGGACGGTGCGAGTCTGGTCTCCATAACGCATGGAAGGGAGGCCAGCATGGCCCAGACCAGCATGTACGACGTCCGCCCCGGGTTGCGGGTGTTCGACACCAACGGCGAGGAGCTCGGCGAAGTGAAGGAGGTGCGCGACCGCGCCTTCAAGGTCGATGCCTCGTGGTCGCCCGACTACTGGATCGAGCACCAGTACGTCCTATCCGTCATCCCCGGGGAGCGCGTCACCGTCGACGGCAGCTTCTCGTCGGGCAATCGCGAATACGGCCAGCGAAACCTGCGCAGCTACTACCCCGAGTATCCCGAGGCGGACCGCCGGGAATCGCGCTACACCGGCGGCATGGCGTTCGACCGCGAGGACGCCGGGCGCCAGCGGTCGGGCTACGGCGCGGGCTACGACTACGGCGACAGCATGGAGTGGGATCGCGGCCGCAGCGAGCGGCGGCAGTTCCCCGGCACCCGCGACAAGCGCCCGGCGTTCGGGAGCTCGATGGAGCAGGGCGACCGTGGCGGCGAGTACCGGCGCGAGGAGTACCGCGGGGACCAGTCCCGTGGCGAGCAGTACGGCGGGGAACAGTATCGGGGCGAACAGTACCGCGGCACGCCGTACGCCTCCGGCAGCGACCGCTACCGCGCGCGCGGGTACGAGGATGACCCGATGGAGCGCTATCGCGACCGGTATCGCGGCTCCGAGGGCGCCTACGCGACCAGCTCGTCGCGGCGGCCGTTCGAGTGGGGTTACGACCGCGAGATCAGTAGCGAGTCGCCGTACCGCGGCAGCTCCTACGAGCCGGGCACGCGGTTCCGCGGGTACCAGCCGGGCGACGACGACCGGGAGCGCTGGTGGGACCGCCGCGGGAGCGAGGCCTCCGGCCGCGACTACCGCGCCTCATCCGGGATGTACCGCCCGGATAGCGGCATGGCCGGACGCGGTCCGAAGAGCTACAGCCGCCCGGACGAGCGCATCTGCGAGGACGTCTGCGAGGCGCTCACCCGCCACCCGGACATCGATGCGAGTAACGTCGAGGTGAACGTCGAAGGCGGTGAGGTGCGGCTCCACGGCACGGTCGAGACGCGCTTCGACAAGCGGCTCGCGGAAGACGTGGCCTGCGAGATCTCGGGCGTGCGGGACGTGCGCAACGAGATCAAGACGCAGACCGGCATGGCCTTCGGACACGACCAGGGCCAGTAACCCGGCCGGTCGGGGGAGGAATGGGGCGCCAGCTCGTGCTGGACGCCCCGTTCGTCTGTCGCCGGGCGAGGATGCTCGTCCGCTCAACCGCGCGGGGGGTTGTCCTCGCGGTGGGTGGCGGCGATGGCGATGCCGGTGGCGACGCCGACGACGCCGCCCGCCCACATGACCGCGCCGGAGCTCTGCAGCAGCAGGCCGGTGACGAGCACCACGACGAAGCCGGCGAGCCCGATCGCCACGGCGAGGCGGTAGCGCCAGAGTGCGTCCTTCACGGCTGCGATCGTACCGCGCGCAGGCGGATCAGTCCGCCGCTGCCTGGGCGACGGGCGGCCCGTGGGCGGCGCTAATCGGTGGTGGGTTGATGCCGCGCAGCCGGGGCTGGGTGAGCACGATCGCGGCGGCGAGCGCGACGGTGGCCCAGGCCATCACGGGCACGACCACCTCCATGCCGAGCTGCTGGCTGGCGAAGCTCACCGGGCCGGCGTTCAACATCGCGAGGCCCATCGCCAGCGGGAAGAGGCCCATGACCCGGCCGCGCATCTCGTCCTTGACCACGTGCTGGACGATGGTCGATGCGCTGACCATGGTGCTCACCATGCAGGCGCCGAGGGCGAAGTTCGCGACCGCGGTAAGCGGGACGAACCGGGAGTGCCCGAACACGGCGCTCGCCAGCCCGAAGCCAATGGCGGCCGCGCAGAGGGTCGTCCCGCGCTGCGTCCAGCCCGTCCGGAAGCCGAGGAAGAGCGACGCCACGAGCGCCCCAAGGCCCCATGTCGTCGCGACCAGGCCGAACTCGCGGCGGCTGAGGTCGAGCACGTCGGTCATCCAGACCGGACCGAGCGTCGCCACGCCGGGCATGCCGATGACCTGCATCACGATGACCATGGCGAGGATGCCGAAGATGGCGCGGTCCCGGCGGGCGTACTGCAGCCCCTCGCGGATGTTGCCGAGCATGCCCGCGTCGCGGTTCGCCCGGCCGACATCGCGGAAACGGAGCATCGCGATCATGGGGATGACGGCGAGGAAGACCACGAGAGACCCGGCGTAGACGTGGCCGGGGTCGAACGCGTCGTTCAGGACGCCGACGAGCGGCAGCATCACCGGGAAGGAGAGCTGCATCGCGATCATGTTCAGGCTGATGGCGCTGCCGAGCGTGTCCATCCCGACGATCGCGGGAATCGCGGCCGAGCGCGCGGGCATGTCGATGGCCATGTTCCCGGCGGCTAAGAAGGTGAGCGTCACGAGCGCGACCATCGTCCATTCCCCGAAGGGGTTCGTGAGCATGAGCAGGGCGATGAGCGCGTTGAGGCCGAAGGCGGCCCCTTCGCACCAGAGCAGCACGCGGCGGCGTTCGAACCGGTCCGCGAAGGCGCCGCCGAGCAGCGAGAAGAGCAGCATCGCGCAGCCACGGCTGGCCGCGACGAGCCCGACGTAGAAGACGTCGCGCTCCGGGTACTGGTCCTGCACCCAGAATACCTGGGTCATGAACTGGAGCGGCTGGACCATGCCGACGAGCGTGGAGCCGGCGAGCATGAGCCGGTAATCGCGGTACGCGAGGGCGGCGAAGGTGCGGCGGCTGGTTATCCCGGGCACGTCGCGGACTATACGCGCGAACCGGCTTCGCGCACGAACCGGCACTCAGCCGACGAGGCCGAGTTCCCGCGCGCGGGCGACGGCCGCGGTCCAGTTCTTCACGTCGAGCTTGCTGAAGATCTGGCTGGTGTACCACTTCACTATGCCGGCGGTGACGTCGAGGCAAACCGCGATCTCGGCGTTGGTCTGGCCTTCGGCCATGAGCCGCATGACGTCGAGCTCGCGGGGCGTCAGGTCCAGGCCGGGCACCTCGGGCGCGGCCGTCTCGGCGGCGCGCCGGAGCGACGCGAGCACCGCCGCGCCGGTGTCGTCCAGGGTCGTACCGGCCCCGCGGCGGCGCGCCTCGGACAGGGCGGCGGGCGTGAGCCGGCTCGCCGCCATCGCGAGCAGCTCCTCCGCGCGCGTCCGCTGCTCGCCGTCGGCCCGCCCGGAGGCGAGCAGGGCGTGGAGCACTTCGGCGGCGCCGGCGGCGTTGCCCTGCCGGAGGCGCATGTCGGCGGCGGTCAGGAGGCCGTCCATCAGCACGGGGCCGTAGTCCATCTCGCGCGCGGTCGCGAGGGCGTCGTGGAGGCGGGAACGGCAGCCCGCGATGTCGCCGGCGAGCAGCGCGCAGGCGGCCATCCCGGCGGCGGCGAGCGCCATGCCACCGCGGTCGCCGGCGCGCCGGTAGAGCTGGAGCGCGGAGCGGTAGAGCCGTTCGGCCTCCCCGGCGTCGCCGCGGAGCACGGCCACGCGGCCCATGTTCGCGAGGGCCATGCCCATGCCCTCCGGGTCGTCGAACGGCTTGCGGAGCTCGTAGCAGGCGGCGAAGTGGGCGTTCGCGGCATCGAGGTTGCCCATCGCCCGCTCGATCTTGCCGAGCTCGCCGCGCGGGTAGGCTTCGAACCAGCGATTACCGGTTCGCACGGCGACGTCGCAGGCGAGCGTGGCCGTCTGCCGGGCTTCGTCGTGCCGGCCGAGCCCCAGCAGGGCGCTGGTCGAGAGGTAGAGCGAGGCGATCAGGTTCTCCGTCTGACCGGGGGCATCGGCGGCGCGCCACCGGGCCATGCCGGCGTGCGTCAGCGCCGTCTCGTAGTCCGCGTGCACGAGGGCGACGAGGGCGCGCACCGCGTCGGGGTCGCTGCCGAGGCCGTCGGGCGAACCGGGCCCGAAGGGGACGCCAAGCGCTTCGCGGGCCTCGGCGTCGGCCGTGGCTTCGGCGATGCGCCCGAAGCGCACGTGCAGCCAGGTGCGGCCGACGAGGAGGAACGCGCGCAGCTCGCGCGCTGCGGCCGATTCGTCACCTTCGAGGCCGGCGAGCGCGGACTGCGTGATTTCGTACGCCTCCAGGTAGCGGCCGCGGAATTCGAAGGCGATGCGAAGAGGGTAGAACGCCGCAAACAGGAGCTCCCACCAGCGATGCCGCACCGCCCACTCCCAGGCCGCGCGGATGTTCGGGAGCTCGGCTTCCAGGTCGGCGACCGCCGTGGCCTGGCCCGCATCCCGGCCGCCCACGGCCGCGCGCCGGGCGGCGGCGTACTGGAGGAAGTGCCCCGCGTGGGCGTCGCGCACACGGTCCAGCTCGCCGGGCAGGAGCGAGAGCTTTTCGCGGCCGTACTGGCGGGTGAGCTCGTGCAGGCGGTAGCGGCCGTTCGCGTCGTGGCGCACGAGGCACTGCTCGACCAACGCGGCGAGCACGGGCAGGGTGGCGCCCGCGACCTGCGCTGCCGCGTCCCGCGTGAACCCGCCGTCAAACACGGAGAGGCGCAGGAAGACGTCGCGTTCGGCGGCGGTGAGCCGCTGCCAGGACTGGTCGAAGACGGCGACGACGCTGCGGTGACGCTCGGGCACGTTGCGGGCGCCACCGGCGAGAAAGGCGAGGCTGCGCTCGATCTCGGCGGCGACGGCGTCGCAGGGGAGCGTGCGCGTCCAGGAGGCGGCGATTTCGAGCGCGAGCGGCATCCCGCCGACCAGCCGGCAGATGCGCGCGACCTCGGCCCAGGGCACGTCCGCCTGCGGGTTCACGCGGCGCGCGCGTTCGAGGAAGAGGCGGCCGGCTTCGCCCTCGTCGGCGCAGTCGAGCCCGTCAACCGGCGCGACCCACTCTTCGGCGAGGTTCAACATGACGCGCGAGGTGACCACCAGGCGCAGCCCCGGGCAGGCGGCGAGCAGGTCCGCGAGGAAGGCGGCACCATCGACGAGGTGCTCGAAGTTGTCGAGCAGAAGCAGGACGTCGCGCTCTTCGAAGGCGCGGGCGAGCTGGTCCAGCGCGGTGTCGCGTTCGACCAGGGGGATGCCGATGGCGGTGGCGATGCCGACGGGGAGCTGGCCGGGGTCCGGGACCTCATCGAGGGCGGCGAAGTGCACGCTGGTGCCGCGGCGGGCGGCGTAGAGGCGGGCCGCCTCTATCGCGAGCCGGGTCTTGCCGGCGCCGCCGGGCCCGACGAGCGAAAGCAGGCGGCAGGCGGCGTCGTCCAGGCGGGCGGCGATGTCGTCGAGCTCCCGCTCACGCCCCACGAAGGTGGTGACGGGCTGGGGGAGGCTCGTGACAGGGCCCGGCTGGGGCATGGACGAACTCCGGCGCTGGAACGGATGTTACAGGACACGCGGAGCATACGACCGCAGCCCGCCGGGGTGCGCGACCTGCCTCACACTGGGAGAAGGAAGGCGCGGGGCTTACTCGGCCAGGGAGCCGATGCGGGTGGGCGTGATGCGGATGACGACCCACTCGCTGGCGCGCTGTTCCCAGCTGGCGATGGCCGTGGCGGCGGCCCCCGGGGCGTAGTAGCGCTGCGCCAGGCGTCGCGCGAGCTCCATGCCGCCCTCCGGCTCGATCGTGGCGGTGCCCTCCACCGTGACCCATGCCTCGGGAACGCCCACGCCGGTCTCGACCGTCAGTGCGACGCGCGGGTCCCGCTGGATGCGCGCGACCTTGGCGCTCGAGCGGTCGGTGAAGATGGCCGCGGTGGCGCCGTCCCATTCGAACCAGACCGGCTGCACCGTGGGGGCGCCGTCTTCGCGGAGGGTGACCAGCTTGGCGATGCGGCTCTCGCGGAGAAACGTGTCGCGGGCGGCGCTTGGCATCGCGGCCACGGCTACAGCTTCGCCCGCCGCATCCGCGCAAGCCCTTTGATGTCCTCGATCGCGGTCTTGATGATGTGGACCTTCGTGTCCGGGTCTTCGTCCCAGCGGACGGGCACTTCGCAGATTTTGTAGCCCAGCCGGTGGGCGAGGATGAGCAGCTCCGTATCGAAGAACCACATGCCGTTCTCGACGCGCGGGACGATGTCGTCCGCGGCCTTGCGGCTCAGCGCCTTGAACCCGCATTGGGCATCGCTGATCTTCATCTTCGGGAAGGTCGCGCGGATGAGGAACACGTAGCCGCGCGAGGTAATCTCGCGTTTGAGCGACCGGCGCGTCTTCGAGCCCTTGGCCAGCCGGGTCCCGATCGCGACGTCGCAGCCGCGCTCAGCGATGCGGTCGACGAGCTGCGGCAGGTGGGCGAGGTCGGTGCTCAGGTCGATGTCCATGTAGCAGACGATGTCGGCGTGGCTGCGGGTCCAGGCCTCTTTGAGGGCGAGGCCGCGGCCCTTGATGGTCAGGAGGAGCGCTTCGACCTTGCCGGGGTGCTCGGCCTCGAGCTCCCGTGCGAGCGGCCCGGTCCCGTCGGTCGATCCGTTGTCGGCGATGGTGATGTGCCAGGCGTACTTGTCGTGGCCCGCGACGAAGGCGAGGACCTTTTCGACGCTCTGGCGGAGCACGGCCACTTCGTTATAGACGGGCAGGATGATGTCGACGGTGGTGGGGGTGGGCGCGCTCGTCATGTCGTGGGCATTGTCACGGTGGCGCATCCAAGGGAACAGCCGGGCGGTGCCGCGCATGGGGGTTTCACGGGCATTGCAGATCACGTTCGGAAAGAGGTGTTTCCCATCCTCCCGGCGGTGCAGCCGCGTAGGCACGAACAGCACCGCCCCCACGGAGGCAACGATGAACGAATACCAGCGCTACTTCCTCGAGGAGTTCGTGGACGACTACCGCGAACGCCACATGACGCGCCGCGAGCTCATCCGCAGGGCCACGCTGATCATGGGTGGGGCGGTGCCGGGCATGGCCGCGCTCACCGCGCTCGGCTGCGGCGGCGACGATGAGGACGAGACGGACGCCACCGCGACCACGGCAGCTGCCACCACCGCCGCCGCCACGAGCACGGCAATGGCCTCCACGACCGCGACGGCCACGACACCGGCGGCGACCGCCACAGGCACCGGCACGGCCACCTCCGACGCCCAGACCTCGGACGTGCGCATCACCGGCGGGGCGTACGAACGGCTCGGGTACCTCGCCCGGCCGCAGGCGGCGGGGACGTACCCCGGCGTCGTCATCGTCCACGAGAACCGGGGGCTGAACGAGCACACGAAGGATATCGCCCGCCGCTACGCCGCCGAGGGGTTCGTCGCGCTGGCGGTGGACCTGGTCTCGCGGGACGGTGGTTCGAAGGAAGACACGGCCCAGAACACGGCCTCGCTCGGGCGCAACCCCGTGGAGGAGCTCATCGCCGACATGGGCGCCTACGTGGAGTATCTCCAGGGGCTGGAAGGGGTGCAGGCGGGCGGCGTCGCGGTCACGGGCTTCTGCTTCGGCGGCGGCATGACCTGGGACACCGTCGCCACGCACGAGGGCGTGAAGGCGGCCGCGCCGTACTACGGAATGGTCCGCGCGAGCTCGATGGAGGGCCTGGCGACGACGAAAGCGGCCGTGCTCGGCGTCTACGGCGGAAACGACACCCGCATCACGAGCCAGGTGGACCAGGTGCGCGCGCAGCTCGAGCAGTCGGGCAGCCCGTTCGAAATCCAGGTCTACGACGGCGCGAACCACGCGTTCTTCAACGACACGGGCAACAACTACAACGAGCAGGCGGCGAAGGACGCCTGGACGAAGACGCTTGCCTGGTTCCGCGAGCACCTGGAGGCGTAACGCCGCGGAGTGGGGTGATCGCCCGGCCGCACTGTTGGTGGCGCGGCCCGGTGTACGTCACGGTTCGTGGAGGATTCCGCCCGGCAGCCGGATGCTGCTCGCGCTGCGGCCTTGAACCGGTGGACGGCGGGTCATTCGTCGAGGGCGGCATCCTCCGCCTGGGGGTCGGGTTCGAAGAAGAAGCGGGTCTCGCCGAACGCGGGGCGGAGCTCGTCCATCCAGGTGGCCTGTTCGTCGTAGGCGGCGAAGAACGGGCGGGTGACCCAGTCCGGGTTGCGCCCCTGGAGCAGCATGAGCGTGAGGACCCGTTCGCCGCGGACGGTGGCGGGACCGAGGACCGCGACCTTCCCCGGTTCGCACGACATGCTCGGCCCGCGCACGGTGCGGGCGAGCCCCGACACCTGCTGGTAGGCCTGGTGGAAGATCTCCCAGGCGCGGACGAGCGGCACCTCAAAGTAGTGCTTCGCGCCGGTGTCCCGCGCGACGAACATGTAGTACGGGATGGCGCCGAGGCGGACCTGTTCGCGCCACATGTCGCGCCACGCGGCCGGGTCGTCGTTGATGTTGCGCATCACCGGCGACTGCGTGCGCACCTGCGCGCCGGTCTCGCGGATGCGCTCGATCGCTTCGCGGACGGCCGGGGTGGAAAGCTCGCGCGGGTGGTTGAAGTGCGCCATGACGGCGACGTGCAGCCCGGCTGCGCGGATCCGCCGGAAGAGCGCGAGGAGCTGCTCGCCGTCTTCACCCATGAACCGGTAGGGCCAGTAGCCCAGCGACTTGGTGCCGAAGCGGATGGTCGTGAGGTGCGGGATGCGCGCTTCCAGGATGGCGTCGACGTAGGCGGCGAGCCGGTCCGTGCGCATGACCATGGGGTCGCCGCCGGTGAACAGGACGTTCGTGACCTCCGGGTGGCGGCGGAGGTAGGCGACCAGGAGGCTCACCTCGCGCATCGCGAACTGGAGGCCGTCCATGCCGACGAACTGGGGCCAGCGGAAGCAGAAGGTGCAGTAGGCGTGGCAGGTCTGCCCGTTGCTGGGGAAGAAGAGCACGGTCTCGGGGTACTTGTGCTGGAGCCCGGAGAGGCGCACGCCATCCAGCTCGGGGACGTTGTGCTCCATCTGGCCGGCCGGGTGCGGGTTCAGGGAAAGGCGGATCTCGTCGGCGGCAGCGCGGACCGCGTCGCGGGGGGCGCCGGAATCGATCAGCGCCGCCATCCGGGCGAAGTCGGCCGGGCGGAGCATGCCCTCCTGCGGGAAGTTCAGGACGAACATCGGGTCGGTGGGGACCGCGTCCCAGTCGATGAGCTGGTCGATGACGTAGTTGTTCGTCTTGAACGGCAGGACCTGCGAGACGACATCGATGGCGCGGCGCTGGGCCTCGCTGAGGCGCCGCACCTGCGGGATATCGCGGTAGTTGTGGCTCGTGTAGGCCTGGTAGCGGTCGCTCGGCACGGGTGCCGGGCGGGTCAGCAGCTGTGTCATGGTCATCCCTCCAGGCGGTGCGCTGCTACGCGGAGTGCGTGCGCGCGGGGGCGCCGTACCCGCGCCGGGGCGGCGCGTTGAAGACGCGGCATTCGCCGCAGAGCTTGCAGCGGCCCCTGACGGCGCCACCTTCGGGCGACTCGAGGAGCCAGTGATGGGTGCAAGGTTCGTCTTTCTTGCTTCGCATGAGCCCTCCGGGATGCGCGGGGGCGCGGCGGAGCGCACGCAGCTGCGCGTCCGCTCGCGCCCGGCGGAGTGGGCCGGGATTTCGCCGGTGGCTGGGCTCAGGCCCCCCCGTCGCCGCGGGGCTGGTGGATACGGTCCGGCTCCCAGGGCCGGGAGACGGCGAGCAGGCACGTCCGGCGCGAGTGACGCGACACGTACGCCGCGAGCCGCGCGCGGACCGATACGAATGCCGATGCGTGGTTGGTGGGGGTCACCAGCCTGCCTCCGCGGTTGTGCCGGCGCGCGTGGCGCCTGCGTGCGAATGTGGAGGCTGGTAACGCAGCCCCCCGAACGTCTACGGGGTTAGCTGACGGGTTCGGCGTCGGAAGTCGCCGTGCGCGGTTTGCGCATGCACCCCAGGTGGTGGTTCCCCCGTTCCGGCGGGCGCCGGATTCGACCATTCGACTGTACCACAGGCCGCCGCGGGTGGGCCGCCCGCATCTGTAAATTCGATGACCGGGCGCGGGAGGGCCCGGAATCGTAAATATTTGGCGTACATCGCTTTCCCAAGGGCGAACGGGGGTACGGTGTCCGTGGCAATGCGGTTGCCATGTCAGCGACACGCATGCGTAACACGTGTCGGGCATGGTGGCGCCGGTGGAGGTCGTCATGGCGTACGAAGCTCGAGTCCCCGGTTCCGTATCCGTCTACGAAGCGCTTCGCGTGCGGCCCGCGGCAGGGCCACGTCTCGCCCGGATGGGCGTCACGCGGGAGCTCTATGATTACCGCATCGCGGATGCGGCGACGCTGCTCGGCGTGCCGGTGGAGCGGCTGACGGCGGTTATCGAAGGGGAGCCGGCGCTGCACTAGGCCGGGCCCTCACCCTGCGCCCTCGCCCGCCGCGGTGGGCGAGCGGGAGTTCGGTCGACGCTGGATGGGCCGCTGCATCGGCGGTGGTGCGGATGGCCGGACGGTGGCGTTGTGATCCTGTAGATTCTGGCCGCGATGGTTTATGTGCCCTCACCCCCCGGCCCCCTCTGCTCTGAAAATAGCCCCGTGGTTCCGGACATCTGGATTCGTTATTCGTTGACTCTCCCTGACGAGAGTCGATTTTCATCCGCCATCCTGGCCCTTTGCCATGGTGTCTCCCGCTGCGGCAGGCGAGGGGGAGCTGTTTGCGGTGATTCGCGAGCCCTGCGGGGGGATGATGCGACGAACCAGGCCTGCTGCCGGCCGGGGAGCTGGTGATGGGGCGCGTGCGGCGGTTGCTGGTGGCCAACCGCGGGGAGATCGCGCGGCGGGTGTTCCGGACGTGCCGGGCGATGGGCATCGAGACCGTGGCCGTGTATGCGGCGCCGGATGCGGGGCTGCCGTTCGTGGGCGAGGCGGGGCTGGCGGTGCCGCTCCGGGGTGAGTCGGCGGCGGAGACGTACCTGGACATCGAGCAGCTCATTGCCGCGGCGCGCGCGGCCGGCGCCGACGCGGTCCATCCCGGGTACGGGTTCCTCAGCGAGAACGCGGCCTTCCCCCAGGCGGTGCTCGATGCCGGGCTGACGTGGGTGGGGCCGAACCCGGCGGCGATCGCGGCGATGGGCGACAAGCTGGCCGCGAAGGCGCGGCTCCAGGCGGCGGGCGTGCCGATGCTCCCGAGCATCGAGGTGCGCGGCGAGCCCGGCGACGAGCTCCTCGCGCAGGCGGAAGGAATCCGCTACCCGGTGCTGGTGAAGGCGAGCGGCGGAGGCGGCGGTCGCGGGATGCGCGTGGTCCCCGGGCCGCTCAAGCTGCTCGGCGCGGTCGAAAGCGCGCGCCGCGAAGCGCTGGGCGCGTTCGGCAACGAGACGGTGTTCCTCGAGCGATACCTGGAGCGGGCGCGGCACATCGAAGTGCAGGTCTTCGGCGACCGCCACGGCAACGTCGTCCACCTGTTCGAGCGGGAATGCAGCATCCAGCGGCGGCACCAGAAGGTGGTCGAGGAGGCGCCCTCGCCGGCGGTGGACGCCGAGCTGCGACGGCGCCTGGGCGAGGCAGCGGTACAGGCCGCGTACGCGATCGGCTACGACAACGCGGGCACGGTCGAGTTCCTGGTGGACGAACACGGGCAGTTCTACTTCCTCGAAATGAACACGCGCCTGCAGGTGGAGCACCCCGTGACCGAGGCGATCACGGGCATCGACCTCGTCCGCGAGCAGATCCGGGTGGCCGAGGGGCACGCGCTATCGTTCGCGCAGGAGGACCTGCGCATCGATGGCCACGCGATCGAGGTGCGGCTCTACGCGGAGGACCCGGCCCAGGACTTCCTGCCATCGCCCGGGCCCGTGCTCTGGTTCGAACCACCCGCGGACGTGCCGCACCGGATGGAGAGCGCGGTCGAGAGCGGGAGCGTCGTGCCGGTGCAGTTCGACCCCATGATCGCGAAGGTGATCACGCACGCGGCGACGCGGGAGGAGGCGGCGCTGCGGCTGGCGCTGGTGCTGAAGCAGCTGCGCGTGCACGGGCTCACGACGAACCGCGACTTCCTCGCGAACGTGCTGCGGCATGACGCGTTCCTCGCCGGGGACACGACCACGGACTTCATCGAGCGCGTGCGCCCGGCGCGGACACACGAGGGGCGCGATGCGCAGCTCGCGGCGTATGTCGCGGTCGCGCACGAGGAGCTCGGGCGGGTGGCGGCGGCGGGGAGCTGGCCCGCGATCGCGCCCGGGTGGCGGAACAACCCGCACGCTGCCGCGCCGGTCGAGTTCGAATGCGGCGGGGCAACCTACCGGGTCGCGCACCACCGGCCGGCGCCGCGCAAGTTCGTGTTCGAGGACAATGAGCCGGGCGAGACGAGCACGCTCACCGTCGTGGAGTACGACGCGGAGGGGCTGGTGGTGGAGGCGGCGTGGCGCGGGGCGACGCTCACCGGCCGGTTCGACGTGCTGCGCGCGGGCGGCCGGGCGTGGGTACAGCGCCGGGGCGGCGACGAGTACGCCCTGGGCGAGCTGCCGCGCTTCCCGAAGGCGCAGGCCCAGGCCCAGGCGGGCGGCTACGCGGCGCCGATGCCGGGCAAGGTCGTCGCGGTCCACGTGCAGCCCGGCGACCGCGTCCACGACGGGCAGCTCCTCGTCGTGCTGGAGGCGATGAAGATGGAGCACCACGTGACCGCGTCCGGCGGCGGCGTGGTGGCGCGAGTGAACGTCGCGCCGGGGCAACAGGTGGAAGGCGGCGCCACCCTCGTGGTCATCGACGCCGGCGAGGGAGGGCAGGGATGAGCAGGCTCGCGGAGATCGTGGCGGACCTTGCCGCCGAGCACGCGGAGATCGACCGGATGATCCGCGACCTGCCGCCGGAGGCGTGGGACCGGCCGACGCACGCGCCGGGCTGGGCGGTCCGGGACCAGGTTGCGCACCTGGCGTTCTTCGACGAACAGGCGGCGCTCTCGCTGCGCGACCCGGAGGGGTTCCGGGCGAACGCGCGCGCGATGCGCGGCGGTGACCCCACGGAGCCGGCCTACCTCAGCAAGGGCCGCGCGATGGCCCCGGCGGAGCTGCTGGCGTGGTGGCGCGAGGCGAGCTCGGCGCTCGTGCGGGCCGGCACGACCGCGAGCGAGGAGGGCCGCGTGCCCTGGTACGGCCCGGACATGTCGCCCACGTCCTCGTTCACGGCGCGGCTGATGGAGTGCTGGTCGCACGGGCTCGACATCGAGGACGTCATCGAGCACGAGCGGCCGCGGACGGAGCGGCTCCGCCACGTCGCGTTCATCAGCTACCGGACGCGGGCGTACGCCTATTCGGTGCGCGGGATGACGATGCCGGCGGCCGAGGTGCGCGTCGAGCTCACCGGCCCCAACGGCGAACAGTGGGCGCATGGCCCGGAAGCGGCGCCCGACCGGATCAGCGGCCCGGCGGAGGACTTCTGCATGGTCTGCACGCAGCGCCGCCACGTCGCCGACACGGACCTCGTGATCGAAGGCGAGGCGGCGGCGGAGTGGATGTCGATCGCGCAGGCGTTCGCGGGCCCGCCGGGGCAGGGGCGCCAGCCCGGGCAGTTCCGCCCGCACCCGTAGTGCCGCGGCCGGTAGGATGCGCGCATGACTGACGAACTGGTCCACCTCGACATCCACCGCGGCGTCGGCACGATTACGCTCGACTCGCCTTCGAACCGGAACGCGCTCTCCGTGCGCCTCGTCAGCGACCTCGCGCGGCAGCTGGACGCGGCCCTGGCCGACGACGCGGTACGGGTCATCGTGCTCACCGGGACGGGGCCGGTGTTCTGTTCGGGTGCGGACCTCAAGGAGCAGCGCGCCGCGAACGAGTCGGGGGACCCGTCGGTGGCGCAGGCGCTGCTGGGGCGGAACGGGCTGGCGAAGATCCTGCAGACGATCATGGAGTCGCCGAAGCCGGTGGTGGCGAAGGCGCAGGGCACGGCGCGCGCGGGCGGGCTCGGCCTGGTCGCGGCCTCGGACATCGCGGTGGGGGTCGAAGGGACGACGTTCGCGCTCACGGAGGCGCGGCTCGGGCTGGCGCCGGGCGTCATCTCGGTGGCGCTCTTCCCGCGGCTCGGGGTGATGAAGGCGCGCGAGCTGTTCCAGACCGGCGACACCTTCGATGCGGCCGAAGCGGCGCGGATTGGCCTGCTCAACGCGGTGGTGCCGGCGGACCAGCTCGACGCCAAGGTCGATGCGTACATCGCGAGCCTGCTGAAGGCTGCGCCGCGGGCGCTGGCGGCGGGCAAGGAGATCGTCTGGCGCGTGCCCTCCATGCCGCTGGGCGAGGCGTTCGACTGGATGGCGCAGCTCTCAGCCGAGTTCTTCAATAGCGCGGACGGCCGCGAAGGGATGACATCGTTCGCGGAGAAGCGGCAGCCGGGGTGGGTGATCGAGTACCCGGGGTAGCCGGGCTGTTGGCTATTGGCGATTGGCTGTTGGTGCCTGGTTGGGGGCCGGCCGGTTCCGCGATGAAGCGTCAGTTGGGACGTGTCCGACCTCGCGTGATGTTTCCGCGAAGCGCTGCACCAATAGCTAACAGCCAACAGCCAAGAGCAACGAAGCTCACCACCACAGGATGTCGTCCACCGGGTCGTCGCGGTGGTCGACGTCCGGGTCGTCGTGGTCGACGGACCAGAGGTCGGTGCCGAGGTATTTCCAGCCGCCGTCGGCGAAGATCATGACGATGTTGCCCCGTTCGAGGCGGCTGGCGACGCGCATGCCGGCGTGGAGGACGGCGCCGGAGCTGATCCCGCCGAAGATGCCCTCCGCCAGCATCGCCCGGCGCGCGTGCGAGAATGCGTGCCGGTTGCCGACGATGATCTTGCCGTCGAGCACGGACTCGTCGAGCACGGGCGGGATGAACCCGTCTTCGAGCGACTTGAGCCCCTGCACGTGCACGCCGAGCCGGGGTTCGACGCCGAAGACCTTGCACGCGGGGTTCGCCTCCTTGAGCCGGCGGCCGGCGCCGCTGATCGTGCCGCCAGTGCCGATGCCGGCGATGAAGACATCGACGTCCGGGAGGTCGGCGAGGATCTCCGCGCCGGTGGTCTCGTAGTGCGTGCGGACGTTCTCGGGGCTGCCGAACTGGTCGAGGTAGAACGCGCCTTCCTGTTCGGCGACGACGGTCGCGACTTCGAGCGCGGTCTTGATCCCTGCCTGGCGCGGCACCTTCCGCACGCGCGCGCCGTAGGCGTGGAGGAGTTCCTCGATCTCGGGGTAGACGCTCTCGGGGACGCAGACGTCGACGCGGTGGCCGAGCAGGCGGCCGTACATGGCGAGGGCGACGCCGGTGTTGCCGGTGGAGGCTTCGACGATGGGCTGACCGGGCGCGAGCCGCCCCTCCGCGCGGGCTTTCTGTAGCAGGCGGAGGACGATGCGGTCCTTCACGCTGCCGGTGGGGTTCTGGGCTTCGAGCTTGGCGAAGAAGCGGACCCCGGGCCGGGGCGAAAGGTCGGGCAGCTCGACAAGCGGCGTGTTCCCGGCGAGGTCGAGCACAGAAGCGGCGAGGGCCATGGCGCCAGTATAGGCGGCAGCTGGCAGCGCGCCGGGGGACCGTGCAAGCGCGGGGCGGGATATCCTGCGCGGGATGAACGCGCGGTTGGCGGCGGCGGTGGCGGCGGGGCGGGCGGCGGGCCTGGGGAGCCGGCTCCTCGGGCGGGGCGGCGGCACGGCCCTCCCGGGGCTCGTCGCGGAGCGCGTGGACCCCGCGATCGTCGCGCACCTCGGGCGGCAGCTCGGCGGCGGGCGGGTGCTCGTCACAGGCACAAACGGCAAGACGACCACCAGCCGCATCGTCGCCGAGATCCTGCGCGAGGCCGGGCGGCCATTCATCCACAACCGCGAAGGTTCGAACCTGATGCGCGGCCTCGCCAGCACGCTGCTCTTCGAAGCCAGGCCCACGGGCGCGATCCCGCGGGCGCGCCGCACGACCGGGCTGTTCGAAGTCGACGAGGCCACCTGTCCGGCGGCGGCGCGTGCGCTCGCGCCGGGTGTCTTCGCCTTCACGAACCTCTTCCGCGACCAGCTCGACCGCTACGGCGAGGTCGACACGGTGGCGGCGCTCTGGCGGGAGGCGCTCGCGGCGGCGCCGAAGGATGCGACCATCGTCCTGAACGCCGACGACCCCTCGGTGGCCGAGCTGGCGGAAGGCTGGAGCGGCCCGGTCCACTGGTTCGGGCTCGACGACGCGGCCTTCGCGACTGAGTACGCGGGCGCGTTCGATGCGCGCTGGTGCCGGGAATGCGGCGGCAACTTCGCCTACGACCGGCGCTACTTCGCGCACGTCGGCTGGTGGCGGTGTACCGGCTGCGACCGGCGGCGGGCAGCGACGCAGACGACCGGCAGCGCGCTCCGCCTGGGCCTGGACGAGGCCACGTTCGAGGTCGAGGGCATCGGGGCGCTGCGGATGCCGCTGACCGGCACCTACAACGTCTACAACGCGCTCGCGGCGATCTGCGTGGCGCGGGTGCTGGGCCTGCCGCCGGAGGCGATCGCGGCGGGGCTGGCGAAGGTGCGGCCCGCGTTCGGGCGCCAGGAGGTGGCCGAGCTGGAGGGGCGGCACATCCGCCTGTTGCTCACGAAGAACCCGGCGGGGGCGAACCAGGTGCTGCGCCTGCTCGAACAGCTGGCCGGCGGCGCGCAAGGGACGCTCAAGGTGGCAGTGCTTCTGAACGACCGCTTCGCCGACGGCCAGGACGTGAGCTGGACGTGGGATGTCGACTACGAGCTGGCCGCGGGCGAGGTTGGGAGCTGCTGGGTGGGTGGCGACCGCGCGGAAGACATGGCGCTGCGGCTGAAGTACGCGGGCTGGCCCGCCCCCGGCGCCGTGGTCCACGAGCCGGCGGCGCTGCTGGACGCGATAGTCGCCGGCACAGCCCCCGGCGACGAGGTGTTCGTGGTCCCAACCTACACGGCGATGCTGGACCTGCGGGCGGAGCTGGTGCGGCGGGGCGCGGTGGGGAGGTTCTGGGAGCGGGGGGAGTGAATTGCCGGTTAGCGGGTGGATGTTGCCGGTTTTCGATTTTCGATTTCCGCCGGGGGAGCGGTGGTCGCTGGTTTAGCGCGCTGAGTTGTTGACGTTCGATTCTCGAACGTCGCCGGGGGAACGATGGTTGCGGGTCCCGGTGTTGATACGTAGGGCGGATGGCAGCGGCTAGGCGATCGGCGGGGCGGTCAGCAGGTGGCGCCGCCGACGGCGACGGTCATCGAGGAGCTGATGGAGCCGGTCGGGTAGTAGACGGTGCCGCTGACGGTGTAGCAGCCGGGGGCGGAGAAGCTCACCGCGATGGCGCCGTTCAGGACCTGGTTGCCGCCGCCGCTCATGCGGACCGTGAGCAGGTCGCCCTCGGGGTTGCGGACGTTCGCAAAGTAGGTCGCGGTTTCGCCAACGGCGAGCTCCGCGGGCCCGGAGACGGAGAGGCCGCGGCCCGCGGGCGTCGGCGTCGCGGTCGGCGATGCGGTGGGGCTCGGGCTGGGCGTCGGCGTCTCGGTCGGCTCTTCGGTCGGAGTCGGCGTGGCCCGGACGGGCGTGGGGGTGTTGGGGCGCGGGGTTGGCGTGCTCGTCGCCGGCACGGGGGTTGGGGTCGCTTCGGTGGGTGTCGCGGCCGGCGTGGTCGCGGTCGCAGAGACGGAGACGCCGGCGACGGCCTGCGTGACCGCCGGGGACGGCGAAGCGGCAGCGGGGGTATTCGTCGCGGTCGACGGGACGGCCGCGGCGTGGTTGCCCGGTTCATCGGCCGAGACGGGTTCCGGGTCATCGCCGCCGCCACCGAGCATGAACGACGCGCCGAGCAACCCGACGCCGAGGGTGACGAGCGCGGCGCCCGCCAGCACGAGCACGCGCGGGCGGCCACCGGCGCCGGCCGGGGCCTCTTCGCCGATGAAGTCGATCCGGCGGGCGAAGTCCACGACGGCGTCGTTGAAGGCTTCCGGCTGTTCGAGGTTTGCGGCGTGCCCGGCGCCGGCGAGCGTGACCGTGCTCACGAGGTCGTGCCGCAGGTTCGCGATGAGCTGCGGCGCGTTGTGCACGAACTCGGCGTCGCGGTCGCCGATCACGATGAGGATCGGCACGGCGAGCTCGCCGAGCCGTTCGAAGGCGTTGACGCGGGCGACGAGCCCCTCGGCGGTGCCGGCGATGCCCGCGGCGGTGAGCCCATCGAAGTCGTGGGCCAGGCGGGCGCGGGCGCGTTCGGGGAGGCGGCTGCTCCTGCCCGGGTAGAGGCGGGTCTCCTTGAGGAAGCCCGTGCCGTCGGTGCGCACCCGGCGGGCCATGCTCACGAGCCCCGGCTGGACCTCGCGGCGCCAGTCCACCGTGCCCGCGGCCGAGTTCGAATTGATGACGACGAGCCCGGCCACGCGGTCCGGGTGGTCCAGCGCGACGCGGAGGGCGAGCGCACCGCCGAGCGAGTGCCCGCAGAGGATCGCGTCCGCGTAGTCCAGGTGGTCCATGAGCCCGACGATGCGGGCGATCGCGGCTTCCGGCTGGTAGGGCGCGACCTCGGCCGGCGCTTCGGACTGGCCGTGACCAAGCAGGTCGACCGTCACGACCGTGAAGTTGCGGCGCAGGTCCTGGATGTTCGAAAGGAAGGACGCGGAGCTGGCGGTGAACCCGTGGATCAGGAGGATCGGTGGGGCGTCATCCGGGTGGGGATAGACCTGGTACGCGATCCGCTCGCCTGCTTCGCCGAAGAGGGGCATGACGAGACTCTAGGGCGGCATGCCCATCCGGGAAAGCCAAACGCGCTGCTCTGTCGCGTGCGCGCGACGATCTCATCGGAAGATCAACACTCTCGGATATGCCGGCCCCTGCGGCGACTCAGACGAGCGCGAAGAGCAGAGCCATGATCACGAGCGAAAACGGCGCGGCGATGAACGCGCGCGTGACGGTGTGCCAGGCTTCGGCGGCTTCTTCGGAGACGACGTGCATGGCGGCGGAGCTGGCGACGAGGGCCGTCGCGACGATCATCCAGGCCGTCATGCGGAGCGGCCCCGGCGGGAATTGCGATACCTCATGCTTCGAGCGTGCCCGCTGCCGGGTGCCGCCCGGGTCACCGGATCGGAGCGCCGCGTTGCAGTCGCGTGGCCGGATGTTAAAACGCGCGGAAAGGCGTGACATATATGTGGGCAACCCCCGCGAAGGCCGCAACGAAAGCGCCGCACCGGCATCCGACCTTTGGCGGATGAATGCAACGGCCCACGTTCAGACTCTAAGAGGCACGGGGACGCGCGTGAAAGCGGTCACGGTCTTACCGGCAGGTAAGTCCTAGAGTGCGAACCCGGAGGCACCCGCCATGACGATACGAACGATGTCCGCCGCCCGCCCTCTGCCGTTCCCGGCGGCCGCGCGCCTCGCGTGGGTGCCGTCGTTCGGGCGCGACTTCGGGATCGTCCTGGCCGTGATCGGCGTGTACTTCCTCGGGCGTGGGATCGCCCCAACGCGCATCGACTTCTCGGTCGCGGTGACGGAGCAGCTGATCGCCTTCGAACAGAGCATCAACATCTTCTGGGAGCCGCAGGTCCAGGAGTGGTCGCTCCGCCATCATGCGGTCCAGGAGGCGGCGAACTTCGTGTACGCGTATCTGCACTTCCCGGTGCTCGCGCTGGTGGGCGCCTGGCTGTGGGTGCGCGGCCGCGAACGCTTCCTCTTCATGCGCGACGTGATGTTCGTGTCGATGGTGATCGGTCTCGTCTTCTACTACGCGGTGCCGGCGGCGCCGCCGCGGCTGCTCGCGGCCCACGGCTACGACTTCGGGTTCACGGACACGGTGTTCGGCGGGAACACGTCGGTGCAGTACGCGCAGCCCTCGCTCATCCTGAACGAGTACGCCGCCATCCCGAGCTTCCACTTCGGCTGGATCGCGCTCGCCTCGGCGGCGATCTGGGTGAACACGGGGAGCCGGGTCGCGCGCACCGGGGCCGTGCTCCTCACGGTCGTGATGAGCTGGGCGATCGTCGCCAGCGCGAACCACTTCTTCGTGGACATGGCGCTCGGCGGGCTGGTGATCATCGTCTCCTGGCAGGTGGCGAAGCGGCTCGAACGGCGCCGCCAGCTGCGCGCGGCGATCGTGGTTTTTGCGGCCCGGCGCGAAGTGCGCGAAGCGGCATAGGGGCCACGATTGGAAGCACGGAACGCTATTTCTGCCATGGAGTAGTGAACTCGCGCGCGGCGCAGCCTAGCCTGAGGGCATGCGGCCCACCCACCTCCGTTCCGCCCACCGCTTCGACCTCACCGACCGCCAGTCCGAGGTCCTGCGGCTGATCGCGAAAGGGCGGACGAACGCGCAGATCGCGGACGAGCTCGGCATCACGCTCGATGGGGCGAAGTACCACGTGCGCGAGATCCTCGGGAAGCTCGGCGTGGAATCGCGCGACGAGGCCGCGGCTGCGTGGCGAGCGGCGCAGCGGCCGGCCGCGCGGCTGGGCCGCGTCCTCGGTGCGCTCGCGGGGAGCTGGCGGCTGCTCGTGGGCGGCGGGGCGGCCGTGCTGACGGGCGTGGCCGTGCTGGTGGTCGTCGTGGCCATGCGAGACGGTGGCGATGTCGCACCCGCAATCCCGGACACCGCCACCCCGACCGCCACTTCCCAACCGGCGACGGCCACCGCGACACCGGCCGGGTGCACGGTCACGCCGGTCCTGGAGGGCGAACAGGACGGTGACGACGTCATTCTGCGGCTCCGGCTTTCCGGTGACCCCGGGTGCCAGGTGCTGGCACGGGGGCGCCTGGCGCCCGGCCCGCGTGACCTGGCACCGGGGCCGCCAGCGGACGCGTGGGCGAACACCGAGCGGCAGTTCAAGCTCGCGTTCGAGTTGCCGGTGCAGGACCCGGTGATCACCTGGCGGTGGCGCAACCAGTGCTCGCCCACCGGGCCCAGCTACTGGACGGTGACGGTCGACGGCCTGACTCGGATCTCGCTAATCGTGGGCGGGCTGATGCGGCCCACGTGCGTCGCGCCGGGCGCGCCGATGATCCTGACGCTGGAGGCGATGGCGACAGGCGCCGACGGCGAGGTGGTGCCGGGCGACGCCTGCGCCGACCGCGTGGCCGGCTGGCTCTGCGAATTCGCGACGCGCGTGGCCGGCTCGCTCCCGGCGGGCGGCCTCGAAGCGCTGGTGGCGGACGGCGAAACGACCACCTACCGGTGCGGCCCGGACGGCCAGGCCATGGGCTTCGAAGACACCCGCATCTGCGAGGGCAGGAGCGACGGAGAGCAGGTGACCGGCTATCCGCTGGCCCTGCACGGTTCGCACGGCGGCCCGCGCAGCCCCGAGGACCTGGTCGCGGAGCTGGGTGCGGCCCTCGCGGCGCCACCGGGCCCGGCGCCATACCTCGCCGCGATCGGCTGCGTCACGGGCGCGGACACCTGCGAGACGTTCATCCTCGCGTTCGCCACGCGGACGCAGCCCGCCGTGGCGTACCTGGTGTTCCGGCTGACGCCCGGCCACGAGCCGGTCTTCACCGGCGCGGGGCTCAGCGGCGACAACGCGGAGGACATCCTCGCCGGGCGCGAGACGCAGACGGCCGCTGGGCCCGCGGCGTTCGTTGCCCTTCGCCCGCCGGCGTGACGCCACCCTTCCGCGGTTGGCCCCGTTGCGCGCAGATTCCCAGTTCCCAGGGGCGCGGGGGACGGCTTACGGTCGAGTACACTCCGCCCGGGCGAGAACCCTTCAATCGGAGGCCATGTGGACCAGGTGCAGCTCGAACAGGAGTTCACGGCGGCGGTGATGGAGACCATCGCCGAGTGCCGCCGGCTGAAGTACAACTCGGTGTATTTCGTTCAAATGGTGAGCGAATCCGGTGTGCTCCCCGCGTGCCGGCGGCTGCTGGCTGCACCCATCGACCAGCCCTCCGATGGCTTCACGAAGCTCTGGGAGTTGGGGCGGCTGGACCTGACGGTGGAAGCACTGGCCTGTCGCGAGCAGTTCGCCGGGTTGTTTTCCGACGGCGAGCGGTCGCACGCTCGTGAGCGGCTCGACCGGTTCGGGTATCGCGTATGACGCCACCCTTCCCTGACCGTTTCCGGCGGCGGCGGTAGACTTACGTTTCGTGAACCGTATCCCCCACTTCCTCCGTCTTGGGCTTTTGCCATCGCTCGCGCTCGCCGCGCTGTTCGCCGCCGCCTGTGGCAACGGCGAGGACGACGAGGGTACGGCTTCGGCCACCGGCACCGTCCAGGGGACCGGCTTCGAGGTGATCGACCTCGCGGCCAACATCCCCGCCGACCAGCGCAACGTGATCAACGCGGTGCCCGCCGGGCTGGAGCTCACGACCGGCAGGAACAACTTCGTCTTCGGCATCACGAACAAGGACGACGAGCCGCAGGGCGACGCCCGGGACATCACGGTCACGTTCTATGACGTGCGCGACCCGGCGAAGCCGAAGCCGGTCCTGACGACGACGCAGGTGTTCGAAAGCGCGCCCGGCGTGGGCCCCGTGACGCAGCACGAGCACCCGAACGGCGAGACGCACACCCACGGCGGCGAAGACGACGACCGCGTCGGCTACTACGTGCCGGTGACGTTCGAGCACCCGGGCACGTGGGGCGTGGCCGTGCGGGCGACGCTGAAGGACGGCAAGAGCACGGGCGTGAGCTCCTTTGGGTTCGTGGTGTACGAAAAGCCTCGCATCCCGGCGCCGGGACAGCCCGCGCTCAAGAGCGACAACCTGACGAAGGCGGACGTTTCGAACCTCGCCGAGATCGACTCCGGAACCCCGCCGAACGACATGCACGACGTGAAGATCAAAGACGCCGTCGCGAAGGGGCGGCCGATGGTCATCGTCTTCGCGACGCCGGCCTACTGCACCTCGCGCTTCTGCGGCCCCGTGACCGAGGAGATGGAGACGCTGCAGGCGAAGTACCGGGACAAGGTCGACTTCGTCCACGTCGAGATCTGGCGGAACTTCGACAGCCAGACCCTGAACCCGACGGCGCGCGAGTGGCTCATCCGGAAGGACGACGGCGGGCTTTCGGAGCCGTTCGTCTACGTCGTGGGCAAGGACGGCGTGATCTACGACCGCTGGGAGGGCCCGGTCTCGGCGAGCGTGGTCGAGGCAGCGGTCCAGGCGGTGGCGGACGGGAAGACGTTCCAGTAGGGGCGGCGCCCTCACCCCCGACCCCTCTCCCTCGAGGGAGAGGGGAGCTGATCTGTGCGTTCACCGTATCCGGGGGCTGGCTGGTAGAGTTCCGGCAGGCGGCTGTTCGCCGGGATTTCACAATTGTGTGGCATCCTGCCGATGATCTGGTCGCATGACCACTGCGTGGTGGTCGTGCGTCCGGGGACGACGAACGAATGCTGAGAGAGGATCGACCCATGAACGGTGCCCCCGCCGAGCTCAATGCCGGGCCGCTCCAATTGCGCGATGGCCGGCGCGTCTGGTTCCGGCCCATCCTGCCGGGCGACGCCGCGCCGTTGCGCCGCTTCCACCGCCGCCTTTCGGCCGAGACGCAGCGCCTGCGCTTCTTCACGCCGCTGCGGGAGCTGAGCAAGCCGATGGCCGACCGGTTCACGACCGTGGATTTCGAAGACCGCGTGGCCGTGGTGGTGGTGTACCCGGGCGAAGACGAGCTCCGCGGGGTGGCCCGCTACGAGGTCATCCGCCCGGGCGAGGCGGAGGTAGCGTTCGTGCTCGAAGACGACCTCCAGGGCCACGGGCTGGGGCGGGAGCTCCTCTACCTGCTCGCGGGCTACGCGCGGGACCAGGGCATCACGAAGTTCACGGCAAACGTGCTCCCGGAGAACGGGGCGATGCTCTCGGTGTTCCGGCACGCGGGCTTCCCGGCCACCTTCCGGCTCATCGACGGGTCGGAATACGTCGAGATGGACATCAGCGAGGTGCCGTATTCGCCGCGGGTGCTCTGCAGCCTCCCGCGGGAGCAGCGGCACTGGGAGCTGGCCGTCGGCGCCTGAGCGCAACTGCGCGGCGCGCTACTCCTTCGCGGCGCGGATTGCGGCCCACTTCGCCTTGAACTGCTCGTGCCCGGCGGCGGCCTCTTGCACCAGCCGCGTCACCGCGGCCGGATCGACCTGTTCGAGCGCGGTGCAATCGATGGTCGAAAGCGAGCTGGTCCCGGCGCGGAGCACGCCGCCGGGGTCGGTTAGCTCGGCGCCGTGGAGGAAGCGGAGGTACACGCACTTCGGCCGGGCGTCGATGGCGACGACGAAGTTCCGCAGGTCCTTGCCGAACACGTACATGAGCATCTTGTAGGAGATGCGGGGCTGCAGCTCGGGGGCGGCCGCGCGGACGAGCTCGTCGAGGGTGGTCACGAGCGGGACGAAGGCGGGGTCCACGCCCTCGAGGTAGGTGTCGCGGGGGCTGCCGGGCATGGCGAGAGTCTGCGCGATCGCTGGCGCGCGGTGAAGTCCGCCGCGAGTCACGGGCGGGCGGGGAAGCGGCGCGACCGCATGCGCGGATGTTGGTAGGATCGAGGGACGGCCCGGCCCACGGCTTGCGGAGAGGTGCTGGAGTGGCCGATCAGGCACGCCTGGAAAGCGTGTAGGGGCGCAAGTCCCTCGTGGGTTCGAATCCCACCCTCTCCGCCATTGCGAACCTGTCTCGCATCGTTGCTCTTCGTTCCTGCCACCGTCCCGGGGCGTGGCCCAATTCCCGCCGTGATACTCACACAGGCGCCCGGAGAGCCTCTGGGAACTCGGCCCGTGCGCTACCGAGCCACCCGCGACGTCACTTCTTCAAGAAGTACAGAGACACCAGGCCGTCGGCCGCGACCGATTCCCGGGTGACCTCGTAGAACCAGAAGTTGCCATATTCAGCGGTCCGGCGTACCTCCTCCAGTTCGTCACGCCCCGCGTGGTCACCGAGAAGCTCGTCCGCCGCGGCTTCGCCCTCGGGCGCGGGGCATAGCGCCGGACACGCGAGCGAGCCGGGAGGTCACCCTCCCGGCTCGCTGCTTCCTCCCTGTCGTCCCGGGTCGGTGGTCAGGCGGCGCGCTGTACCGCGCCCGGCCGGTGGAACGTCTCGCCCTTCGAGTTGTGCGCGAGCGGACCGAACTTCTCGAGGAACGTCGCCAGGTCGTCCGAGACCTCCCGCAGCCGCGCCGCCAGGGCGAGCGTCTCCTCCGCCTGGGCGTGCACCTGCTGTGTGCCGGCCGAGACCTCCTGCGTCGCCGCCGCCGATTCCTCGGCCACCGCGGTCACGCTCCCGATCGAATCGGCCGCGCGCCCGGAATTGCTGCGCATCCCCGAGGCGAGCTCGCTCAGTTCTCCCGCTAGCTCGCCAACCGCGCCGATCGTCTCGACCAGCGACCGGACATGCCCGTCCATGCGCCCGGAAGCCGCCGTTATTGCGCCGATCTCGGTGTTCACCTCGTCCGCCGTCGCGACGATCCGGCGCAGTGCCGCACCGGCGTCCTCCACGCGGGCCGCGCCGGTCTCGACATCGCCGACGGCGCCCTCCATCGCCCGCACCGCGAGCGCCGTCCCGTTCTGCACGGCCGAAATGAGCTGCCCAATCTCCTTCGTTGCCACGCCCGTGCGCTCTGCGAGCGCGCGCACGTTCTCGGCGACGACCGCGAAGCCGCGGCCCTGCTCCCCGGCGCGCGCCGCTTCGATCGCCGCGTTCAGCGCCAGCAGGTTCGTCTGCGAAGCGATGTCGTCGATCACCTGGATGATGGCGCCGATCTCCGACCCGCGTTCGCCGAGGTCGCCGATCCGCTCCGCCGTCGACTGCACCGCCTGGCGGATGTCGCGCATCGCGTCGACGGTGAGCTGGACGCTGTTCATGCCCTCGCGTGCCGCCTCCAGCGACGATGCGCCCTTGTCGCCGGCGCCGGCCGCCGAGGCCGAGACATCGCCGAGCGCCTCCTGCACGCGCCGTGCCGTATCGGTCGCCGCCGTCAGGGCTTGGTGCTGATCCCCCGCCCGGGCGGTGACCAGCTCGATCGCGTCGTTCAGCGCTGCCATTTCCGACGAAAGCGCCGTCAGCGCCACCGTCTGGTCCGTCGCCCCGGCTGCGACATCGCCAATCGCGCGGGCGATCTCGCCCGAGGCCGCGCTGACGTGCCCGCAGCCGGTATCGAGGTGGCCCGATGCGCCGAGCACCAGCTCGCTCACGTCCACCAGGTTCTGGAGCATGCCCTCGCTGATGTACGTCTCCACCGCCAGGGTCATGTCCAGCGTGAACGCGCGGTTGAACGCCAGGATCGTCTTCACCAGCTCCTCGCCCTTCAGCTTCTTCGCGAGGACCGGGTAGACGATGTCGGCGTAGGTGGAGTAGTTCCCCACGTTCCAGCGCGGCTCGATGTTGAGCACCGCGTGGCGCGCGCCCACCCGCAGCCGCGATTCGAAATACGCCGCGTCGAACTTCGCTTCCAGCACCTCCAGGAAGTACCGCTTCTGCGACTTTTCCATCCGCTCCCGCGTCGACCCCGCCGATGCGACCTTTTCCCGCATCTCCGGGAAGGCAAAGGTGTGGTCGTAGAACGTTCGGACGATGTCATCGGCCATCGGCCGGAGGTAGACCGCAGCAGCGCGGATCCGCCGCGCGTCCTCGTCACTGAAGTTCATCCAGCGCAGCCGGAGCTGCTGTTCGGGGCCCGTCACCAGGAGCCGTTCGGACAATTCGTACATGCCAACCTCGCATTCCGCGTCTTATGCGCGCTTCTATTGCTGGTATCGCCCGAGCGTTGACTCGAATCCATACGTGGAATCGCCGTAAACCAAACGGGAAATGTCCCGATGACTCACGTGTCGTGAATCATCTCTATACAGGTGAATAGCATTCGAGTTTGTGGCGTGCGAAGCTTGTCCAGCCACCGCCGTTCACCCGGGCGCGATCCCCGCACGCGTTCCCGCCCGGCGCGGCATACTGGTGCCATGTTCCTCATCGCCGACGGCAACAACATGGCGTGGGCCGGGTTCCACGCGCTGCGCAAGGCCATGGGCAGCGAGACGCCCGAGGACCTCACCCGCGCAGCCCTGCTCGGGCTCACCCAGAGCGTCCTCGGGCTCGCCGCCCGCGCCGGCGAACCGCCGCTCCCCGGCCGCGCCGAAGGCAGCTCCGCCGCGAAGCCCGGCGCCTTCGTCTCCCGCCTCGCCGTGGCATTCGACGAGGGCCGCCCGCTCCGCCGCCGCTCGATCTACCCCAACTACCAGATGGGCCGCGAAGCCCAGCCCGCCTTCATCGAGAACGAGCCGTTCGTCCTTGCCGCCATCGATCAGTTCATCGAGATGGCCCGCTCGCTGCCACTCGAAATCGCCCGCGGCACCAACACCGAGGCCGACGACCTCATCGCCTGCCTGGTCCTCGAATCCGAAGACCCCGTGCGCATCGCCTCCACCGACCGCGATTTCCTCCAGCTCGTCGACGACCGCGTCACCATCTATTCACCCGTGAAGCGCGTGGTAATCGATGCCGCCGGGTTCGAAGAGCACGTCGCCCCGAAGCGCGCCGATGGCTCGACCGTCCAGTTCCCCCGCGAGCGCTACCTCGACTATCGCGTGGCCAGCGGCGACGCCAGCGACGACCTGCCCGGCATCCCGGCCGTCGGCACGCTGACCGCCGCGCAGCTCCTCGCCTTCGCCCCGCTCGATGCCTACTTCGACGCGCCGATGATGGTCTCGAAGGCGCTCGGCCGCCGTAACGTGAAGCTCGAAGGCGCCCTCCGCGACCCCGCTACCCGCGAGGTCGTCGAACGCAACCGCGAGCTCATGGACCTTCGCCGCGCCGCCAAGCGCTACGACACGCTCGCGCCATACCTGCGCACCGGCACCTGGGACGAGGTCACGTTCCGCGCCTGGGTCGCCGATCAGCGAATCGCCGCGCTCGACATCGAAGCCGCCGTCCGCGCACTCGAAGGCATCGCCACCGGCTCACCGCCCCAACCCCACGGCCAGCTCCCGCTGGCATAGGCACGTTCGCCCTTCGCCTTTGGCCCTTCGCCTCGACTACACTGGGGGCGCGGGCGATTAACTCAGCGGCTAGAGTACCTCGTTTACACCGAGGGAGTCGGGGGTTCGAATCCCTCATCGCCCACCACGCCACGCCCCGCAGCTCCCAGGGCGCGCGGCGACGGACAAGGGCCGGCTCAGCGCTCCGGTTCGACCGTCTTATCCGGGAACCGGCGTTCGAGCATGAAGATGCCCGTCGAGAGCGCCAACCCGCTGACCGCCCCGATCACCACGCCCAGCAGCACCCCATCGGCGCTGTAGCGGATGAACAGGTAGATCACGAAGGCGACGACGAACCCGATGAGGAAGTAGTTGAGCTGGCGCCGGAAAAAGCTCCACATGCGGGGAGTATAGCAGCGTGCGAAGCCCCCCGTGCCCCGTGCCCCGTGCCCCGTGCCCCGTGCCCCGTGCCCCGTGCCCCGTGCCCCGTGCCCCGTGCCCCGTGCCCCGTGCCCCGTGCCAGCGCTCCACATTTTCGCATCTTCCCGCCCCAACCTATTGACACGCCCGATGGGATCTCTACGATCTAGATGCCGTCGATCCCGCAAGGGACGGCGAGCTTGAACAGGCACCCAGGACAGCACGAAATCCGCCTGGACCCGCGTGGCCGGTACGGATAGCACGGGACGGAGCTACTGGGCTCCAGCCCCTCCGCGAACCGGACCGAGCCCCGCTCCCTGAGTGGGGTTTTTCGTTGCCAGGGGTGGAGGGGAACCCGCCGTGCGCACCATGATGACCGGCAAGATCCACCGCGCGACCGTTACGGAAGCCAACCTCAACTACGTCGGCTCCATCACCCTGGACCCGGACCTCATGGAAGCGGCCGGGATCCTCCCCTATGAACAGGTGCACGTCCTCGACGTCACCAACGGCGCCCGCCTCGAGACCTACACCATCATCGGCCGCCGCGGCTCGCGCGAAGTCTGCATCAACGGCGCCGCCGCCCACCTCGTGCACGAAGGCGACATCGTCATCATCGTCGCCTACCAGCAGCTCAACGAAGCCGAGGCGCGGGCCGTCGCCCCGCGCGAAGTCCACGTCGACGCCCACAACAACATCATCCGCACGTCGTTCGGCGACGGGCTCTCGCACTTCGCGCGCGAAGCCGTCGGCGCCAGCTAAGGGGACGGGCAATGGCCAGGCTTTCGGTCCACAAGCTTCGTGAATGGAAGGCGAAGGGGCAGCGCTTCGCCATGATCACGGCGTACGACTACCCTTCCGCACGCCTCGTTGAACAGGCCGGCATCCCGATCATCCTCGTCGGCGATTCCCTCGGCAGCGTCATCCTCGGCTACGAAACCACCGTCCCGGTCACCATGGACGACATCGTCTACCACACCCGGGCCGTCGTCCGCGGTACCCAGAAGGCGATCATCGTCGCCGACATGCCGTTCATGAGTTACCAGGCGAACGCGGACGAGGCCGTCCGCAACGCCGGGCGGCTCCTCCAGGAAGCCGGCGCCACCGCGGTCAAGCTCGAAGGCGGCAGCCACGTCGCCCCCCTCGTCCGGCGGATGGTCGATTCCGGCATCCCCGTGATGGGCCACCTCGGGCTCACGCCCCAGTCCGTGAACCAGTTCGGCGGCCACAAGGTCCAGGGCAAGACGCCCGCAGCTGCCGCCAAGCTCATCAACGACGCCCGCGCCCTTGAAGAGGCCGGCGCCTTCGCCGTCGTCCTCGAGACCATCCCCGCCCCCCTCGCGAACATGGTCACCGAGCGCATCTCCATCCCCACCATCGGCATCGGCGCCGGCGTCGACTGCGACGGCCAGGTCCAGGTCTTCCACGACCTCCTCGGCATCTACGACGACTGCCGCCCGATGAAGCACGCGAAGGCCTACGCCAACCTCGGCGCCACCATCCGCGACGCCGTCCGCAGCTACATCGGCGAAGTCGAAGGCGGCGCCTTCCCCACCCCCGCCCACAGCTTCGAGATGGACGAATCGACCATGGGCGAGCTTACCCACGCCGGCTAACCCCCGGCCGGCCAACGCACCCACATCGCGGGAGGAGCCCAACAGCTCCTCCCGTTTTCCGTTGACGGCCCGACCGTTGACAACTCGCCATATTCAGGGCAACGTGGAACGCGGTTAGCCCCGCGAAGCTAAAGGGCGTCACAGCCCTGCCGTAACCACCCGGCTCCGCGGGGCATTTCTGTGCCTCTCAGAACGCGAGATGGTCGGAGCAGGTGCGGCCTTCGGCGGCGAGCGCATCCCACTCGGCCTCGTGGCGTGACCGGCGCCGGTGGCTCGCCCACGCCACATAATCCGCGAGCTGCAGCCCAGGGTGCGCCGCCGAAGGCGCCGTCATGACTCGGTAGGGCTTGATCCATAACGGCCCTCGCCGGCCCCTTGGGCGCTTGAGCGAGTCCTCCAACAGATCGACGAGTCCGGCACTCCCATCGACGCCACGTTCCCACGCGCGATGCTCAGGATGCCCCTGTCGTGAACACTCTCGACCGCGAGCCGCTCCAATCCGGGGGTGAGCGCCTACCGCTCCCCCAGCCACCACCGCCGCGGTGTCCGCCGCTCCACGTAGCTCAGCCCGAACGTCGCGATCGCCGCCTCTCGCACCACCTGCACCGCTTCCTCCGCGGAATCTGTCACGTGCAGCAGGTCCAGGTCCTTCACGTCCACCGTCCCGCTCTGCATGAGCGTGATCCGCAGGAAGTCGATCAGCGGCTGCCAGTAGTCCCGCCCCACCAGCACGATTGGGAACTGCTTGATCTTGCCCGTCTGCACCAGCGTCGCCGTTTCGAACACCTCGTCCAGCGTGCCGAACCCGCCCGGCATCACGATGAACCCGTAGGAGTACTTCACCAGCATCACCTTGCGGATGAAGAAGTACCGGAACGTCACCACCAGGTCCAGGTACGGGTTCGCCGCCTGCTCCATCGGGAGCATGATGTTGCAGCCCACCGAAAGGCCGCCCGCCTCCTTCGCCCCCCGGTTCGCCGCCTCCATCAGGCCCGGCCCGCCGCCCGTCATCACGGCGAAGCTGTGCTCGGCCAGCAGCGTCCCGATGTTGCGCGCCTGCTCGTAGGCCGGGTGGCCCTCCACCAGCCGCGCGGAACCGAACACCGTCACCGCCGGGCCGAGGAAGTGCAGCGCCCGCAACGCGCGCACGTACTCCCAGCTCACCCGGAAGAGGTGCCGCAGCTCGAACCCGCGGCCCTGCGGGCCCTCGAGGAACTTGCGTTCCTCCTTCTGGCGGCGGCGGCTCTCCGCCGGGATCTGGGTGGTCGGCGCGGGCTGTTGCTGTACGGTCATGGTTCGCAGCGAGCGTAGGCCGCGCCGCCGTTTAGATCACGCTCCGCGGGCAACCCAGCAGGTCCCGCGCGACGCCTGAATCCTCGCCCGGCGCCGCGTCATCGAGCCCCGGTGCGAATCCCGCGATTTCGATCGTGTCCGAAACCACCGCCGCGCCCGTTGCCGCATCCCGGAAGGTCATCGTGAACGAGTAGGGCTCTCCGTGCAGTTGCAGCGCCTCCCCGTCATCTTCGAGCCGCAGCATGAAGCACACCACGCCGTTGTACTCCCGCGTCGAACCGCCGCTCCAGCGCAGGAGCTCGCCCTCCGTGCCGCCAACCCAGAGCTCCAGCGCCGCGCCCGGCCGCGACTTCACCTGTGTTACCACCTGGAGCGCCGGCGCATCGTTCTCCAGCTTCGCGAACCGTACGTTCCCCAGGTCGAACTCCCAGCCCTCCGGCGCCGCGACCGGCGGCGAGGGCATCCCCTCCGGCGCGTACGAAACCGCGCCCTCCGTCGTCCCGATGAGCGCCAGCGCCGACGGCGACGTCACGTGCGACGCGTCCGGCTTCTCGCACCCCGCCAACACCAGCGCCGCGACCGCCACCATCGCGACCATCGCCGGCCGACCCACCCGCGCCCGCACCACCCCTCGCAACCGCATCACGCCACCCATGCCACTCCATCTTCCCCGAGGCCATCCCCGCCGTCGAATCCCCGCCGCCCGCACCACCGCCCGTGACGCGCGAAACGCGTCCGCCCGCAGCCGCGCAGCGGTAATCCGCCGAGCCCAGCCTCGGCGGCGCGCCAGCCAAACAAACGCCCCGCGGCAGCCCCCAACTGAGGGCGGAAGCGCAGCGCCGCCCGGCCGCGCAGCACCCCCCACCCCGAACGCCGCCCAACACCCCCTCGCCCGCCGCAGCGGGAGAGGGGGCAGGGGGTGAGGGCCCCCGGCGGCCAACAGCGCCGGTAAAGATCCCGCCCCTTTGGCCATCCTGCCTCCGAGATATCGGGCTTCCACCGATAATAAAGGTGTCGACCGTCGCGTTAACTATGGGCATCGGGGGAACGCGGCGGATGGATGACACGGCCCGCAGAACACGCACGCCGGTGCCGACGACACCGGCCACCACGCCGGCAACCAATGTCGACCTTCGTAGCCTGGACCTCGCGCCCGTCTTCGCCTGGCTTGAAGACCCGGAAGGCCACTGCACCTGGGTGAACCGCGCCTGGCTCGACTTCAGCGGCCGCACGCTGGACGAGGAGTCCGGCCAGGGCTGGACCGAACGGATCCACCCCGACGACTTCGACCGGACGATGGGGCTGCACCGCGAGAAGCACTGCCGCCGCGAAGCCTACGAGAACCGCTACCGCCTCCGCCGCGGCGACGGCGAGTACCGCTCCATCGTCGACCGTGGCTGGCCCCGCTACGCCGAAGACGGCACGCACCTCGGCTACATTGGCTTCGCCGCCGATGTCACCGACTACGAGCTCGTCGTCGCCGAGCGCGATGCCGCCGCCCAGGTCCAGGAGCTCGTCATCGCGGCCCTCAACGCCGCCTCTCGCGGCGTCGTCATCACCCGCCCGGACGGCGCCATCGTCTGGGTCAACGACGCCTTCACGCGCAACACCGGCTACACCGCCGGCGAGGTCATCGGCAAGAACCCGCGTATCCTCAAGTCCGGCCAGCAGGACGAATCGTTCTACCGCCAGCTCTGGGAGACCGTCTGCCGCGGCGACGTCTGGAGCGGTGACCTGGTCAACGCCCGCAAAGATGGCTCGCACTATCGCGAAGCCATGAGCATCACGCCGGTCCGCAACGGCGGCGGCGAGCTCACCTACTTCGTCGCGGTCAAGGAAGACGTCTCCGAACAGCAGCGCCTCCGCGAGCAGCTCATCCATGCCCAGCGCATGGAGAGCATGGGCGCCCTGGCCGCCGGCGTCGCCCACGACTTCAACAACATCCTCGGCGCCGTGATTGGCTATGCCGAAATGGCGGCGCTCGAGCTCGAACCCGGCAGTGCCGCGCGCCGCGACCTCGACGAGCTCCTCGCCGCGGCCGGGCGGGGCGCCGCCCTCACCCGCCAGCTCCTCGCGTTCGCCCGCAAGCAGCCGGTGGCCCCCCGCGAAGCTGACGCCAACGAGCTCGTCGCGGGCGTGCTCTCGATGCTGCGGCGGCTCTGCGGCCAGTCCGTCCGCGTGGTGTACGAACCTGCATCCCTGCCGCTGCCCGTCCGCATCGACCCCGGCCAGTTCGAACAGGTTGTGATGAACCTCGTCGTCAACGCGCGCGATGCGATGCCCACGGGCGGCCGCGTGACCATCAGTCTGCACAGGCTCGAATCCGCCAGCGACTGCCAGGGTCCGCGCGTCGCCGTCGAAGTCGCCGATTCCGGCAGCGGCATCCCCGCTCATGTGGGCGACCGCATCTTCGAGCCGTTCTTCACCACGAAGGCCCCCGGGCGCGGCACCGGGCTCGGTCTCGCGACCTCCGCCTCGATCGTCGCCCAGGCGGGCGGGCACCTGGGGTACGAATCCCGCCCGGGCGAAGGCACCACCTTCACCATCGAGCTCCCCCTCGCCGCGGGCGAGGCCACTTGCGGCGCCCCCGCCCGTCAGTGCCCCGGCGCGGCCGCCGCCCATCTCCCGGCCGTGATCCTCGTAGTCGAAAACGACCACGACCTCCGCGCGCTGGACGAACGGACGCTCTCCGCCGCCGGCTACACGGTGCTCTCTGCCGAAAACCCCATCCGCGCGCTCGAACACGCAGCCGACCACCCCGAGATCGACGCGGTCGTCCTCGATGCCCACCTCCCGGTGATGACCGGCCAGGTGCTGTGCGACGTCCTCGGTCGGGTGATCGGCCCGCGGCCCGTGCTCATGACATCCGCCTTCGCCGACGAGCCACTTTGCGACGACGCGATCGCCTCCGGCGCCGGCCGCTTCCTCCAGAAGCCGTTCACCCCCGCCCAGCTCCTCGCCGAAGTCGGCGCCCTCCTCGCCACCCGCCGCTAGCGCGCCGGGCGAAGCCGTAGTCGCGGAGCATCGGCTCCGCGGCCCCGAGGATCATGCCTCGCGGTAGCCCGCGACCAACCTACGCGCGGCGCCCACGCACATCCGCGTCAGCGCGCGTTGCCCCCCGGCCCTGGTGGACGCGCCTTCAGGAGGCGAAGCCGTAGTCGCGGAGCATCGGCTCCGCGGCCCCGAGGATCATGCCTCGCGGTAGCCCGCGACCAACCTCCGCCCGGCGACCACGCACATTCGCGTCAGCGCGCGATGCCCCCCGGCGATGGTGGACGCGCCTTCAGGAGGCGAAGCCGCAGTCGCGGAGCATCGGCTCCGCGGCCCCCAGGATCACGCCTCGCGGTAGCCCGCGACCAACCTCCGCGCGGCGCCCACGCACATTCGCGTCAGCGCGATGATCTCGGTTCCCCGGGTGCTCGCGGTTCTGCGTTCCGCGATACGCGTCGCCATCGGGGCCGGGCGGTCGCTGCGCTCCCGCCCTCGGACGGAGCTGCCGCGCGGCATGGTACGGACAATCCCGCGGAGCCGATGCTCCGCGACTACGCCTGCGGCGCTCCGCCCAACCCGACGCAGACAACACCCCCTCGCCCGCCGCAGCGGGAGAGGGGGCAGGGGGTGAGGGCCCGCGCGCCACCCTGCTCTGCGCCGCCACAAGAGGAAAGGGGCCCACTTCCGTGGGCCCCTTCCGTCAGCGCAACGCAGTCCCCGCGGCTACCGTGCCGCCGCCCGGTACGTGTAGTCCGTGTACTGCCACCCGGTCGAGAGCCGCGTCCACAGCCGCACGTACACCGTCGACCCGTTCGCCGGGATGCCCGACACGGTCCGCGACTGGCTGAGACCCGTCGACCCGCCGTAGATGTTGTTCGAACCCGCCGAGGTGCCCACGTAGAGGAAGTACTCATGCGCGCCGCTGCCCGTGTTCCAGGCGAACGTCGCCGAGCTGCCCGGCAGGGTCGAACCCGGCGCCGGGCTCGTGATCGCCGCCTTCGCTGCGCTCGCCGGCGGAGGCGTCGTGGTGGCCGCCGTGGCCGCCTTATACGTGTAGTCGTTGTACTGCCAGCCCGTCGAGAAGCGCGTCCAGAGCCGGACGTACAGCGTCGCGCCGTTCGTCGGCAGCCCGCTCACGCTCTTCGTGCGGTTCAGCGCCTGTGACCCGCCGTAGATGTTGTTCGAACCCGTCGACGTGCCGACGTAGAAGAAGTACTCCTGCGCGCCGCTGCCGGCGTTCCAGCTGAACGTCGCCGAGCTGCCCGGCAGCGTCGAACCGGCCGAAGGGCTCGTGATAGCCGCCTTCGTGTTGGTCGCCGGCGGAGGCGTGGGCGTCGTGGTCCCGCCGCCACCACCACCGCCGCCACTCGTGCCGTCGCTCACCAGGCCGAAGTCCGTCACCCAGTACCAGCCGTACGGCGAGCCGGCCACGTACTGGCGGGCGATGCCGATCATCCGGTACGAGCTGTTCAGCATGTTCGCGTTGTGCCCGGACGATGCCTTCCACGCGTCGAACGCTTCTTGCGCCGTGTCGCGCACGGTCCCGGCGGCGATGTTCTCACCGGCGCCGCTCGGGTACCCGCAGTTCTGCGCCCGCGTCGAAGGCGACCGGCCCAGCGAGTCCGTGTGCGAGAAGTAACGGTTCGCGCCGAGGTCCTGCGCGAGCCACGCGGCCGCCCGGTTCAGGTTCGCCGAGGCCGTGAGCGCCCCGAGCCCGTTGCTCGCCCGGTAGTTGTTGATGAGCGAGAGGAACTGCGCTTCCTCCGCATCGAGGGCCACCTGGCCGTCGCTGATCGTGCAGTTCGTGAGCGCGGCGGCAGGGCGTGCCTGCACGCCGAACGCCAGCACGCCCGAAATCGTGAGAGCGAGCAGCCCGGCCAGCGGCCAGGCGAGGCGCACCCCGCGGTTCTGTGTCATGGTGCCAACCCTGGGGCTGGTTTCTCCGCTCACCCCATCGCTTCCATTCGATTGCGTCCCACGGCTACGCAATGCAGCGCCGTGTAACCGAACGGCAAAAAACGTGACGAGCCGGGGACCCGCCCCCCGGCCTTGACCGCGCCTCAGGGATTCCCCTACAGGATCGGGAGATACTCCGCGAGTTCGAAGTCGCTGATGTGGCGGCGATACCGGTCCCACTCGATCCGCTTGTTCGCGATGAGGCTTTCGAACGTGTGGTCGCCCAGCACCGAACGCAGCAGCTGCGAGTGCTCCGCCGCTTCGATCGCCTCGATGAGCGACCCCGGGAGCTGCTTCAGCTTCCGCGCTTCCCGGTCCGCCGGCGACATCTCGAAGACGTTCTCTTCGACCGGCTGCGGGAGCGGGATCTCCCGCTCGATCCCGTCGAGCCCCGCCGCCAGCATCACGGCGAAGGCGAAGTACGGGTTGCACGCCGGGTCCGGCGACCGGTACTCGATCCGCGTGTGCATCTCCCGCCCCGGCTTGTAGTCCGGAATGCGGATGAGGTCGCTGCGGTTTCGCCGCGCCCAGGTGATGTACACCGGCGCTTCGAACCCCGGCAGCAGCCGCTTGTAGCTATTCACCCACTGGTTCGTCACGAGCGTGAGCTCCCGCGAATGCTCCATCAGCCCCGCGATGTAGCCCTGCGCGATGGCGCTCAGGTGGTACGGGTTCGTCTCGTCGAAGAACGCGTTCCGTTCGCCCTTGAAGAGCGACTGGTGGACGTGCATGCCGCTCCCGTTCTGGTCCGCCACCGGCTTCGGCATGAACGTCGCGTAGACGCCGTTCGCCAGCGCGATCTCCTTCACCACCAGGCGGTAGGTCATCGCGTTGTCCGCCATCGTCATCGCGTCCGTGTAGCGCAGCGCGATCTCGTGCTGGCTCGGCGCCACCTCGTGATGGCTGTACTCCACCTCGATGCCCATCGCTTCGAGCGCCAGCACCGTCTCCCGGCGGAGGTCGCTCGCCGCGTCCGCCACCTGGTCGAAGTAGCCGCCGCGGTCCAGCGGCACCGTCCCCGCCGAGTCCTTGAAGTAAAAGTACTCGAGCTCGGGGCTCACGTAGAACGTGTATCCCAGCGCCGCCGCCCGCTGGAGCTGCCGCCGCAGCACGTTTCGCGGGTCGCCTTCGAAGGGCCGCCCGTCGGGGTGGATGATGTCGCAGAACATCCGCGCGACACCCTGTTCCTTCGGCCGCCAGGGGATGATCTGGAAGGTCGCCGGGTCCGGCACAGCCAGCATGTCCGATTCGTCGATCCGCGCGAAGCCCTCGATGCTCGAACCATCGAAGCCCATGCCCTCGTCGAGCGCCTTCTCGACCTCCTCGACCGTGATCGCGAAGCTCTTGAGCGCCCCGACGATGTCCGTGAACCAGAGACGCACGAACTTGACGCCGTTTTCGCGGCAGGCAGAGAGCACGTAGCTCGCGGATTCGCTGGTCATGAAGCCTCCCGGGGTCGATTGCGCCACGGGGATGATACCGCCCCGGTGTTACGAGCACGTTGCCGGTCCGAAAACCGCCGTTGCCCGTTGCCCGTCGTCCGTTGCCCGTTGCCCGTCGAGCGCTGCCTCGAACCGAGCCCGCGTCAATCCGACCCGCGCGCGTGAGCGAGCGGAGGCGCACCCCGAGCACCACCGCTCCCGCGAAGCGCCCGAACCCGCATACCCGCCGCCCTCACACCGCCGCCGCCCGCCCCACCCTCCGCCGCCCCTCCTCCACCTCCGCCCCCTCCAGCGCCGCCTCGAACCGCTCCCGCGTCAATCCGAGCCGCGCGCGTAAGCAAGCGGAGGCGCACCCCGAGCCCCACCGCCCCCGCGAAGCGCCCGCACCCGCACACCCCCCCGCCCTCACACCGCGGCCGCCCGCCTCACCCTCCGCCGGTCCTCCGCCGTCTCCGCCTCCTCCAGCGCCGCGTCGAACCGTTCCCGAGGCACCGAGAGGATCAACAACCCCACCGCGGCCACCACCACCAGCACGTCGTCCGCCTGGCCGAGCACCGGGATGAAGTCCGGGATCAGGTCGAACGGCAGCGCCAGGTAGCCCACCAGCACGATGAGCGCCACCTTCGCGGTCAGCGGCACCTGCGGGTCGCGCAGCAGCTCCCGGCCGAAGTCCAGCTTCGCCCGCGTCGACAACGCGAGGAACCGGCGCCCCCGCCGGCTCGCCCGGAACGCCCGCAGCGCGATCGCCGCCAGGACGACGACGCCCGCCACGACCAGGATCACCCACCCGTACCACGGCATACATCCAGCCTACCGGCTCGCCGGTGGCCGGTGCGTTATCCTTAGCGCATGACTACGGGCCTGCGCATGACGGTTGAGCAGTACCTCGCCCTTCCGGAGGAGAAGCCGTACCGCGAGTACGCCTACGGGGAGGTGGTCAGCAAGGCCATGCCCAACGAAGATCATGGCGCCATCGCGTTCGCCATCCAGGCGGCGCTCCTGCCCGTCGTCCGGGAGTTCGGCGGCCGTGCCGGCCCCGAGTTCCGCGTCCGTTTCGATACCGAGCGCGGGCCCGAGTACCGCCTGCCAGATGTCGCCTACTGGCGCCCGGACCGCCCCCGCCGCGACGGCGAGGACATGCTGCCGCCCACGCTCGCGGTCGAGGTCCGCTCCCCCGGCGAATCCCTCGCCAGCCTGCGCGAGAAGTGCCGCTACTACCGCCGCTACGGTGTCGACATCTGCTGGCTCGTCGACCCGAACGCCCGGACAATCGAGATCTTCGACGCGGCGAGCGACGGGCTCACCCGCCGCGAGGGCGACGAGCTCGCCACGCCGCTGATCCCCGGGCTCCGTCTCCCCGTCGCGAGCATCTTCGCGGCGCTCGAGGACTGACCACCACAATGGACCTCCTCTACACCCCCGCCGAGATGCGCGCCTGGCGCCGCGCCCACGACGGCCACTCCGCCGGCTTCGCGCCGACCATGGGCTACCTCCACGAAGGCCATCTCACGCTCGCCCGCCGCGCCCGCGAGGAGAACGACCTCGCCGTCGTCAGCATCTTCGTGAACCCCACCCAGTTCGCGCCCGGCGAAGACTTCGAAAAGTACCCACGCGACGAGGAACGCGACCTCCAGCTCCTCCGCGACGCCGGCGTCGACGCCGTCTACTTCCCGACCCCGGCCGTCATGTACCCGCCCGGCTACCAGACCTACGTCACCGTCGAGGAGGTCACGCAGCCGCTCGAAGGCAGCGCCCGCCCTGGCCACTTCCGCGGCGTCACCACCGTCGTCCTCAAGCTGTTCAACGCCGTCGAACCCGACCGCGCCTACTTCGGTCGCAAAGACGCGCAGCAGCTGCGCGTCCTCCGCCGCATGGCCCTCGACCTCGACCTCGGCCTCGAAATCGTCCCCTGCGACATCGTTCGCGAACCGGACGGCCTGGCCATGAGCAGCCGCAACGTCTACCTGTCGCCGCAGCAGCGCGCCGCCGCGCCGGTGGTCCGCCGCGCCCTGCTCGCCGCCAAGGCCCGCTACGACGCCGGCGAACGCGACCCCGCCGCCATCCGCGCCGCCGCGATCGACCTCATCCGCGCCGAGCCCCTCGCCGAGCTCGAATACGTCAGCCTCGCCGACGATGACTCGCTCGAAGAGCTCGCCGGGCCCGTCGCACGCCCGGCCCTGATTTCGACGGTCGTCCGTTTCGGGCACACCCGCCTGCTCGACAACATCGAGCTCGGTCTGCCGTAATCGACAATTCCCACAACCGCGCGGACAATTGAGCCATGCCGATCTACGAATTCCGATGTGGCGATTGCGGCCGCGTCACCAATCACTTCACCCGCAAGATCGACACGGAGGTTACCGTCGCCTGCGAGCACTGCGGCAGCGCGAAGACCTCCCGGATGATGTCGAAGTTCGGCCGCAGCTACAGCCGCGGCGAGATCCTCGAAAAGTATGGCGACCCCTCCCAGGGCCGCGGCGGCCCCGAGGACTACCGCGACCCACGCCAGATCGGCGGCTGGGTCGAGCAGAAGTTCGAGCAGTATGGCATGGACCTCCCCGACGAGGCCCGCCAGATGATCGACGCCGCCCGCGAAGGCGACTTCCCCGACCCCGTGAAGGACCTCTAATCCGTGCTAGCCCCATTCGCCACCACACACGCAGCTCCCCTCGCCCGCCGCAGCGGGAGAGGGGCAGGGGGTGAGGGCCCGCGCGCCATCCCTTCGACGGCGTTCCGCGAAGCGCTCGATTCGGCCGGCGGTGAGGGCCATGCCTGACATCGGCGAACAAACCGCCCCCCTCGACACCATCATCCCCGCCATCATCGAGCGCTTCGCCGCCCGCAATGCCGCGCGCGAGGCCGGCCTCAGCGGCAGCCGCGCCGTCATCCGCCTCAGCGCGAACGCCATCCGCGCGGTCCATCGCCAGGACTTCGACCAGGCCCGCCGCCTCGTCGCCGAAGCCCGCGCCGTCCGCGACAGCGCCGTCGCCGCCATGCGCGAGTTCCCGGACATCTACTACGCCGGCTTCCTCCACGACGCCCAGAAGGAGTACGCCGAGGCCGAGACGACCCTCGCGCTCCTCTCCGGCGGCGTCATCCCCACGCCCGAAGAGCTCGCCGTCGAAGACCCGGCCTACCTGAACGGCATCGCCGAAGCCGTCGGCGAGATGCGCCGCATGCTCCTCGACCGCCTCCGCCGCGGCTCCTACGACGGTTGCGAGGAGATCCTCGCGGCAATGGACGAGATCTACGCCGTGCTCGTCACGATCGACTTCCCCGACGCCATGACCGGCGGCCTCCGCCGCACCACCGACCAGACGCGCGGCATCCTCGAAAAGACACGCGGCGACCTGACCATGGCCATCCTCCAGCGCGAAGCCATGGCCGCCATGCGCCCGCCCGAAGCCTGACCCGCTACCGGCGCCCCCGCCCGCGGAAGATGTTCTTCACGTTATTCCACGTGCCGCCGCCGCCCACGCCCTTGAGGAACTCGCCCCAGGCCTGCTCCGCCGTCGCCGCCCGGTTCAGCCCGCGCACCCGGTCCTCGATCAGGTCGCTCACGCGGCCCTCCTCGCCCGCATCGAGCCACCAGCCGTGCTCGTCCTCGCAGGTGTCGAGCTCGAGCGGGTTCGCGCGGTAGTTGAACGCGACCATCCGCTTGCCGCAGACCGGACAATCCAGCTCGCTGTCGCGCTTTGCATACTCGATCATCCCGCGGCGGGTGTCGGCATCCGGCGCCGACGCCGCCTCGAGCTGGTCGAGCTCGTGGTGGTCCAGCCACCGCCCGTTGCACTGCGGGCAGTGGTCCACTTCGATGCCGGCATGATGTTCAATCGCCAGGTCGACCTGGCAGCGGGGACACAACATGCCCCACAGCCTACCCCACCCCACGTCCAGCCGCCGTTAGCCCGTTGTCCGTTGCCCGTTCTCCGTTGTCCGTTCAACGCGCCAGCCGGCGCGCCGCAGGCGTAGCCGCGGAGCATTGCTCCGCGGGGTTGTCCGTGCCATGCCCCACCGATAGGCCACCAACGCTCAGGGCTGCGAGGGCGGCAGCGCCGCGCCCGCCCGGCTCGCCCGGAACGCATGCGCCCCCCATCCGTCCCGCCCTCCCCGCACCCACCACCGCGCTAACTCCCCCTCGCCCGCCGCAGCGGGAGAGGGGGCAGGGGGTGAGGGCCCACCCCTACTCCCCCACCCCCAGCGCCACTCCCACCGCGACCGCGAACGCCAGCCCGGCCCCCGCGAACAACCCCACGATCGCCGCCGGGCTCCCCCCGCCCCGCTGGTAGGCCGCGCTCGCCACCGCCAGCCACGCGACCGCGCCCGCCACCAGCGCCGCCACACCCCACGGCTCGCGCGCCAGGATCGCCCCCGCAAAGACGAGCAGCCCCGCGCCCGCGGCAGAAGCCGCCACCCCCGCCCATCCCCGCACCGGCACCATCGACACCACCGCCAGCACCGCCACCGCCACCGCGTACGCCCACGTCCGCGGGAAGTAGCGCCCATCGAACGCGTCGTACTGGTCGTACGCGTACCACAGCACGGACAGCGCGCCGAGCACCCGCGCGGCGATGCTCACCGCCACCGCCGCCCGCGCCGGGAGCAGCTCCGCCGCGCGCGCCAGCGGGTTCGTCGCGATGGCCGCCTCGCGCACCGTCATCACTGCACCTCCAGGGTCGCGATCGCGAAGTCCACATCGAACTGGCGGCACCAGATGACGATGCTCCGGTAGCGCGCCAGGTCCGTCCCCGCCGGGATCGCGTAGTTCTGGTTGCCGTTGTTCGCCTTCAGCCGTTCGAGCACCAGCACCCCGTCGCCCGTGTAGCCGTCAGGCGACGTGCTCAGCACGACGAACAGGTCCGGCCCGCTCGTCACCGAGAAGTCCGCCACGTACAGGTTCAGCATGCCGTCCGCGAGGCGCTGCAGCTCGGCCCGCCCCTCGCCGTCGTGCCCCGGCTCGCCGTCCCGGAACATGGCCCGCGCCAGCACGCCCGCGCCGCTCGCCGCGGGGGTCGGGGACGCGGTTGGGCTCGCGGCCGGCGTCCCGGTCGCGGGCGTCTCCGTCGCGGCGGGCGTCGCCGTCGCGGTATCGGCCGGCGTCGCCGTCGTCGTCGCGCGCGCCGACACTGCCGCCTCGTCGCCGCAGTTCGACGCCTCCGCTTCGCCCGTGAGCAGGTTCGCCTCCACCGTGCACGTCTGCACGAACAGGTCCCCCGCGAACGTGTACCCGAACCACCCCACGCCCGCCGCCACCACCAGCACCGCCGGGGCTACCACGAACCACGGCCCGCGTTCCAACCAGCGCATCCTCCCCTGCCTCCACAGCCAACGGATGCCGTGTAGTCCCGCGCAGCCCGGCCGCCCGTTACACCCGCCGGGAAAGGCGCCTTCACTCCCGGCGCCGCCAGCGCACTGGCGAGCGGTGTGCAAGCATGGAGACGATGATCCCCTGGGTGAAGCTCGGCCGGGCGACGCTGCCCGATGGCAGCTGGCTCGAACTCCGCCAGCACGGCAACGAGTTCGTCATCGCCGCCGACGGCTACGACCTCATGGTCAGCCGCGTCCACGCCTCCGAAGTCGAGATGGTCACGCTTGCCTGCGCGAAGCTCCCCCCGGACGCGCGCATCCTGGTCGGCGGCCTCGGCATGGGCTACACGCTCCGCGCCGCGCTCGATGCCGCCCCACCCGGCGGCCGCGTCATCGTCGCCGAGCTCCTCGCCGAAGTCGTCGAATGGAACGAGGGCCCCCTCGGCGAGCTGACCGACTATCCCCTCCGCGACCCCCGCACGGAGGTCGCGCTCGGCGACGTCGGCGCCGTCATCCGCGCCAACCCCGCCACCTTCGACGCCATCCTCCTCGACGTGGACAACGGCCCGGATTCGCTCGTCCAGCCCGCGAACCGCTGGCTCTACACCCGGACCGGTCTCGCCGCCATCCGCGCGGCCCTGCGCCCGAAGGGCACGCTCGCCGTCTGGTCCGTCGTCGAAAACGCCAGCTTCGAACCCCGTCTCCGCACGGCCGGGTTCAAACCCTCCACCCACCGCATCCGCGCCCACGGCACCCGCGCCCTGGTCTTCCTCGGCCGAACATAACGTCGCCCGCGCCGCAGGCGTAGCCGCGGAGCACTGCTCCGCGGGACTGTCCGTACCACGCCCCCGCGCCAGCCTGTATCCACGTCGCGTGGTGCGAGGGCGGGAGCGCAGCAACCGCCCGGCTCATCGAGCACCATTCCCTCGCCCGGAACGACCAGCTCCCCCTCGCCCGCCGCAGCGGGAGAGGGGGCAGGGGGTGAGGGCCCTACCGCCGCCGCGCCCGCAGAGCCTCGCGCACCGGGTCCCGCGGACTCGGCCGGTAGAACCACGGCACGAACCCGGCGCCGAAAGCAATCGCACCCAGGACCGCCACCAGCACCACGGCCACGATCCCCCCGACCGCGCCCGACAGGATCGCCCACGCCACCACCACCGCAACGACAACCACGACCGCTGCCAGCACGGGCAGCGCCACCCGCTTCCGCAGCCCGAAGAGCCGCGTCTCGCCCACCGGCCACTGTTCGTTCATCGCCTGGAGTATAGCCCACCGCCGCGCGGTCCTCCCCCGGTGCCGGAGAGGTACGGAGGCACCGGGGGAGCGTGTCTGCTACGGCGTCGGGAGGAAGAGCTGGTACTTGCCCGCCTGCACCTGGCCGCCCACCAGTGGCGCATCGATGACCAGCGTGATCGGCCCCGTGTTCGGGCCCACCGTATTCGTCAGCGTCGTCACCAGCGTCACGTTCCGGCCCTGCCCGCTCGAAACCACCACGTCAGCCCGGCCGCCCAGCGTCGCCAGCGGCGCGAACGTCTGGCCCGCCGCCGCAATCGTCGACTGCTTCAGGTTCAGCTGCGCGAAGTCGCGCCCGCCGTTCGTGATCCAGAGGTCGATGAGCACCGCGTGCGTCGCGCCGCCCGTCGCGGCCTTGCCGAGCGCCCCTGCCAGTGACACCGCTTCCTTGCCGCCCGTCGCCAGGAGGATGCAGCGCAGGTAGTCGACCGGGTACACGGCTGCGCGCTGCACTCGCACCGCCACGCCGCCGAGCTTCTGCTCGACCGAAAGCGGTACCGCCGTCTCCTGCAGCGTCCCGCACTGCGTCGTCTCGCGCGAGTAGTCCACTTCTTCTTCGACGGGCTCCGCCGCCGTCGTGCGCGCGCCCGCCACGTCTGAAGTCGGGGTGCCCTGCCCCTGTGCGCCCTGGGTGCCCTGCGTGCCCGCCACGGTCGTGCCCGTAGTGCCCGTGGCCGTGGTGCCGCTCGCCTGAGCGCTCGGCGTGGCCGAAGGCGACGGTGAGGGCGAGGCCGCGGGGATCTCGAGCTGCCGCGTCGTCGCCGTGCCGCCCGTGTCCGCGTCCGCACTCGTCGCGTCGTTCGAAGCCCCGCCCGGCTGGACGCCGAACGCCACCGCCAGGATCCCGAGGATCACCGCGCCGGGGAGCACCACCTGCGGCTTGCGCAGCCACGCGGGCAGGCCAGCTCCCGAGCCGCCCCGCGGGCCGCGTTGCCGCGGTGGAGGCGTGGGGCCGCCGGCCCCGGCCGGGCGTTCGAAGGTCGCAGCCGGACCCTGGTCGAAGTCCGGGAGGCGTCGTCGCGTGTCCACGAACCTCACGCTACGGCCGGGCCGCGTTGCTCCACATCGGCGATTCCCCGACATCGCCGCGGGTCTCCCTGATTCCCGCGGGCGACGCGGATGCGTGATACCGGCCTGCCGGACATGCTATGCTCCCGCGCATGAGCGTGATTTCGCGGCGGACCGTGCTCCGGGCCTGGTTGCCCATCGCCCTGGCGGCGGTGGCCCTGGGCGGTGCGGGCTACGCGCTCGCGGGCCCGGAGGACGACGCGACGCCCGTCCCCACCGAAGTCCTTGATGAGCGGCCCACCGACACGATGTCCATCAGCTACGGCTGGAGCCCCTACCCGTCGTCCCCACACCTGCGCGATGCCTGCGCCACGGCCGCGCTCCAGATCGAGGAGCTGGCCACGAAGCTCGATTCCGGCGCGTTCTCCGCGGACATCCGACCCGCGCTCACGGACGAAGTGGCGCGCAGCCGCGACTGGATCGCGCGCGGGTGCCCTGCCGGCGAAGGCGGCGACACCATGGCCGCGGGCACGTACGCCGCCCAGCGGGCCGTCAACGAAGCCTACGCCGCCTGGTGCGCCAGCGACTCCCTCGACCCGCCCACCTCCGCGCCGTACACCACCACGAACGGCCACGGCAGCGCCGGCGTCATGATCATGCTCCCCCAGGGCGCCACCCCCGCCCAAACCAAAGCCGCCATCTGCGGCGACGCGAGCGGGGATTAGCCCGCCTCGACCCGGTTCCGACCACGAGACCCGACCCGCTAACCATGCGTGTGCCGTAGTGTCGCCGGCAGCTACGCCCCGCGCTCGGGGGCGAAGCCGCGGCGGACGGTGTTCTCGGTGACGACGCGGGGCGTGACGAACTGGAGGAGGTACTCGGGGCCGCCCGCCTTGTCGCCCGCGCCGGACATGGCCATGCCGCCGAAGGGCTGGCGGCCGACGACCGCACCGGTGATCTTGCGGTTGATGTAGAGGTTGCCCACGCGGAAGGCGTCGATCGCGCGGGCGATGTGCCCCGGGTGGCGCGAATAGAGGCCGCCGGTGAGCGCGAAGTCCGAATCGAGCGCGACCTCGAGCGCCTCGTCGAACGTGCGGGCTTCGAAAAGCGCGAGGACGGGCCCGAACACCTCTTCGCGGGCCAGGCGGGAGCCGCGCGGCAACCGTTCGAAGACGTGCGGCGCGACGTAGTGGCCGGGCAGCTCCGGGACATCGCGCCGGGCGACGAGCTGGCCATCGGCGCGGCCGATGGCAATGTATTCCTCGATGCGGGACTTCGCCTCCGCGGAGATGACGGGCGGCACGAAGCTGTACGCGTCCTCCGGCGGGCCGACCACCAGGCTCTCGACCGCGGCGGCGAGGCGGGCGCGGAACTCGCCGTAGGCGGAGCCCACGACGACGGCGCGGCTGGCGGCGCTGCACTTCTGCCCGGCGTAACCGAAGGCGGAGGCGACGACGCCCGCGACCGCCTGGTCGAGGTCGGCGTCCTCGTCGACGATGACGGCGTTCTTGCCGCCCATTTCGCAGATGACGCGCTTGATGTTGCGCTGGCCGGGCCGCACGACCGCGGCCGACTGGATGATCGAAAGGCCGACGGCGTTGCTGCCGGTGAAGGCGATGACGTCGACGCCGGCGTGCTCGACGAGCGCACGGCCCACCTCCTCGCCGCTGCCGGGGAGGTACTGGACGACGCCCGGCGGCAGGCCGGCCTCGCGGAGGAGCTGCACGAGCTTCGCGGCGATGAGCGGCGACTGCTCGGCGGGCTTGAGGATGGCCGGGCAGCCGGCGGCGATCGCCGCGCTCGCCATGCCAGTGATGATCGCGAGCGGGAAGTTCCACGGCGCGATGACGGCGGCGACGCCGCGCGGTTCGTAGCGGTAGGTGTTCAGCTCGCCCGGCACCTGGACCAGGGGCACGCCCGCGACCATGCGCTCCGCCTCGGCGGCGTAGTAGCGGAGATAGTCGATGGCCTCGGCGACGTCACCGTCGGCCTCGCGCCAGGGCTTGGCGCTTTCGAGGACCATGGTGGCGGCGAACGCGTAACGGCGTTGCTCCATGCGGGAGGCGGCTTCGCGGAGGATGGCGGCGCGGTCCGCGGCGGGGGTTGCGCGCCAGCCGGGCAGGGCCTCGCGGGCAGCGGCCACGGCCGCGTCGGCGTCCTCGCGGGTGGCGCGGGCGGCGTGGCCGAGCACGAAGGAGGGGTCTGCGGGGCTGGTCACGGGGTGCCACTCGCGGCCGGCGATCTCGGCGCCGCCGATGACGAGCGGGAACTGGGCGCCGGCCTCGCGCCGGGCGGTGGCGATGGCGTCGCGGAGCTCCTTCGCGGGGCCCGGCTTGTGCAGCTCGGCGGTGGGCACGTTCACGAACGCCGCGGCGGGCGGGGCGTCCTCGCGCAGGGGGCGAATGCGCGGCGGGCGGAGGAGCTCGGCCGGGTCGCCCTCTTCGTGGCGGTGGAGCAGCCAGGACTGGTTCGATGTGTTCTCGAGCAGGCGGCGGACGAGATAGGCCATGCCCGGGAGGATCTCGCCGGCCGGGACATAGACGCGGGTGCGATACCCGAGCGCCTGGACGGACTTCCGCAGCCCTTCGGCCATGCCGTACAGCACCTGAAACTCGACGTGCTCGTTGATGATGTTCGAGCGCTCGACCTTGGCCAGCGCCTGGGCGATGGTCCGCGGGTTGTGGGTGCCGAAGGCCGGGCGCAGGTGCGGGTAGGCATCGACGAGGAGGCTGGTGCAGGCTTCGTAGCAGCCGTCGGTGGCGTCCTTGTCTTCGAACACGGGCACCGGGTGGCCTTCCTGGCCGGCGACGATGACCTCCTCGTCCCAGTAGGCGCCCTTCACGAGGCGGACGGTGATCGGCGTGCCGCGAAGCTGGGCGAGGTTGCGCAGCCGGGCGATGTCACCGGGGCTGTCACGCAGGTAGGCCTGGACGACGATGCCGATGCCATCCCAGTCCTTGAACTCATCGCTGAGGACGATGTCTTCGAAGATGACGTGGGTCAGCTCGCGGTAGCGGTGCTGCTCCATGTCGACGTTCACGAAGGCGCCGGCCTGGCGCGCCGCCCGGAGGAGCGGGACGAGCCGTTCGCGCACGGCGCGGGAGGTGGTCGCTGGGGCGGCGGGCTCGAAGTGCGAGGTGAGCGCGGAGAGCTTGACTGAGATGTTCGGCCGCCGGACCGCATCGGGCGCGTGCCAGCCGGGTGCGGCCTCGGCGAGGGCGGCGATGAGCTCCTCGTAGCGCGCGCGGTAGGCATCGGCCTCCGGCTCCGAGAGCGTCGCCTCGCCGAGGAGGTCGATGGTGAAGGTGGCGCCGCTTTCAACGAGCTCCTTGAGCCGGGGCAACGCCTCCGCGGGGCCGCTGCCGCCGATGAACCGGTCCGACATCGCGAAGACACCCTGGCGCACCACCTTGGAGAGCACCGGGCGAAAGGCGCCCGCGCTGGCGGCGGCGGAGCCCATGCGCACGGGCAGGGGCGTGTCTCCGCGGAAGTACTGGCGGACGTGGTCGGCGACAGCGGAGCTGCTGCGCAGGGCGGGCAGGACATCGACGAAGCGGAGCAGCTTGACGCGGAAGTCCGGGTCGGCGGTGGCCCACCCCATGAGCCGCTCCTGCCACCAGGCGGGGGTGAGGGCGATGAGCCGCTCGGGCTTGACGCCGGCGAGGAGGTCGCGGCCACGCCGCTGGATGGCGGCTTCGAGGTCGAATGCGCCATCGCTGCCGGGCCGCGCGGGAGGGGTGTTCGCCATGGGGACAGGATAGCGCGCCCCGCCCTGCACCACCCTCGTACCCGGTGCCCAGTTCCAAGCGCCCGGGGTGCCGGGTTGCACGGATCCGAGATTGTCTCGTGCGGGGCTGATACGTCCGCGCGCTACTCGTGCCCATAGGATTCTCGGAGGCGCACCGGTACCCCCGGTGGCGCGGAAGGAGGCCAGCGATGGCGATGATGAGCAAGAACTGTGGGCGGTGCAGCGGCAACACCTATATCGAGGACGACCTCTTCACGCGGGACATCGTCTGCCTGCAGTGTGGGGCTCGGCAGACGCTCGCCCGCCCGAAGCGCGTCGTGGCCGTGAACCCGTTCGACCAGGACGAGCTGGCGGCGTAGCGCGCGGGGGCGGTTAGCGGGCCTACGGCATTCCGCTATGTTGCCCATGGAGTAGGGAATCGTAGTGCTTGCCGGCGTATCGTCCGCTGCATGGACGACCAGCGGGCGGCGCACTACAAGCTGGGACGGGCGGGCGAGCTGACGCCGCGACAGCGCGAGGTGATGGACCTCATCGCGGCCGGGCGGACGAACGGCGAGATAGCGCAGGAGCTCGGGCTGACGCTGGACGGCGTGAAGTGGCACGTGCGGGAGATCCTCGCGCGGTTCAACGTGGCCTCGCGGGAAGAGGCGGCGGAGGCGTGGCGGACGCGGCCACCGCTGACGGTGCGGGCGCGGCGGCGGTTCGCGGCGTTCCCGGCACTGCTCCTGGCGCGGCCGCTGGCCTGGGCGGGCGTGGCGGCCGGGGCCGCCGGCGTGGTGGTGCTGGTGGCGGCCTTCGCGGTCGCGATACCGCGCGGCGGCGGCACCGCGGGCGCGGACGACAGCGTGCAGGCGGCCCAGTGCGAACTCGACGACGTGCACGTGCTGGTCACGGCGGTGGCTGACCAGGATGCGATCGTGATGACAGCGGAGCTCTGGTACCGGGAGGTGCACACCTATCCGTGGGAATACATCGGCATCGCCCACGAGACCCGTTGCCGCCTGGCAGGGGACTTCGAGGTCCGGATCCTGGAGAGCCCGCTCACGCCGGAACGTGACCCTGTCCCGCTCGAAGCGGCTTTCGCCCCGCCGCCGGCCGTTGCCGCGCTTGACCGCGTGATCGAGCGGGACCGGGACCAGTCGCTGTTCGTCCGCTTCGAGTGGCGCAACTTCTGCGGCAAAGCCGTGGAAACACCGGCTGCGGACATCCGCCTGAAGCTCGCGCCGCCAGCAGATCAGCAGGTGGGCTGGGTCTACTATGCGCCGCTTCCTGCGACACCGCCCTGCACCGACAGGGGTGCGCCGTCGGCCCTGGCCGTCGTTCCCTGACGTCGCGCGGCGCCCGGCCCGGTTCGCTATGCTCGTAGGGAGACATGGACCGGGAACGCGACCTCTTCCTCGACCTCGATGGTGTGCTGGCGGACTTCGATGCGCAGGTGGGCGCGCTCTTCGGGCGGGCGCCGGACCGCATCCCGCCGGGGGTGCTGTGGGGGCGGGCGGCGAAGACGCCGGGCTTCTTCGAATCAATGCCGAAGACGCCCGACGCGGACGAGCTCTGGGCGTTCTGCGAACCGCACGAGCCGACGATCCTGACCGGCCTGCCACGGGGCACCTGGGCCGGGCCGCAGAAGCGGACGTGGGTCGCGCGCCACTTCGGCGTGGAGGTGCCCGTGATCACCTGCATGGCCCGCGACAAGTGGTCGTTCGCGACTCCGGGCGCGGTGCTGGTCGACGACACGACGAAGTTCGCGCACCTCTGGGAGCAGACCGGCGGCGTGTTCGTGCAGCACACCTCCGCGCGCGAGACGATCGCGGTGCTGCGCACGCTGGGGTTCGGCGCCGGGTAGCGCCGCCGTCGTGGGCCCGCTCCTGTCGCCGCTGTCGCGCGGGCGGTACGATGGCTGCGTGAGTCAACCGCTAGGCGTCGCCGTCCTCGGTTCCACGGGTTCGATCGGGCGGCAGGCGCTGGACGTCATCCGCCAGCTCCCGGACCGGTTCGAAGTGGTGGCGCTGGCCGCGGGCCGGAACCACGAGCTCCTCGCGCGGCAGATCGCGGAGTTCCGCCCGCGTTTCGTGGCGTGGGAGGGCGATGCCGCGCCCGCGCTGGCCACGCTGCCCGACGGCACGCAGACCATCGGCACCGAGGAGATGGCGATCGCGTGCGATGTGCCCCTGATCGCGACCGCGGGCGCGGCGGGGCTGATGCCGACGCTGGCGGCGCTGCGCGCGGGCAAGCCGGTGGCCATCGCGAATAAGGAAGTGCTGGTGATGGCCGGCCACATCGTCCGGAAGGCGATGGTCGACGGCGGCGGCGAGCTGCGGCCGGTCGATAGCGAGCACTCGGCGATCTGGCAGTGCCTCTGGGGCGAAGAAGGCCACGCGATCCGGCGGGTCCTGCTCACGGCGAGCGGCGGCGCCTTCCGCGACCTGGACGAGGCGCAACTGGCGGCGGTGACCCCTGAACAGGCACTTAACCACCCCACATGGAACATGGGCGCCAAGATCACGGTCGATAGCGCGAGCCTGATGAACAAGGGCATGGAGACGATCGAGGCCATGTGGCTGTTCGATGTCCCCATGGAGAAGGTGGAAGTCGTCCTGCACCGCGAATCGATCGTGCACTCGCTGGTGGAGTTCAGCGACGGGAGCGTGAAGGCCCAGCTCGGTGTCCCCGATATGCGGCTCCCGATCCAGTGCGCCCTGGCCTACCCGGAACGGATGCCCACCCCGCCGGCGCCCGCGCTGGACCTGGCGAAGCTGGGCACGCTCCACTTCGGGACGCCGGACATGGCGCGATTCCCCTGCCTGCGCCTGGCGATGGAGGCGGGCCGCGAGGGCGGGACCTACCCCGCCGTGATGGCCGCGGCCGACGAGGTGGCGGTGTACCGCTTCCTCGATGGCGACATCCGCTTCACCGATATCCCGATCGTGATCGACGCTACCCTGCGGCGGCACACGGGAGTTGCCGATCCTGACCTCGACGCCGTGCTCGAAGCCGATGCCTGGGCCCGCCAGGTGGCCGCGAGCGTAGCCACCGGAGCTCACGCCTGATGGAATCCCTGCTGACGATCCTGCTCTATGGCGGCCTGTTCCTCGCCATCCTCGTGCCCCTCGTGGTCGTCCACGAGCTGGGCCACTTCATCACGGCGAAGATGTTCGGCGTCAAGGTGCTCGAATTCGGGATTGGCTTCCCGCCGCGCGTGAAGAAGCTGGTTTGGCGCAAGGGCGAGACCGAGTACACGATCAACTGGCTGCCGATCGGCGGGTTCGTCCGGCTGCTGGGCGAAGAGGACCCGTCGGACCCGCGCTCGCTGGCCGCGCAGCCCCGCTGGAAGCGCCTGGTGGTGATGTACGCGGGCGTGGTGATGAACGTGGTCGCGGCGATCCTGCTGCTCGCGATCAGCCTGATGATCCCGCGGGAGCGCGCGCTTTCGCTGGCCCAGGTCGTGCAGGTGGCCGATGGGTCGCCCGCAGCCGAGGCGCGGATCGAAGGCGAGATGCGTGATGGCAGTGAGCCGGAGCAGGGCCTGCAGCCCGGCGACATCGTGACCCGCGCCGAGGGGCGGGACATCAAGAACACGAGCGAGCTCATCTACGCGAACCGCCTGAACCTGGGCGAGACGCAGGAGTGGGTGATCCAGCGCAGCGGCTCGACGCTGACGGCGTACGTCTACGCGCGCTGGGACCCGCCCGTGGGCGAAGGGCCGACGGGCATCCGGATCGCCGCGCCGACCACCTGCGGTGTCGACGAGCAGGGCGAGCTCACGAACTGCCAGCTCCTCTACCCCTTCACGGAGTCCGTGACGTACATGCCGTGGGAGGCGGTGCCGAAAGCGGTGGGCTCGCTTGGCGAGCTGATGATCCTGACCAAGAACGAGATCCAGGCGCGGCTCAACGGCAGCGAAGGCGTGGGCGGCGGTGGTGGCGGCGAAGACCAGCCCGTGTTCACCGGGCCTGTGGGCATCGCCGACCAGACGGGCGACCTCGTGAAGTCGGAAGGCTGGCGCACGATCATCGACATCGCGGCGGTGTTGAGTTTGAACCTGGGCATCTTCAACGCGCTGCCGTTCCCGATGCTGGACGGCGGGCGCGCGCTCTTCGTGTTCATCGAGATCCTGCGCGGCGGGCGCCGGATCGGCCCCGAGAAGGAAGCGCTCGTGCACCTCACCGGGTTCGCGCTGCTGATGGCGGGCGTGCTCGTGGTGACGTGGTTCGACATCTCGCGGCTGGTCTCGTAGCGCGGCCATGACCTTCGAGGCGATCGCGCTGACGGTGCTGGTCGCGGGATGGCTGGTGTGCGCGTACCTGCCGTGGTTCCTGTTCTCGGTGTTTACGCGCGGCCACGCCGGGCTGGGGATGCTGCCGCTCTGCCTGTTCGCGGGCGTCGTGGGCGCGCTGGCAGTGCCCATACTGGGATTGCGCGACGGCACAGGGCTTGTGCTCAGCTTTGTGGCCGCGGCGGTGGTGCCGGTCGCGCTGCTGGCAGCCCGCCGGTTCGCGATGCCCGCCCGCGGCCGCACGGTGGACGCGCCAGCGCAGAAGCCAGAGCAGGAAGCGCGCGGCTGAGTGTTCAGTCAGGACGGTGGGACGGGATTGCCGTAGGCTTCGCGCAAGAGTCGCGCAGAGGGAGCGGGTCGATGATTCCCGAGGCCGTAAACCACCTCTATGATCTAGGCTCAGGGCTCTCGCGGCCCCAGGTCTTCGAGTGTTCTGACGGCATAGACCGCGTCGTCAAGATGCGCCGACTGTCGACTTACGAGGGCATGGCATCCGATTGGGTTGGTGGTCTGTTGGCGGTCGAACTGGGCGTGGCCGCACCATTTCCATCCCTCTTGACGGTGACGGCCTCGGCGATCGAGACGATGCCGCCGGCGCTCGCCATCGAGGCCGAACCGGGAATCGCATACTCAAACACGTACTTCAGTGCCGCCTCCACAATCACAGGCCTTGACTCCATCCTTGCATGCGGCAATCACCGCCAGCTCCTTAGCCGACTGGTCGCTCTCGACACCTGGATCCAAACAGAGGACCGCATGACACCGGAGTTTGGGCGCAATCTGCTCATCGACACCGACGAGCCCTCACCTGAGTTGCTGGCGATCGACTTCGGGTTGTGTTTTTCTGAGGCATTGATGACCCTCTTCGGCCACCGCCGAGAGCTTCGCCGGATCGTGTGTCGGGCGGAGATCAAGCCTCTACTGGACATCGCCGAAATCAGGGAAGCGGTCAACCGAATCGAGTCGACTTCGGACGCTGTTATCGTCAAGATGGTCCATACCATTCCCGATGGGTGGCTCGGTGACGAGGGCAAGGGCAAGCTTGTCAGCTACTTGCTCGATGCTCGGACTGGAGTTCGCTCGCTCATAGAGCAGGGCTTAGGGGTCAAACTATGACAAACGAGATGTTTCAGTACTCGTTGCTGCAGTACCGTGGTGACCCGGTCCGAAGGGAGGCATTGAACGTTGGCGTGGCCGTGGTCGGCCACGACGGCCGTTCGCGCGTCGTGATCGACCGATCGGCGCCGAGCCGGATCGTTTCCCTCTGGCCGTCCTTTAGCAGGAGCTTGTTCTTCGCGTTCACGCGTGACCTCCGCCACGCGTTGGCCGACACGCATCAGATGCTCCTGGGCGAGAAGGAACAGCTTAGTGCTTCCGGATCGTCGCTCGAGTCCCTCGCGCAATTCAGCTCGAACGGCTTCGGACTAACCGAGCCGCGATCGTACATCGCCAGCTGTCTCAGCGATGCCGCAGATCGGTTGTTCCGCCGGTTCATCAAGGATGCGCCGCCCGCCCCCCGCAAGACGCGCTACATGGCGCGTGCTGCGCTCCGAAGCATGATTGGGGACATCTTGGGCTCATGGGCGCGCGCGCGTGCGTCAGATCTCACGATCGAAGCGAAGACAGAGGTTGCCGGAGCCATCACGACTCACATGGCGGACTTAGTGGCGTTTGAGGATGCTCGACCGCGGATGCTGTTCTTCGCCACCCCGTTGGTAGGCCCATCGGCCCCGCTCATTCGAGACGCCCTGCCCACGGTCGTGAATGATCTGAGGAAACGCTATGGAACCGCTCAGTACTTCGCCGTGCTCGGTGACGCCGAGGTCGACCTTGCGAAGGCCGATAATCCGGCGACGGTCGCACGGACTATTCTGAAAGACGTACCTGGGCTGACCGTGCTCGGCTTGGACGAACTCAGAAGGGAGTTTCCAACACAGGCGGAGGTAGTGGCATAGGTCAGATTCTCTGAGTCAGTCGAGGGCGGCGAAGAGTTGCCGGACGGGGATCGCGAGGCCGGGCAGGAGCGGGGACGTGAGCGAGGCGTCCGGGGCGAGCGGCTCGGCTTCGAGGTCGCCCTCGAACACTTCGACGGTGCGGCTCACCGGGTTGATCAGCCAGCAGACGTCGACGCCGTAGTGGCGGTAGTAGGCGCACTTCGCGCGCTGCTCGGAGGCGGTTTCGTTTGCAGAACGCACTTCCACGGCGAGCGTGGGCGGGAGCACGTCGTCGCCGTCCTTGCGCGGCTTGTCCGGGCGCCAGTAGGCGAAATCGGGCAGGCGGTACTCTGGACCGCGCTCCGTATCGAAGCGGCAGCGGATCTCGGGGCCGGCGCGGCCGCCCAGCTCGGTGAGCGCCGGGCCAGCAAGTTGCGCGAGCGTGTAGACCAGCTGGCCATGGTCGTCGTCCGGCATGGCTTTGGCGATGACCTCCCCGCAGACGTACTCGCGGTACGGCTTCTCCTCGGGGAGGGCGAGGTACTGTTCCACCGTCATCCGCACCTGGGTGCTCGTCATACGGCAATCCTAGCGCACCGGGCGACACCCGTGGCTACTTCACACGCTTGGCCTCGAACGCCACCTTCACCGCGATCTCGCGGATGTTCGCCTTCTGCCCGTTGACCACGTCCCACACGACCTGGCCGGTGGTGATGGTCCCGGTCACGCGGTCGCCATCGAACTCGGCATGGACTTCGTTCCAGTGGTTGATCGTGACCACCTCGCCGGGGTTCCAGCTGGAGTTGACGTCATCGCTGCCGGTGAGGATCGGCCCGGCAATCTGCACGAAGTTGTCGTGCGCGGTGGGGGGCAGACCGGTCGAGTCCGTGTGTTGCGCGGCCCAGCTGCGCGAATCCGCGAGTGCGATACATGTGCTGGTCGTGCCGTCCCCTGGCCCGCAGACCATCGCGCGGATGTAGGCCGGGTCCGCCCCGCGGGCCGGGGACTGGGTGACGCTGAAGGTACAGCCGGCCGGGTCCATCTCGCAGTTGCGGCCGGTGTAGTAGAGGTCGCCGTTCATGTAGATCTGCACCAGCTCGGGCGAGCCGCCGAGGAACTGCCAGCTCGTCAGCTGGTAGTTCCCGAAGATCTCCTGCTGGAGCGTGACGGCGGCGTACTGCACGCGGACCCACTGGTCGTTCGAGGTCAGGATCGGCTCGTCGCTGAGGAGATCCGTCAGCAGCGCCTGGCGCATCGGCAGCTTGCTGAAGTCGAGGTCGAAGGTGAGCGGCTCGATGCGGTCGTCCGCGAAGCCGACGGTGCCTTTGAGGAGCATCTGTGGCTGTTGCGAGCCGGCCATCGTCCCTTCGTGCGCCTCGGGGGCGTCGTAGCCGTCCTCGAACGTGTAGAGCGTCAGCCCGCCGACCCCCTTCGCGTCTTTGTCGCGGACGCGCACGGTCGCGTAGAACGTGTCGGCGCGGTCGGTTGGCAGCTTCGTTGCTGGCGCGGTGAGGTCGATGGTGACCGAGCTCTGGGACGGCGCCTCGAGCGTGACGTAGGCGCCGAACTCGGAGAGCGCGGTATCCGCCGGGCGGTCGCCCCACACCTCCGGCGGGATCGCGGCTTTCGGGATGGCGAGCCGGATGGCCTGGTATTCGGGCGCCGTGCGTTGGACCACCAGCGGCCAGCCCTTGCGGCCGTATTCATTGAAGCCGAGGTCGGCGAGCGCACCGTTTGGCGTGCGATGGCCCTGGAGCCAGCCCGTGTGGTAGTCCATCGCGCCGGTCTCGAGGCGGTAGGCCATCATCCGGTCGACGCCGGTGGGATAATCGCCGGGGTCGCGTGCGAGCAGACCGGTGGCGCGGACGTGGACCATGACCGGGGGTATGGCGCCGGTGATCTCGTCGCAGACGCTCCAGGCGCAGTAGCCCCGCGTGCCGGCGTTGATCTCCCGGAGCGTCTTGAACAGGTACCAGTCCGTGCCGCGGACGGCGGTGTACATGCCGACCGAATAGGCGAACTGGGCGATCGTGAGCCCGTGGGAGGCGAGCATAGGCCGCGCTTCGCGGCTCATCAGGACCTTCTCCTCCCACATGTCCATGAGGAAGCTGGTGCCACCCAGGCCCCCGGCGGACGCGGCCTCGAAGTTGAGGAAGGCGTAGGGTGAGGCGTCCCCGGCGGTGTACCAGTCCTGCACCCAGCTCAGGATCTGGTCGGCCGCGGCGAAGGCGAAAGAGAGGCCGACCGCGCCGGGGATGAGCCCGACGGCCGCGAGCCCGACCGGCAACCAGCGCACGATCCAGTCGACGTTCTCCTTGAGCCAGTCGACGACGGCGAGCCGCTCCATGGCGCGCACGGAGTAGAGCCGCATCACGCGGTGGATGTTCGGCGTGCCGGCGATGGGCGCGACCGTCTCGGCGGCGAGGACGTCGTTCACCGCTTCGTCGATCGCGGGCATGTCGCCGGCGTCGATCTGCACGTCGATCCACTTGAGTTCGCCGTACGGCTTGAGCACGCGGATGTCGAAGCCCTTGAGCCCGCCCGTATCGAGCAGCGTCTTCACGAAGTCGATGCCCCAGGGCGTGTAGTCGTGCATCGCCGTCTCGATCCACTCGTCCACGAAGTAGATGGCGACACGGAAGTTGGGCCCCTGCACCGACAGGTCGCCGAGCGACGCGCGGAACTCGAGCCAGTTCTGCTGGACGGCGTAGAGCCGCTGGACCGCGGCGCCCCAGACGGCGGTCGAGCTGAGGGCGAGCCCCGGCAGGGGCACCGCAGGCGCGATGGTGAGGTCGCCGGTGAGGCCCGCCCGGGCAGCGGCGAACATCTTCGTCGTGTAGCGGAGCTGGCCCCGGATCCTGTCGTACGTCTCGGCGGGGCTTGGGTCCTGGAACGCGAGCAGGGGCTGTTGGACGTGGGCGGTGAGCTCCTCGGTCGCGAGCCAGTCCAGGACCTCGGCTTCCCAGGCGGCGCGGTCGGTCCAGTAGAGCTGCTCCAGGCGGAGAGCGTCGAGGTCGTCGGCGGTGAGCGCCGGGGCATGGGGCCGGGGTGTTGCGAGCGCGAAGACCCACGGTGCGGGGACGTTCGTCACGCGGACGCGCACACCCTCGCCGCCGGCGAGCGTGACCGGCTCGAACGGCAACTCCAGCCAGAGGCCGATAGCTGTTCGGACCAGCGGCACGGAGCCGGCTGCGCCCGCCGGGAGGTCGATGACGGCTTCGCCTTCGATGGGCACGCCCACGAACGAGACGAACTCCCAGCCGGTGCCGCCGTGGTCCCAGAGGCGATCCTCCGCGAGGTCGACCCGGCGGAGGTCCATGACGTCGCCGTAGAGGGCGGAGCCGCCGGGGATGTCCGCGCGGGCGCCGTCGGGGTGGTCGAGCCGGACGTGCGGGCGAAGCGGCAGCCCGAGCACGGGGTCGACCGCATCGGCGGCGACCGGTTCGAGCACGGTGGCGGTGCTCTGGAGGGGCTCGGCGGGCTGCGTATCGCCGCCGCCGTCATCGTCGCCGCCGCCGCTGCGGAGGAGCGCCCAGGCGCCGCCGGCCAGCACCACGAGGGCGAGCAGCACGCCCCCGGCGGCGGCGAGTCGCGGGAGCGGGGAGCGGCGCACCGGCCGCGTGGTGACCTGGCGGCCTTGAACGGGTGTCCCCACCACGAGCGGCGCATCGGCCATCGCCGCGCCACAGTGCCCGCAGAAGGCATCGCCGTGGCGGGAGGGCTGGCCGCAACCGGGGCACTGCGCATACAGCGTGGCGCCGCAGCCACCGCAGAAGTGCGCCGCAGCCCGGACCGGGGCACCACACCCAGGACAATTCAGGACCGGCCCGGCGCCCGTTGGTTGCGTCATACGGCGATCATTCGCCCGCGAGCGGCCGTTGCCCACGGCCCAACGGCGCAGCGGGAACCGCCCGCTCGCACCCGGCACTGCGCAGCAGACGGCGGGCTGGGGCGCGCCCTGCTATCATCCGCGCACGAAAAACCGATCGAGGGGAACACATGGAATTCCGCGACACGCCCGACGAGGCGGCGTTCCGCACGGAGATCCGCAACTTCATCGCCACCGAGCAGCCGAAGGACGCGCCGCGCGGCGCTGCCGACCCGTTCGCGATGGAGGGCACGCGCGCCTGGCTGAAGAAGCTGGCGGACCGGAACTGGATCGCGCCCGCGTGGCCGCGTGAATACGGCGGCGCCGGGATGAGCGTGATGGAGCAGTTCATCTTCAACTCCGAGCTGGCCGAGGCGCGTGCCCCGCGCCCGTTCGGCATCGCCGTGGGCTTCGCCGGGCCCACGCTCATCGTCCACGGCACCGAGGAGCAGAAGAAGAAGCACCTGCCGGAGATCCTCTCCGGCGACGTGGTCTGGTGCCAGGGCTACAGCGAGCCGGGCGCCGGCTCGGACCTGGCGGCGCTGCAGACGCGCGCCGTGCGCGATGGCGACGACTTCGTGGTGAACGGCCAGAAGATCTGGACCTCCGGCGCGCACTGGTCCAAGTGGATGATCCTGCTGGCGCGGACGGACCCGGATGCGCCGAAGCACCGCGGCATCACCTACTTCATCGTGGACATGAAGAGCCCGGGCATCACAGTGCGTCCGCTGGTGAACATGGCCGATTCGCACGAGTTCAACGAGGTGTTCTTCGAAGACGTGCGCATCCCGCGGACGAACATCATCGGCGAGGAGAACCGGGGCTGGTACCTGGCCCAGACGACGCTGAGCTTCGAGCGTTCGAACATCGGCTCGGCGGTGGGCGCGCGCCAGACGGTAGAGGACATGGTCACCTTCGCGAAGGAGCACGTGGCCGACCACATGAGCACGCTCGCGCACAACGGGTCGCTCCGGGGCGAGCTGATGGAGCGGTACATCGAGGCCCAGGTGGCGACGATGATGAGCTACAAGATCGTCTCGATGCAGGCGAAGGAAGGCGTACCGCCCGGGCACGAGGCGAGCGTCGCCAAGCTCTACGGGACGGAGCTGAACCAGCGGATCTACCGCACCGGCATGAAGATGCTCGGGCTCTACGGGCAGCTCGACGGCAAGAGCGCCGGCCCGGAGGCGCCGATGAAGGGCCGCGTGAAGTACATGTACCTGCGCGCGGTGGCGAACACGGTCGAAGGCGGGACGAGCGAGATCCAGCGCAACATCATCGCCACCCGGGGCCTGGGCCTTCCGCGCGCGTAGCGTCCGGGGTCAGGCGGTCAGCGCGCGCCGTACCGCGCGCGCGAGCCCGCCGCTGGTGAACGGCTTTTCGAGGAGATGGGCGTGCCCCACCTCCTCGATGTCGTGCAGCAGCGCCTCATCGGTGTAGCCGGTGAGGAAGAGGGCGCGAAGACCGGGCGAAAGGGCGCGCAGCTCTCGCAGCACCCCCGTGCCGCGGTAGCCGATGAGCATCGCGTTCATCACGAGGAGGTCGATGCCGCCGCGGGCGGCGAGCGCGGAGCGGGCTTCGTCGACTGTCCCGGCGGGCACGACGGTGTAGCCGTACTGTTCGAGGAGCTGCTGTTCGAGCGACCGGACCGCGTTGTCCTGCTTCAGCAGGAGGATGGTCTCGGTGCCGCGGATGTCGGCCGGCTGGTGCTCGGCGGCCGGCTGCCCGGCCTCCCTCGCCCGGGGGAAGTAGACGTAGAACGTCGTGCCCTGGCCGGGTGCGGAATCAACCGTGACGGTGCCATTCGATTGCTCGATGACGCCCTGGACGATGGCCAGCCCGAGGCCGGTGCCGTGGGTGGCGCCCTTGGTCGTGAAGAACGGCTCGAAGATGCGGCTCCGGGTCGCGTCGTCCATGCCGATGCCGTGGTCGCTGACGGAGAGGACGACGTACTCACCCGGCTCGACGCCGCGCTCGCCGTCGCGGACGGTGACGTTCCCGGTGCGGACGGTGATCGTCCCGCCGTCGGGCATGGCGTCCTGGGCGTTGACGACGAGATTGAGGATGACCTGTTCGACCTGGCCACGGTCGGCTTTCACTGGCCAGACGGCCTCCTGCGCTTCGGAAACGACCTGGTAGTTCTTGCCGATGATCCGGCGGAGCATGCGCTCGAGCTCGGTGACGACTGCGTTGAGGTCGATGGCCGCGGGGGCGGCGACGCTGCGGCGGCTGAGGGTGAGGAGCTGTCGCGTCAGCGCGGCGGCGCGTTCGGCCGCGGCCTTGATCTCGCCGATGTCGATCCCCAGGCGCTCAGGGTCATCCGCCTCCATGAGGGCGAGTTCGCTGTAGCCGAGGATCGCGGTCAGCAGGTTGTTGAAATCGTGCGCGACACCGCCGGCGAGCTTGCCGATGGCCTCCATCTTCTGCGACTGGAGGAGCTCGGCTTCGAGCTTCTTGCGCTCGCTGATGTCGCGGATAATGACCGTGAGGAACAGTTCGTCGCCGACGCTGGCCTGCGAGATGGTGGCCTCGACGGGGAACTCCTCGCCGTTGGCGCGGACCGCGTTCAATGGATTGATCGGGTGCATGTTGCGCCGCGTCACGCCGGAGGTGGCGAACCGCTCGACGTGGGCGATGTGCACCTCGCGGGAGGCGAGCGGGATGAACCGATCGATGGTACTGCCGAGGACTTCAGCGGCGGGGACGCCGAACATCTGCTCGGCGGCGGGGTTGAACACGAGGATCCGATGGTCGCGGCCGAGGGTGATGATCGCGTCCATGGCGGAACCGACGAGCGCGCCGAGGATGGCCTGTTCGCGCTGAAGCGCCTGTTCGGCGGCCCGGGCGGCCCGGCGGTAGCTCGCCTCCAGGCGTTCCCGGCGGACGGCGGGCGTCAGGCGGGCGAGGTGGTCCTTCATCACGTAGTCAGCCGCGCCGGCGCGCATCATGTCGACTGCGGTTTCTTCGCCGATCTTCCCGGAGACGACGATCAAGGGGATATCCAGGCCAGTCCGGTGCAGCACCGCGAGCACGGAGGGTGCGTCGCTCTTCGGGAGCGTGTAGTCGCAGAGGATCACGTCCCAGTCGGTGCGGTCGTGCAGAGCCGCGGCGAAGTCGTCGTTGCACTCCACGCGGACGCATTCGGCGTCGAGACCGCCGCGGCGGAGCTCGCGCAGGACGAGAAGCGCGTCGTCCTCGCAATCTTCGACCATGAGGACCCGGAGTCCCTCGATGCCGGCAGCATCGCCCGGGCCGCTCGCCGATTGCTTTTCCGCCACAGAATCCCCCTGCGGTGGGACGCTACGCCGTGACCGGCGGCGCCTCGTTCAGGACGAGCCAGTAGACGCCGAGCTGGCGCACCGCCTCCATGAAGTCGCCGAGGTCAACCGGCTTTCGGACATAGCTGCTCGCACCGAGACTATACCCGCTCAACCGATCCTGATCCTCAACGGATGAGGTCAGGATCACGACACGAAGCAATTTTGTTCGCTCATCGGCACGCATCCGGCGCAGCACTTCGAGCCCATCGATACGGGGGAGCTTGAGGTCCAGGAGGACGACGGCAGGCACCTGCGAGGTATCGCGCCCGGTGTGCTTGCCGGTCGCGAAGAGCCAGTCGAGCGCCTCGACGCCGTCTTCGGCGATGACGATCTCGTTCGCGAGGTTCGCGCGCTTGAAGGCGCGGAGGGTGAGGTCCCGGTCGTCGGGGTTATCTTCGACGAGAAGGATAGGGCCGCTATTCACGTCGCCGCCTGGGCAGGCAGCGTGAAGAAGACCGCGGCACCCGCGCCAACGGCGCCCTCGGCGCGGATGGTGCCGCCGTGGCGCCGGATTATCCGGTGCACGGTGGCGAGGCCGATCCCGGTGCCTTCGAACTCCTCGGTGCGGTGAAGGCGCTGGAATGGACTGAAGAGTTTCCCTGCGTACTCCATGTCGAACCCTGCCCCGTTGTCTCGGACGTAGTATTCGTTGGCGCCATTTTCTCCTGTCGTTACGCCGAACGCGATTCGCGGCTGATCCACGTTGCCGGTGAACTTGTAGGCGTTGCCCAGGAGGTTTTCGAGCGCGATCCGGAGGAGGGGCGGGTCGCCTTCGACTATCACGCCGGGGGAGATGTCCCATCCTACAGGACGTTCGGGGTGCGCGCGCTGCAGGTCGTTGGCGATCGAGGTGGCGATGGCGGAGAGGTCGGTTCGCTCGCGGCGCAACTCCGCCCGGGTAACGCGCGAGAGGGCGAGCAGGTCGTCGATGAGCTGGCCCATGCGCCCCGCTGCGGCGCGGACGCGATGGAGCGCGCCGAGGCCCTCGGCGTCGAGGCGGTCGGCGTAGTCCTCCTGGAGCACCTGGGTGAACCCGGCAACCGCCCGCAGAGGCGCGCGAAGGTCGTGCGAGACGGAGTACGAGAACGACTCGAGCTCCGCGTTAGCGACCTCGAGCTCGGTGTTGCGCTGGTCGAGGTCGCGGTTGAGGGCCTCGATCCGGGCGCGCTGGGCCTCCTCCTCCGACATGTCGCGGATGACGCCGAGAAACCCCAGCCGCTCCCCGTCCCGGGAAGTAATCGTCGAAAGGCCGGCGGCCACAGGCACGAGCTCGCCATCCTTGCGGCGAAGGTTCGTCAGGAAGCGGCCGCCGGCCGTCTTCCCGGCGAGTTCCGCGGCTTCGCGCCACGCGTCGTCGCTGATGTAGAGCTCGCGCGCGGAGTGGCCGACGAACTCGAACGGTCCGTAGCCCAGGAGCCGGATGAATGCCGGGTTGTAGTCCGTTGCGACGGCGCTGTCGTCGGTCACGATCGCAGCATCGGCCATCGCCCGGAAGAGGCCGCGATAGCGCGCCTCGGAGGTGCGGAGCCCTGCCTCGGCCTCGGTACGGAGGAAGTCGGCGCGCCTCCGCGCCAGCGCCTCGGCGCGCAGGCGCCCGAACCCGAAGCCCAGGACAGTGAGGGCGACGGCGACGAGGGCGACCATGGCCAGGGTGGCGCCGATGGCGGTGCGGTCGACGCGGTTGTGCGCGGCTTGAAGGTCGTCTTCGGCATCGGTACGGAGTGCGGCAACCTGGCCGCGGATGGCGTCCATGCGGGCCTTGCCTGCGCCGCTGAGAAGGAGCGATTCCGCGCCACGCTCGTCGCCCGTGCGTTCCCGCTCGACAGCATCGGCGGCGATCTGGGTGCGGGCATCGATCTCGGCGCGGAGGACGGCAAGCCGCGATGCATCGTGGACCTGCGCGGCCACGGCATCCCAGGCCTGTTCGAGGCGCTCCAGCGCCGCGTCGTAGGGCTCGAGATAGGCAGCGTCGCCGGTGAGGAGGAAGCCGCGCTGGCCGGTCTCGATGTCCTGGAGGACGGAGAGGAGCTCGGCGAGGGCGGTGACGCGGGCGTGGGAGCGGTCCAGGTCCTCGCTCGCCGCGACGACGGAGCGTGTGGCCAAGACGGTGACGATGCCGATAGCGAGCATCGCAGCGACAACGGCGAGGCCCTGGGCGAGGAGTTGGCGGCTGAGGACGTCCCGCATTCGGGGGAGTGTAGCGCGCGAGGGGATAGCGCTCACGACGCGTCCGCCCGGGGCGCGGCGAGGGTTGGCGGAGCAGCGGGACGGGCATGGCGGAGAGGGTGGGATTCGAACCCACGGACCTCATCGGTCGACCGTTTTCAAGACGGTTCCCTTCAACCTCTCGGGCACCTCTCCGTGCCTTCAGGATACGACGGGCCGGTGCACGGCGCGCGGCGGGGTGCAGCCGGTCGTGGCCTGACGGAGGACGTTCGGACAAGCAGCACCACGCCAGCCGGCGACAGCCCGTCGCCGGCTTGTGCGTTCATGGCCCGGTGTGGCTTCGCCGCACCCGGCGACGCCGTCGGCTAGCGCGCGCTGCCGTGGCCGCGGGCGCCGGCGACGCGGCGTTCGGTGCGGCGGGTGATGCCGTGCCAGGTGCGGGCGTCGTTCGTGCTGTCCTCGGCTTCGCCGGCGTAGGCGCCGGTACCCGCGACGAGGTCGGCACCCCAGAGGGCTCCGGCGGCGGCGAGCACGTCGGCGGTGAGCTGCGCGAGCTCGGAGTCGTCTTCGAGGTAGCGCTCGGCGACGAAGACCGTGGCCGTGTCGCGGCTCGCCGGGCGGGAGAGGCCGCCTTCGACGTTGAGGCGCAGGTCGCGCACGCATTCGACGGACACCGCAGCGACGACGAGGCCACCGCCGGCGCCGCGGAGCGGCAGGGCGGCCAGCTCGACCATGGCGCGGAGGCGGTCCGCGAGCTCGGTGGCCGGGATGAACGTGGCGCTCGGCGGCCGGCGGAGGTGCTCCCCGGCGGCGACGGTGCCATTCCGCGAGATGCGGAGGAACCCGCCGACTTCACCCGCGGGGGCGACGACGATCTCGCCGGCGGAGACGCCGACGAAGCCGGGCTCGAAGCTCCAGCGCGCGGCGAGGCCACGGCTGCGGTCCACGAGTGCGGCCTGGTTGCTGTTTGCCCAGGCGTAGGGGCCGGCGCCGGTGACGCGGGGGGCGATGGTGACGGCGAGCGTCATGTAGTTGAAGTGGCCCGATTCGTTGCGGGTCACCATCGCGTTCAGGTTCTTCTCGGCGCGCTCGCGCAGCGACCGTTCGCGGCCGGTGAGGGCGTCGAGCCCGGCGCGGGTGAGGACGCGGGTGCAGCCTGCGGCCGTGCGGTTGTAGATCGCGCCGTCGGTCTCGACGAGCACGGGCGGGGCGACGGACTCGGCGACACGGATGACGCCGACGGGCGCGCCGCCGACATCGACGATGGCGTGGGCGACGAGATGGGCGCCGGCCGGGCCAAGGTCGCTTGCGATGCTGGCGATTTCGCCGGCCATGGACGCACCGCCGCCGGCGAAGCCGGAGATGGCGCCGCCGGCAGCCTGCTGGGCGCCGATGATCACAACGCCGCCGCCGGTGTTGGCCAGGGAAGCTGCCTCGGCGGCCACGCGCTGGCGCGACCACTCGGAGAGCACGGCGTAGCGCTCGGCGGCCGGGGTGGTCGCGACGAGCGCGGTGAGGTCGGCCGCCACCAACTCCGCGGGCGGTGTCGAAAGGAGTGTGTCGCTGGTCGCAGTCATGGTTTTCGTCCTCCGACGGGCTCAGCCCGCGATGATTTCAGCCGGCGTAGCGTGGCAATAGCGAAGTAAGGCGGCGGTCGTGGATCCCTTCGACGTCCCAGTCTGCGCCGCGCATTTCGCCGGCTTTGATGGCGTCGATGAGGTCCTGTTCGGTGCGGACACCCCCGGGGAACACGGTGAAGGTCGTGCCGACCTCGGGGTGCCGGTGGGTGTCGCTCCCGCCGGTGGTGGGGAGCTTGCGTTCGCCGGCGACAACGCCCGCGAACGCGCGTTCGAGCGGCCCCGCGATGCCGTTGTGCACCTCGACGCCGTCGACGAGGTCGAAGAACGGCAGTTCGAGCGCCTGTTCGACGAGCTCGAGCGCGTGGCCGGAAGTGAACTCGGTCGTCGCGGGCTTCGCGCGCTTGCGGAAGGGGTGGGCGACGACCATCGCGCCGTCCACTTCGTCGACCATCCGCCGGAGCTCTTCGATCCGCGGGAGGCGGATGAAGCGGCGGGGCGCGCGCAGCCCGTAGACGAGCACGTGGCCGATGTCGGTATCGACTTCGATCCCGCCGATGACGAGGAAGTCGTGCTTGTCGGAGAGTTGCTCGATGCGCTTCGCGTCCCAGAGCTGGTTGTGCTCGGTGATGCAAATGCCCTGGAGCCCGAACGCCTTCGCCTGGGCGATGAGCACGTTCGGGTCCGTATGGCTATCGCCGGACCCCCAGCCGGTGTGGCAGTGCAGGTCCACGAGCGTGGCAGCGGGACGCGCGGGCGCAGTCACACCTGGCGCTCCCGGAAGAAGTCGCAGCAGTCGTCGTCCTCCGGCCGGAAAAGGCCGATGGCGTTCGTGCGAAGGGCGGCACGGTCGCCGGCCAGCGCGGCGCGTTCGAGCTCATCGAGCGCGCCCGCCGGGGGCGACGGCGTCTGTTCGCCGCAGTAGCCCCAGGCGGCATAGCGCGCCACCCGGGTGAACGGCGTCACGAAGCCGACGCAGTCGCCGCAGCTCCCGTGGGGGTGGCCGTCATGCACCGCTCGCGGCCTCCCGCCTGCGTGAGGTGAACTGGCAGAACTCCCCGTCGGCGAGCGAGGAATCCTGCACCACCTCGACGTCGAAGCCCTTATCGCGGAAGGCGCGGTCGACGGCGGCGAGGCAGCTCTTGCGGCAGGGCAGGGCCGCCGCCATCGCGTCGCCGCACTGCTCTTCGAGCGCACGGTAGGTGTCGCAGAACACCATCTTGAAGGCGAAGCAGTGGCGCGTGTTCTCGACGATGGGCAGCGAGTAGAGCGGCTGCGTGCTGAGGTAGGCGATCTCGATGAAGCGCTCCGGCACGTGCGGGAAGGCGAGCTCGCCCGTCGCTTCGGCGGCCGCGAGCAGCACTTCGTAGGTGCGGTCGCGGTACTTCTCGCCCAGCTCGATCGTGCGGCCCATCCAGCGGTGGCCGTGGTCGGCGAAGTACGCTTCCGCCTCCGCGACCGCCTCGGCCTGCGGCTTGCCGTTGATCCGCCGGGCGAGCTCGGCCACGACCTCGGCCGGGGCGAACTCGTGGGCGATCGCTTCGACCATCTCTTCGGCGAGGTCGAAAGTCCAGTCCTTGGGGAATACGACGCGTTCGCGTTCGATTGCTGCGGTCACGCTCCGACCTCCTCGAGCATGCGCACGGTGATGGCGTCTTCGGGGCAGACGTCGACGCAGCGGTTGCAGCCGCTGCACTTATCGCGGTAGGCGATGCGCAGGCGGTAGGTGCCGGGCAGGTACTTGTCTGTCTCTTCCAGCCGGACCATGCGCGTTTCGTGCACGGCGAGGACGGCGGTCGGGCAGATCTGGAGGCACTTCTTGCAGGCGAAGGGCGTGGTGCACCGTTCGCGGTCGATATCGATGACGGGAGCGATGATGGCTTCCATTACCACACCTTCGCCAGGCCGGGGATCTGCTTGCGGTCCCGGTATTCGATCGCGTTGCGGGGGCAGGCGGTCTCGCAGAGGCCGCAGCCGAAGCACTGGAACTGGTCGATGTGCGCCTTTTCGGTCGTGGCTTCGTACTTGAGAGCGTTAAAGTCGCAGCGGCCCAGGCAGTCGCCGCAGCCGTTGCACTTATCCCAGTCAACGAAGCAGACGTACTCGCTCTTGACGAGCTGGGCGGTGAGCCCGTAGTCGATGCGCTGGCGGATGGGGAGGCAGTCGGGGTAGTCGCAGTTGCAGAGGCCGCCGATGAAGTCGCCGCCCTCCTGCATCAGCATGTGCATGAAGCCCTTCTTGTCCCAGAACTCCACGAACTCCTTGGCCTGCTTGGTGCTGAGGAACTCGACCTTGCCGCGGTAGCGCTCGGGCCAGCGTTCCCACTTGAGCATGCCGGTGCCGAGGCCGAGGCCGGTGTATTCCTTGAGGGAGCACTCCTCGCAGCCGCGGGTGGTCTTGCGGCAGATGCACTGCATGGCGGCCACGGGCATGCCCATGTCGAGCACTTCCATGACTTCGTGGAGGGGGACCACCTGGCAGCCGGGGCGCAGGGCAGCGCGCTTGTTCATCTCGCCGATGATCTTGTTGAACGTCTCCATATCGCCATTGGCCTTGGCCTCAATGGCGGTGTTGATCGGCGAGGCGTGCTGGGCTTCGCCACCCGCTTCGATGGCGCCGGCGGTCGCCGCCTGCTGCGGACCCTTGCCCGGCTCGCGCAGCTTGTACATCCGGTTGCTGTAGTTCTTTGGGTTCAGGTACCACGGGTTGGCCGCGTCCCCACCCAGGCTATCGCACATTCGGCACATCGCATCCTCCGGGCCGCCGGTATTCTCAGGGGAACCCTACGCATGCGGGGGCCACGGTCCGTGGGCCGTTCGGCCCCAATTTAGGGGGCCCGAACGGCCGTGACCGCGCGGTAGGACGGACAGCAGCGGGGACGGGGAGTTGCGGATGGCCAAGAGGGGTGCCACCACCCTCACCCCAACCCTCTCTCGCGGCGGAGAGAGAGGGAGCTGGCCTCGCCGTCTGCCACCTTGTTCCCGTGACACGAAGGTTCCCCTCTCCCCGCAGGGAGAGGGGTTAGGGGTGAGGGTTGCCGCGGCGACAGCGGAACGGCACCCGCGACGGCGCCACCCTCACCCCGACCCTCTCCCGCTGCGGCGGGAGAGGGGGCCTGGCCTCGTCGTTTGTGACGTTTGCCGCGGCCGAGGCAGAAGCAGCAGCAAGGTTCCCCTCTCCCCGCAGGGAGAGGGGTTAGGGGGTTAGGGGGTGAGGGTTGCGGCGGCTCAGGCGGGGGCGAGGATCTCGGACTCGAGGCGGGCGTAGCTCGTCTCCATGCCGTCCGTCATGCCGGTCGCGAGGATGGCGTCCCGGGTGGCGGCATTCGGGTAGATGATGACGATCGAGAGGAGCGTGCCACCTTCGACCGGCGTGAGCGTCATCTCGTTGACCGTGGCCTCGCCCTCCATGCCGATCATGCGCTCGGTGGTCACTTCGCGATGGGGCGGGCTGGATTCGAGGAGCTCGCCGGTGAACCCGAACCGCTCCTCGCCCTGGGCGTTCGCCCATTCGTAGCGGTAGGTGTCGCCGGCCTTGTTGCCCAGCTCGCAGACGGGCATCGTCCAGCCGTCGGGGCCGAGCAGCCAGCGCTTCACGAGCGCGGGCTCGTGGTGCGCCTTCCAGACCTGGTCGACGGAACCGCGGATGACCCGGCTGACGCGGACGTGGGTGTCGCTGAGGACCTGCGCTTCGGTGGCCCGGCCGGCGGCGAACGACGCGAGGTCGGCGAGGACGGCGTCGATCTGGCCCATGGCGGCGCGCATGCCCTCTTCCATGCCCATGCCGATGAGCTGCTCGAGCTGTTCGAGCGAACCGAAGGTGGTCGTGGTGGTCAGGCGGGAGCCGGCGGCTGTTTCGTCGAACGCGAAGACCATGCGCATCGTCGGCATCTCCGTGTTGTCCGAGCCATCGGCGTTCGAGAACCCGTCGCGCACTTCGAACGAGCGCGGAGCTTCGACGGTGAGGAAGTCCCAGTGCCCGGCGGAGCGCTCGCCCTCCGGGCCGGTCATGTAGTAGTCGGAGCGGCCGCCGGGGGCCATGTCGTGGCGGGTGAAGGTGGCGGGCCACTCCGGCGGGCCCCAGAACTTCTCGATCTGGCGCGGGTCGGCGTAGGCGTCCCAGAGCCGGCGGAGGGGGACGGGGAATTCGGCGACGACGGTCATGGTCAGGGCGTCGAGGTTCTTCTGGACGGACGTGATGGGCATTGGTGGGGGATCCTTTCTCCTGGTGCGTTTAGCCGTCGGCGAGGAGCGCGTCGAGCCGTTCGATGCGCCCGCGCCAGATGTGCTCGTAGTCATCGAGCAGCGACTGCGCGCGGCGGATGGTGTCCGGGTTGCCACGGACGAGGCGTTCCCGGCCGTTCGGGTGCTTGGTCACAAGGCCGGCTCCTTCCAGGACGGCGACGTGCTTCTGCACGGCCGCGAACGACATGGCGTAGGCGGCGGCCAGCTCCGAGACGCTCGCCTCGCGGCCCAGCGTGCGGCGGACGATGTCCCGGCGGGTCGCATCGGCGAGGGCGTGGAAGATGCGGTCCACCGCGTCGTCGGGCAGGCGGTGCTGTTCGTCACGTACAACCATCTGGTTGCACGTTATTCCCGCGGGAAAGCCGCGTCAACCCCCCGCGGCCAACTTTCCCGGTCAAGACGGAAGTGCCACGCCGCTCGTGCCCGGGCCGAGCCGCCCGCAATCCCCGGCGGGCGAGACTGGGAGCATGGCGAGTCGGGCATCCTGGCGGCGGGCGATTGGCGAAGTGCCGCCCCTGGTGGCGGTGGGGGCGCTGGCGGCGGTGCTGCTCGTGGGCGTGCTCGCAGGGAAGCTCGTCTTTGGGACGGGCACGAAGGAGCACGTGCCCGTCATCGTGCGCGAAGGGCCGGTCGCGCTCGCGCCGGGCGACGATGCGGTCGTGCTGGTCGAGGCGGGCGTCGTGGAGCAGGCGATCGTCGATGGGCTGCTCCAGGCGGAGGTGCCGGGCACGCTGACGGACATCTCGGCCGAGCTTGGCGAGACGGGCATCGCCATCTCCGCGCGCAACGAGTTCGAGGTCGCCGGGTTCCCGGTGAGCGCGCGCTTTTCGACCACCGCCCACCCGCACGCCGGGCCGGACGGGGCGGTCCTCGCGGATCTTTCGAACACGCGGGTGCTGGGCGGGCGGCTGCCGGGCTCGGTGCAGGGGCTGATCGAGGACATCGTGAACGACGAGCTCACCCGGGCGGTGCGGCCGGAGGGCTACCGGGTCAACGAGATCGAGGTGGGCGAGGGCGCCCTCGTGGTGCACCTGGTGCTCGAACCGGGGTTGCTGGGCGCGAACGGCCCGGAGTAGCCGCCCCGGTATTGCATATCTTCGCGACACTGACCGGCCCGGGAGTAACACGCCGGCGGGGCTCCAGCCACTACGGTCGTGGTGAGCGAGGTCCCGCAACGAGGCAGCGATGGCATCCCGTACGGTCTCCCCGCCCGAATACCCCGACGCAACGATCGGCGCGCAGCTCGCCCCTCCGCCCGCCGCACCCGGCGTGGTCAGCGTCGAAGGCGCCGCAAAGTCGTTCGGCGACCTGGACGTGCTGAAGGACGTGAACCTGAACGTCCGGCGCGGCGAGATCGTCGGGCTGGTGGGGCCGAGCGGCTGCGGCAAGACGACGCTCGTCAAGCTGCTCACGGGGCTCCAGCAGCCCACCGACGGGCTCGTGCGGGTGCTCGATTGCGCGCCAGCCGACTTCGACACGAAGCACCGCAAGCGCATCGGCTACACGCCCCAGGGGTTCTTCCTTTATCCGTCGCTGAGCGTTGAGCAGAACGCGCGGTTCGTCGCCGGGCTGTACGGACTCGGGTGGCGGCGGCGCCGGCGGCGGACCCGGCAGGTGCTCCAGTTCCTCGAGCTGTGGGACGCCCGCAAGCGGCTCGCGCGGGACATCTCCGGCGGCATGCAACGGCGCCTTTCGCTCGCCTGCGCGCTGCTTCACTCGCCCGAAGTGTTGTTCATCGACGAGCCCACGGCGGGGCTCGACCCGCTGCTTCGGACCAAGATCTGGGAACACCTGCGCGAGCTGTGCAACACCGGCTGCACGATCCTCGTGACCACGCAGTACATGGACGAAGCCGCCTACTGCGACCGCGTGGCGGTGATGCGCGACGGCGGGATCGCGGTCATCGCGAGCCCGGAGGAGCTCCGCCGCAAGGCCTTTGGCGGCGACGCCCTGGACATCCGCGTGGGGCAGGTGGAACGCGCGGACATCGTCGCGCTCTGGAACCTGCCCTGTGTGCAGCAGGTCGAATGGCTCGGCCGGCGCACGCTCCGGCTGACCGTGGACGACACCGCGACGGCGACCGTGGCCGTGACCGATGCACTCCACGACCGGGGCACGGAGCTCGAAGAGGTGCGGCCCTACAACCCATCGTTCGACGAGATCTTCACCCGGCTGGTGGACTCCGATGATTAACCCGGCGCGCGTGGGGGCGTTCTTCGTCAAGTGGAGCGCCGAGATCGTGCGCCAACCGGCGCTGATGTTCAGCCTGGTGCTGGGGCCGTTCCTCGTGCTCCTCGCCTTCGGGCAGGGCGTGGACATCGGCGGGAGCCGGCCGCGCACGATCATCGTCCGGCCGGCCGAGGCGACGGGCGAGATGCAGCCGCTGCCGGACCAGCTCAACGACCACATCACGATCGTGGGTGAAACCCAAGACCTCGAAGCGGCGCGGCGGGAACTCCGCGACGGGAAGGTCGACGCGGTCGTGGTCGTGCCGGCGGACCCGGAGGCGACCGTGAAGACGGGCGAGCGGGTGCCGCTCCAGGTGCTGACCAGCGAGATCGACCCCGTGCGCAAGAGCTACGCGAGCGCCTACCTTTCGGACCAGGTGGCGCGCCTGAACCGCGAGACGATCGCGAAGGCGATCGGCGACGCCCAGGCCTCCGTGGGCGACGTGGGGATGCACATCCAGCAGGCGCGCGACTACGTGCGGCTCGCCCGGGATGCGCGCGGCGATGTCGAGGAGACGCGCCGGCAGGTGGACCAGATCCGCGCGGTGGTCGTGCCGCTCGCGGAGACGGCGGATCGCGTGAACGCGGCGGTCGACGGCGTGTCGTTCGTGCTGCCCGGGCTGGGGCGGGAGCGGCTGGAGACGGACGCGCTGAACCAATCGATCGCCAACCTTCGCGCGAACCTCGACACGCTGGACGCGCGGCTCGACAGCGCCACCAGCGAGACCATCCCGACCGACGAGGAGCTCGCGAAGATCGAACAGGACCTCGCGCGGATCGAGGAGACGGTCACGGAGGCGCAGCGCATCCCGGCCGAGACGCTGAGCGCGCCATTCCAGCTCCGGCTCGAGAACATCGCGCCGTTCGTACCCGATTTCGCCGGGTTCTACGCGCCGGCGGTGCTCGCGCTGCTGCTCCAGCACCTCGCCATCACGCTGGGGGCGCTGTCGATGGCGCGCGTGCGGCTCATCGGGCTGATGGACCTGCTCCGAGTCGCGCCCGTGAAGCCCCGCGAAGTCGTGCTCGGCAACTACCTCTCGTATGCGACGATCTGCGTGGTCGCGGGCGGGCTGCTGGTCGCGCTGGTGGTGCTGCTGCTCGATGTGCCGGTCTTCGGCTCGTGGGTGATGGTGGCGGCGGGGCTGCTGCTGCTGGTGGTGGCGTCGCTCGGCATCGGCTTCGTGATCTCGCTGATTTCTTCGAGCGAACAGCACGCGGCGCAGCTGGCGATGCTGATCCTGCTCGCGTCCATCTTCTTCAGCGGGTTCGTGTTCACGCTGGACCGGATCGCCTGGCCGGTGCGGGCGCTGTCCTACGCGCTGCCCTCGACCTACGCGATCCGCACGTTGCAGGACGTGATGCTGCGCGGCGTGCTGCGCCACCCGGAGGACCTGGCGATCCTCGCGGGGTGGGCGATCGTGCTGTTCGTAGTCACGCTGGCCCTGTTCCGGCGCGAATTCCGGCCGCGGTAGGGCGCCCGGGCTGCCCCTATGGTAGCTGACGGGCCTCTCACGGGGCACCCTCGGGGCAGGGATGGCGGAGAGGGGGAGATTCGAACTCCCGGTGCATTGCTGCACACCGCTTTTCGAGAGCGGCACCATCAACCACTCGGACACCTCTCCGCCGGGCATGGTACCAAAGGGCGGGAGTTACGGGGTAGCGGCGCGGGGGGCTGTCGGCTCGTGGCTATTGGCTGTTGGCAGGGAGCCCACAGGCGAGAAGGTGCCCGGCATTTGTGAGGACGCTTCTGCCCGAATGCGCGGCGGCTTGGTCTATGCGGCCGGGGAATTGGGGCCATCGGGTAGGGTGTGGCGCGGGGGGTGGGGGTAGGCTGGTCGCATGCGTGGTTCGCGGACGGCAACGCCCACGGAGGGCATCGAGTGGACGCCGCGGCAGCGGGAGGTGCTGGACCTCCTGGCCGCGGGCAAGACCAACGCCGAGATCGGCGAACAGCTCGGGATCTCGTTCGATGGCGCGAAGTGGCACGTCGCCGAGATCCTCTCGAAGCTCGGCGTGCCGTCGCGCGAACAGGCCGCGGAGTACTGGCGGCACGAGCGCGCCTTCCCGCAGCGCGCGCGGCGGGGGCTGCTCGCGACGCCGTGGGCGAAGCTCGCGCTGGGCGCAGCGGGCGTCGCGGCGCTGGGTGCGCTGGTCGCGGTGCTGCTGGCGGTGTTCGCGGGGCGGGATGACGGCACCGAGCAGGCATCGCCCGGCGAGAGCCCGACGCCGCAGCCGAGCGTGACCACCACGGCAACACCAACGCCCGGCCCCGCGCCCACGCCGATCGCGCAGTGCCCCGCGGGCGTGCCGGACGACGTCTGTGCGTTCGCGGTGGAGTTCGAGGCGCACGTGCGCGCCCTGGACCTTTCGGCGATCCTGCTCGATTCGCCGCTGGACACGGACCAGGGGCGTTCGGACGTGACGCGCGTGCTCAAGACCCTGAACCCCCAGGACGCGCGGCTGGTGGCGATCGGCTGCCCGTTCGCGGCCATGCCGCTGAACTGCGAAGGGACGTTCGGGCTCGCGTTCTCGTCGCTGCCGCCGGGGCAGAACCCCTCGGAGCTCGAGTCAGGCATCGCCACCTTCGCGTTCGTTCGCGACGAACAGTGCGACTACCGGCCGTGGTACGACACCGGCCGCCTGCCCGACTGCTCGGCCACACCCGCAGCTGCGCCGTACCTGGTCTCGGCAACGAACCCGGCGGACGCGGACACGCGCCACGCGGTGACGAAGGGCGGGTTCATCCAGGGCGGCACGCTCGCCGGGCGGCCGACCGGGATCACGGACTCCGAGGTGCGCAGCGAATGGGCCGCGGTGACGACCAACCCGCCGGGTACGGAGTACGTGAACGGCGTGGCAGTGCAGGAGATGACGCTCGCGCCGGCCGCTGAGATCCCCTTCGAGGGTGTGCTCTACATCGCGGGCGGGTGCTGGGCGTGCGAAGGGAACCACACGTCGATCGACCGGGTGTACCAGAAGGCGGACGGCACGCTGTTGCGCGAGAAGCTGCTCGAAGGGGACATCACCGGCGTGGTCGTCCGGGCGGGACCGCAGAAGCTGGCGGCGATGGTGGGCGACATCTACGTGACGCGCTGCACGCAGGGCTACTGCGGCCCGCTGAACGCGCTCACGCCCGACTCGGCCTCGGAGCTGCTGCGTTCGAAGGACGGCGGCGTGACGTGGGAGCGGCTGGCCACGTTCGAAGGTGCCGCCGATGTCCGCGAGTTCGGCGGCGAGCTCGTGCTGGGCCGGGCGCACGGGGAGGGCGACCCGCGGGAGTGGGAGTACCGGTACGAACAGTGGCCGTCGGGCGAGGCGGTCGAGCTGCCGCAGATGCCGTGGGTGGTCGCGCCCGATGGCCGGATCGCCGTGATGGCGCCGGACCGCCTGCGCTACCTGTACGACGACGGGACGGTGTTCTGGGAGTCGCCGTTCGGGGCGCTGCCGAACGCGGACGGGGTGTACCTGCAGAACGGCCCGGACGGGCTGCTCCTGGCGAGCTTCCAGACCGGCACGGGGCCGGGCACGGGCGGCGAAGGCTACCTTGCCATCTTCAGCAACGGGCAGCTCGTGCGGGTGTACTCGGGCGACATCGGGATGGGGGCGAGCCGGTCCAGCCCGTCGCTGGGCAATGCCGTCCTTTCGCCGGCCCAGCTCGGGATCCAGGTCGCACAGGGCCCCGACTTCCCGACTCCGTGGCCGGCAACGGTGGACTACCTCAAGGGCACCGTGGAGCCGATCGAACCGCAGTTCTTCGCGGACGCGTACGGCGTAGTGAACCGGCGGACCGTGCTGGGGCTGCATTCGGGGCCGCTCACGCGGGTGACCGGCGCGGGCGACTGCCTGAATGTGCGGCGGCAGCCTTCGGTGTCGGCCGCGGTCATCGCCTGCTACCCGGACGGCACGCTCCTGAAGCACACGGGCACGACGCAAGAAGCGGGCGGACGCACCTGGCAGGAGGTCATCGTCCCGGCGGAACCGTACTGGGGCTGGGCCGCGACGGAGTTCCTGGCAGCGCCATAGCGGCGGGCGCTACATGACGCCCGTAATGCGGAGCGCACTCTCGGCAACGGCGAGGTGCAGCTCGACGCGGCGCTCGATCGCCTGGTCCTCCTGCCCCATTTCGACCAGGATGGGCGTGAGACCGGGGACGTGCCCGCCGAGCGAGAGCGAGCTGCGGCCGCGGTTCGTGGCCTGTGGCGCCTGGTCGTCGCGCCGGAACGCGGCGCCATCGCGGGGGATGAGGAGGTCGCGCTCGACGGCGAGCCCCGGGTTCACGGCGGTGACGAGCTCGGACACGAAGCCTGGGTTGCGCGGCCCGACGCCGGCGGAGACGGTCTGGCCGAGGAAGGCGGTGCCGTTCTGGGGGCGGTTCGCGTAGAAGGCCCAGGACTCGTGCAGGTCGAGCAGGAGCTCGACGCGGTGCTCGCGGGCTACGGCGACGATCTCGGCGGCCATGCGCTCCATCAGGAACTCCGAATCCGCCGCGCCCGGGTAGAGGCGGTTCAGGTCGCCGATGTCGTCGAAGGTGCGGACGAAGCTGGCGATAGCGCGGACGTTGGCGTGCGGCAGGACAAGTAGCGAGCCGGCGGCCGGCGCCCAGGTCGCGATCTCCTCCGCCGCGAGCCAGCCGCCTGGTTCGTTGCCGTGCACGCCGCCGAGGAACATCACCGCCGGCCCGCGGACACCGCTGTGCGCGATGACGAGCTCGGTCTCGGCGGGCGTGCCTTCGAGAAGCACACGGGTGGTACGTCCCGCCGGCGGCACGGGGACCGGGGTGGGAGTGGGTGTTGGTGGCGGTGCGGTGGCGGTCGCCGCCGGGGCGGAATCGCCGCCGTTGGCGCCGGCATCGTCGTCCTCCAGCTGGCCGGGGAGGGTGAGCACGCTGCCGGGCTTGCCGCTGCCGCCGCACCCGACGGCAAGCCCGGCGACCGCGACCCCGGCCGCACCGAGGACGGTGCGGCGGCTCCACCTGCGGGCGGTGTTCTCCATGGGGCGAGTCTATCGCCGGGGATGGGCGAATTCGCGTAAAGCGCGGCCGGATTTGCGCGCGGTGCGGCGGCCCGTGGTACGCTGTGGATTCCGCGTTCGGCCGGAGGCTGAACCCTGCGCGGGAAAGCGGGTGATACCCACTGTCCGAAGTCGTTGTCGGGGATAACGAGTCGTTCGAGGCGGCACTGAAGCGCTTCAACAAGCGCGTGATGCTGGACGGGATCCTTTCGGAAGCCCGCCGCCGGGAACACTACGAGAAGCCCAGCGTGAAGAAGAAGCGCAAGGAAGCAGCTCGCGCCCGCAAGCTCCTGAAGAAGAAGCTTCGCAGCGAAGCTCGCGACCGGGAACGCGCGCGCCGCTGAGGCCCGCTCCCCTGGCGTCAAACCAACTACACAAACACGCCCGCCTCAACCGAGGCGGGCGTGTTTGCGTCGTTGGCGTTGCCCGTCGTCCGTTATCCGTTGTCCGACGCCGGTTGTCCGGTTGGCGCGGACGGGAAGAAGCGGGCGACGGGGACTTTCGCTAGTATACGCGGCCCACTGCGAGGGGGTGTGCCCTCGCGGCGGCTCGAAGCGCTCGACTCCTTCGCCCCGAACGAGCTCCCCTCGCCCGCCGCAGGGAGAGGGCGGGGGGGCGGAGGGCACGAAGAAAGGCGGCGCAATCGCGCCGCCTTTCCCGTTCTCTCCGGCCCCGGAGTTCAGCTTACGCCCGCTGCCTCGCGCGGCTTGCCCATCTCCAGGTAGCGCTCGCGGTCTTCGTAGCGCGCCGGCTTGTGCTGCGCGTCCGCCTCCGTGAACACCTTCGTCCACGTCGCGAACTCGAGCATGATCCCGTCGGGGTCCATGAAGTACACCGACCGGACGAACACGCCCGGGTGCATCTCCTTCGCCACCTGCCACTTGCTGTCGTCGTGGTTCAGGACCGGGCTCGGGTTCAGCCCCTTGTCGTGGAGCTTCTGCACGTATTCGTCGAACTTGTCTTCCGCCACGTTGAAGGCCACGTGGTTCATCGACCCGTGCGCCGTCGTGATCTCCTGCCCCAGCCCCGGCATCCCGGCCGGCGAAGAGACGCCCGGGTGCGCTTCCGGCGCGTCCGGGAACCAGAAGAAGGCCAGGCAGTCCCCGTTCCCGATGTCGAAGAAGAAGTGCTGGCCCATGCCCTTCGGGAGGTCGAGCGTCTTGATGAGCGGCATCCCGAGGATGTCGCGGTAGAAGTGCACCGTGCGCTCCATGTCCTTGCAAACGAGCGCGAGGTGATTGATCCCGCTGAAGTTGAACTCCCTGTTTTCCTGGGGCTTGAGTTCCACGTTTCCTCCGGTTCCCTGCGATGGCGTCCATCGCGAGCTTCGATGGATCAGCGTACACCGCCCGACACGGATGTGAAGGGGGCAACCCATTCTGCGGAGAAATTCGTCCAGAACGCGCTCAGCGGACGATGTAGCTGGCGCCCGGGTCGAGCTCCGGCAACGTGTTCAGCCAGCCGAATGCACCGTCGAGCGCCCGGAACCAGGCCCGCCCGTCGGCCGACATCACCACGTCGGCGCCCAGCGACGCCGGGTCCGCGGCCGCCGCGTCCCGCCGCGCGAAGCTGGTCGCGGGCGCCGCAGCTGCTGGCTGCGCGAGGTCCGGCTGCGCGGGTGCGCTCACGTTCGCGGCCCGGGGCGTCGCCGCCACCGGGGGCAGCTTGGCCTCGCGCGTGATCACCGCGCGGGGCTGGGCCGGGGCCGGTGGTTGGGTCGCTGCGGGCGCGGGCGGCTCGGTGGCGACAGGTGCTGGCGGCTCCGTCGCGGCAGGCGCCGGGGCCGGGTACAGCGCCGCGATCCCCGCCATGTCGTCCGCCCCGAACCCGTAGAACAGCGGGTTCATCATCACGCTCGGCTGCTCCGAATGGTCCAGCCCCAGGCAGTGGCCGATTTCGTGCGTCACGGTGTTCTGGCGGCCGGCCTCGTTCAGGGCCATGAAGTGCACCTGGTCCAGCCGCACTTCGCAGTACGTGATCTGCCCGCCGCCCTGCACCAGGTTCGCCTGCGCCGTCTGGTTCGGGTAGTAGATCGGCGGCTTCAGATCGCCCACCACCACGCGGATGTCGCCGCCGCCGGCATAGAGGCTGAGCGCGCTCGCGCCGGCCCACTGCGCCATCCCGTTCGCGGTGTAGCCCGCCACCGCCGGGTCGGCGCTGTAGCCGATCTCGATCTTCGCCCATTTGTTGTCCAGCGGCTGGTACGCGAACGAGCTCGCGATCGCCAGCGAAAAGAGCACCGCCGCCCAGAAGACCAGGCCGAACAGGAAGCCGGCCGCGATCCCGCGGCCGAGCCCTCCTGCGCGGCGGGAGGTCGTGGATGGTGGCGCAGCATTCCCCGCGACAACCACCGCCACATCCCCGTCCGTGCCCTGTGCAACTCCCCTCGTCCTCCGCCCCGCCCCACCGTGCACAGCCATCACGACCTCCCATGGTTGTTGTCGGGTGGCAGGCATGGGGCGCGGACTGACCAGTGGGTGTACGCCTGGGGGGCCGAATGGTTACTTGTCGCCCATCCGTTTGGGCAATCCCCGATGCCCGCAGGGCACACGGGAAAGAGGGCGTGAACGAATCTACAGCGGCCGGGTTACGCGCCTGTGAGCAGCCAGTGGACGCGGCCACCGGCGCCCCATCCGGGTGGCACGCGGGTTGCCATTGGGCTGCGAAAGTGGACGGGCATCGTCACCTCGATGACCTCGCCTCCACCTGCTGCTAGCCCAGGGCCGCCTCTGCCTGGCGACGGACGTCGTCGTGCGTGCCCGCTTCTGACGCGTCCTACGGTTCGCGCAGCACGCCCGGCAGCTCGTGCAGGTGCCCGATGACCCGGTCCGGCGTGATCAGCAGGTCCTCGCGCAGCTCCAGCCGCTCGCGGTGGATCCAGACCGCGTGGATGCCCACGTTCTTGGCGCCGCCCACGTCCGCGTAGAGGTTGTCGCCCACGTGCCAGGCCTCCTCCGGCCGCACGTCCACCGCCGTGAGCGCGTGGTCGAACACCTCGCGGTTCGGCTTGCCGTGCCCGAACACGCCCTCGATGACCACGGCGTCGAAGTGCTTCTCCAGGTCGAACCGGGCGATCTTGCCGCGCTGCATGTCGGCCGGCCCGTTCGTCAGCAACGCCAGCCGGTAGCCCTCGGCGCGGCAGTGTTCGAGCGTCGCCAGGGCATCGTCGAAGAGCTTGATCCGTCCGCCAACCTCCTCGCCGTAGCGGTCGTTGATCCGCGGCGCGAGGCCCGGGTCCATCCCTTCGGCCGCCAGCGCCAGCTTGACCACGTGCTCGCGCGCTTCGACCAGCCGGACGCGCCAGTGCCCCACGGCCGCCTCGTCCTTCCAGAACTCCATCGCCTCCCGGCGGATCGCCGCGCGGAGCTGGGACCAGTCGCAGCCGAGCTGCGGCGCCACGTCTCTGCACGCGATCTCCCACGCCTCCTCGAGCCCACCCGAGGTATCGAGGATCGTGTCATCCATGTCGAAGAAGATCGCCCGCGGCATCGTCCCTCCCGGGCCCGGCACCCCGCCATCGGCCCATCCCCCATCGTACACGCACGCCCCCGCGCCCCGCTGCCACGACTGACCGGCAATCCGTCAATGCGCGAAACGCTTGTACAACGCGCCCGCATCGCTAGAATGCGCCGTGATGCGCGGCACCGCTGCCTGGGGACCCCTGATCCGCCAGCTCCGCAGCGCGGCCGGGCTGACCCAGTCGCAGCTCGCCCGCGCAGCCGGAATCGGCCTCGATTCCCTCCGTTCCTACGAAGGCGGGCGGCGCAGGCCGGCGCGCGCCGTCATCGACGCGCTCACCAGCGCCCTCGAGCTCGGCCCCGCCGAGGAGCGCCAGCTCCTCCTCGCTTGCGGCGAGGAAGTGGCCGCCTCGCCGCTCCTCCGCGCGATCGGCGACTTTCGGGCCGAATTCGCGGTCATGGCCGAAGAGGTCGCTGCCTACGAGTGGGTCTCGCTCATCATCAACGAGCGCCACGAGATCCGCGCCTGGAACGGCCTCGCGAATGCCGTCGCCGAAATGGACCTCGGCGTGGACCTGCCCACGCTGTTCGAACGGAACATTCTCTGGATGGCGTCGCTGCCGCACTTCGAAGCCCGGCTCACGAACTGGGAGGAGCTCATCGGCTCGCTGATCGGCGTGCTCAAGCGGGAGAACGTGCGCGTGGAGGAACCCGGCGGCATCCCGCCCTACCTCCAGGTCCTCATCGACCGCGTCGGCATCGAGCGCCCGCACGCTCTCCAGCGTTTCTTCACCACCTGGCTCGTCAGCCCGGAGTTCGTGGAAGGTGTCCGGCAAACCCACCCCATTCGCTGGCGACTCGGCGACGGCACCGAGCTTTCTTTCTGTGGCATCTACCGCGACTGGAGCCTCTTTGACGGCACCTTCGCCTTCGACTGGATGGCCGCGGACCGCGAGACCAGTTCTTGGGTCGCGGAACAGTTCTCCGGCACCGGCCCCCGAGGCTGGGCGAACCACCTCAACGAGTTCATTGCCCAAGACCTCCCCGGCATGCTCCAGGAGGCGCGCCTCGACGTGAAGATGAGCCGCCGCGTGCTCGCGGAGCGCGCCGGTATCTCCGAGGACAGCGTCTACAAATACGAGACCGGCGAGCGGCACCCCCGGCGCGAGACCCTGCTCGCCATCGCCCGCGCGCTCACGCTCGATGGCCTGCGGATCAACGCGCTCACCCGCACTGCTGGCTACGACGAGGAGCCGTCCGATTTCGCCCGGGTCCTCGCCGGGTACGAGGGGGCCGGCATCTTCCAGGGCCGCGAAGCCATGACCGGCCGCACCCGGGCCCAGCTCCACGCCGAGCTCCAGGCGCTGGCGCACCCCTGCTTCCTCGTCAACGCCCGCTGCGAGGTGGAAGGCGCGAACCGGGCAGGCGACGCCATCACCCGTTACAGCTCGCGCCCGGCGCCCGCGGGCCGCGAGGGGCCGCACCTGCTCCAGTTCTTCATGAGCCCCTTCTTCCGGGAGCGCCTGCTCAACTGGAAAGAGGTCGCCCGCGCCATCGTGCCCCAGTCGCTCCGCCCCCTCGTCCTCGGCTATCGCGACGAGAAGCGGCCGGGCTACCTGGCCGACGTAATCGGCATGCTCCGGCGCGAAGATCCGCGGGCGCTGCGAGACCTGGACGGCGCCTGGGCGCAGCACCCATCCGGGCCGACCCCCCGCCGCATCATCACCCCCCTCGAGTGGGTCGGCGACGATGGCCGTCTCATGAAGTTCCAGTGCTTCATCAACAGCTGGAACGCCTTCGACCCCTGCTGGGCGGTCGACTGGCACCCGATGAATGACGCCGCCTGGGACGCCACCGAAGCAGCGCGTTGAGCCAATTGGTACAAATGTCGGGAATCACGCCTTTCCACCGGGGCGCCCCGTCGGGCATAACGGTGGCGGGCCGGGGGCGTCCCGTTGTTGCCGTTTCGGGGCTCTCCCGGCCGCCCGGTCTCACCCGCCGGTTGTGCGGTTCTCGGCCGGCCGCTCTTCCCAGTCCGGCCGGCCGATCCCCGTACTCCAGGTCTCGCTAAAGGCGCGGTTCGAGCGCCGCGACCACCCGCGCGCACACCTCGCGCAGCTCTTCCGCTTCGCGATCCGCCAGGTGCCGCGTGAAGTGGCGCTCCACCCCCCGCAGGTGCACCGGCGAGGCGTTGTCCAGCACGCGCCGCCCCTCCGCCGTCATCGCCACCCACGTGCCGCGGCGGTCCTCCTGGCAGGGCACCCGCTCCACCAGCCCCGCCGCCGTCATCCGGTCGACCAGCCGCGTCAGGCCCGCGCGGCTCAGCAGCACCGCGCGCGCGAGCTCGTGCATGCGCAGCCGGTTCTCCGCCGCGTCCGAAAGCTGCACGAGCACGTCGTACCAGGCGAGCGCGAGGTCGCACTCCGCCTGGAGCTCGTCTTCGAGCACCGCCATCGCTCGCGCGTGTGCCGTGAGGAATGCCCGCCACGCGGCGAGCTGCAGTTCTTCTGGCTGCTCTGCCATGGCTCCAGTCTACTCTCTCTGTAGCCTGCTATTGCGGCCGCAACGGTGAAATCGATATGGTTGCAGTAGCAACTAACCGGAGGCCGCCCCCATGGCAACCCTCACTCCCGCCATCGATCTCCGCCGCGCCGGCGAGCGCATGGCCACCCGCATCGACTGGCTCGACTCGCGACACTCGTTCTCCTTCGGCGGCCACTACGACCCGGACAACACCCACTTCGGCCTCCTCCTCGTCAGCAACGACGACGTCGTAAAGCCCGGGACCGGCTTCAGCACCCACCCCCACCGCGACATGGAGATCGTCACGTGGGTCCTCGATGGCGAGCTCGAACACAAGGACAGCACCGGCCACACGGGGCTCATCTACCCCGGTCTCGCCCAGCGGATGAGCGCCGGCCAGGGCATCCTCCACTCCGAGATGAACGCGACGAAGGGCGGCGACGTCCACTTCGTCCAGATGTGGGTCGTGCCCGACGAGGCGAAGGTCCGCCCCGGTTACGCCCAGCTCGACATCAACTCGGAGCTCACCCGCGGCGGGCTCGTCCCGGTCGCCAGCGGCCGCGGGCACGACGCCGCGATCGGGATTAAGCAGGAGGGCGCGGTGCTCTGGGCCGGGCGGCTCAAGCCCGGCGAGCGGGTCACCCTGCCGGATGCGCCGTTCGTGCACGTGTTCGTCGCGAAGGGCGGCGTCGATTTGGAAGTCGCGGGCCAGCTGGGCGAAGGCGACGCCGCGCGCGTCACCCTCGGCGGCGCCCTCGCCGCGACCGCGGGCGAAGCCGGCGCCGAAGTGCTCATCTGGGAGATGCACGGCGCCATCCAGTTCCGCTGAGGGAAACCCGGCACACCCGGCGCGATGCCCGCATCGCCCCGCACCACTACGATGCAGGTATGCGGTTTCGCGCCGGCGCGGCCGGCCTCCTGTTCCTGCTCCTCGGCGCGCTCGCCCCGGCCGCGCTGGCACAGCCGTCGATCCCGGCCACGTACTTCGGTTCCGCCACGATCGACGGACAGTCCGTCCCGCCCGGCACCCCCGTTCGGGCGTTCGTCAACGGCAAGGACTGCAGCCAGCCCGGCCCGCCGGACCCGAAGACCGTGATGGACGGCGGCGTCTCCGCCTACGCCATCATCGTCATGCACGAGTCCCAGGAGCCGGGCTGCGCCGAAGAGGGCGATACCGTCACCTTCACGGTCGATGGGCGCGAAGCGGCGCAGCGGGCCACCTGGAAGACCGGCCCACAGCGGCTCGACCTGAACGTGGGCAGCGGCCAGACCGTCCCGCTCCCCACCGCAACCCCAACCGCGACGCCGAACGCCACCCAGGCCGCCGCCACTGCGACCGCCACCGCCCGCACCAACCCCTCCGGTACCGTCGTCCCGCCCACGGACGACATCCAGCTCCCCACGACGCCCCAGCCCGGCGGCCCCGCCCGCACGGTCACTGCCACCAACTCCCCGGGCATCGCAACACCCACTCCAACACCCACCGACCCCCAGGACACCGAAACGCATGGTATCCCCGTGCTCGGCACCATCCTCGGCACTCTCGTCCTGCTCGTCGCCTGCGGCATCTTCGGCGGCTACATGCTCGCCCGCCGCAGCAAAGGCCCCCCGCCCCCCACGGACAGCCAGTAAGGGCCAGTTGCCAGTTACCAGTCATCAGTTATCAGCCGGGGGCGCGTGCCTGCCGTGCCTTGGGCGCTGCACATCAGTAGCCCGACCGTGAGGAAGGGCAGGGCGCGCCCCGGCACTGCCGCCCCGCGCCAGCCCGCGACCGCGACGTGCCGCGCCATCCTCGCCGACAGCCGACAGCCGCACCGGGGTGCTACCATCACCCCGCGCGATGCAGCGGAGCACGATGTGAACGTCTTGCGGGTCCTGGCAGTGGCCTCCTTCGCGGCAGGCGTGGCTATCGTCGCGCTCGGCCTGGCCGCGCGCACGGGGGACAGCCAGCCCGCCACGCCCCCGCCGACGCGGACCGAGTTCGTCGCCACGCCAACGCCGACGCCCACCGCTCCGTTATCGCCCACCGAAGTCGCGGCGACGGCCACGCCAACCCCGCCTCCCTACGACGGTGCCGTCGCGCGGCTTCGCATCCCGTCGCTCGAGGTCGATTCCGCGATCGAGGCGATCGGGCTCATGGCGAACGGCCAGCTCGCTGTCCCTGAGGACCCGCTGAACACCGGCTGGTACGAGATCGAGGGCTACGGCAAGCCCGGGTTCGACGGGAACGCCGTGTTCGCCGCGCACAAGGACTACTGGCCCCGCATCCAGGGGCCGTTCTGGGCGCTCGGGTCCATCGCACCGGGCGCCGACATCCAGGTCGCCATGGACAACGGCACCGAGTACCGCTACGTCGTGATCAGGATCCAGGTGTTCGATGAAGCGACGATCCCGATGGGCGACGTCGTCTGGCCCGGCGACCGCCCCGCCGGCGAGCAGTGGGTCACGCTCATCACCTGCGACGGCACCATCCAGCGCCTCTCCAGCAACGTCCCGGGCACCTATCCGGACCGACTGGTCGTGGTCGCGAAGCGCGTCGAATAGGCCAGTTACCAGTCATCGGTCATCAGTTATTAGCCTGGGTCACGCCCATTCGCGCCCCGGCACATCTGCCCTGCGCGCAGCGTGCGTCGCCGCCCGCGACGCACCTCGCGCCACGAGCCGGCCGGTCGCTGCGCTCCCGCCCTCGCAGCACCGGCCGTTGGTGACCTATCGGTGGTACGTCCGTGAGCTGCCGCCAGGGCCCACCAGGGGCCCGGGCTACACCCGTGGCCGGTGCGACACCGCCATCAGTGGCGCGACCAATCGGGAGCGCTCGGCCGCGCCCCGGCACCGCGGCCTCGCGCCAGCGCGGAGCTCCCCTTCTGCTCTGAAAATAGCGCCGTAGTTCCGGGCATCTGGATTCGCTATTCGTTGCCTCTCCCTGACGAAAGTCGATTTTCATCCACCATCCTGGCCCTTTGCCATCGTGTCTCCCGCGCACGGGAGAAGGGGCCGGGGGATGAGGGCCCCGCCATCCTGCCCGACAGCCGACAGCCGACAGCCGCCCCGCCCCGCTTTATCCCACCCACCCCTTCTGCCGTATAAGCTAAGAGAGGCAGCTGCTATCGCATGAAAACCCTCCGCGTCCTTGCCGTTGTGTCGTTCGTGGCCGGGCTGGCTTTGCTCGCCTATGGCTTCGTCGCGAACCAGGACGGCGGCGATACCAGCGCGGCCGAGCCCGTCCCCACCACCTTCGACCTCCAGGCCACGCCCACGCCGACGCTGACCACGGAGCCCGAGGCAACACCCACGGCCACGCCCACGCCACCCCCTTACGACGGCGCGGTTACGCTCCTGAAGATCCCCCAGCTCGAAGTCAGCTCGAAGATCGAGAACATCGGCCTCCTGCCGGATAACCGCCTCGATGTCCCGCACGACCCGTACAACACCGGCTGGTACGACATCTACGACAAGCCCGGCTTCGGCGGGAACGCCGTCTTCTCCGCGCACGTGGACTACTACCCGAACATCATCGGGCCGTTCAACAAGCTCGCCACCCTCCGCCCCGATGGCGACGACGAGATCGTCATCCAGATGGAAGACGGCCGCGAGTACCGCTATGTCGTCATCCGCGTGACCCGCTACGACGCGAACAACATTCCCATGGGCGACATCATCTGGCCGCAGAACAAGCCCGAAGGCGAGGAGTGGATCACGCTCATCACCTGCGGCGGCGAGCTCCAGCGGCTCTATCCCGGCGGCCCCGGCACCTATCTCCAGCGCGACGTCGTCGTCGCCCGGCGCGTCATCGAATAGCCGCCCTATTCGCCCCAGATCCCGAGCTCCGCTGCCTGCGCGTCCCACTGCGCCGGGTCGAGCAGCGACTCGTGGTACTTGAGGTCCGGGGGGAACTCCACCACCTCCGCGAGCCCCTCGTCCAGCAGGACCGTGCTCACCATCCGCCCGTCTTCGAGCCACGGGTAGCGCAGCAGGCGCCCGAACCGGTCCGTCTCGCTGACGTCCTTCTCCAGGCAGACGCGACCGTCGTCGAGCAGCTCCCGGTTGCGCGCCGTCGCTTCCTTGCCCAGCGGCTCCGCCTGCTGGAACCCGCCCGTCTCCGGCGTGTCGATGCCGATGTAGCGCACCCGCTCCTCGCGCCCATCGAGCTCCACCACGATCGTGTCGCCGTCGGTCACGCTCACGACGTCCGCCCACTCGCACGGGGGCAGCTCGCCGGTGATGGTCTCGCTTTCCAGCGGCACGCAGGCCTGCGCGGACATCCCGAGCAGGACCGCCGCGGCAACGAAGAGCACACGCATCGGCGCATCCTACCGCGCCACCCGGGTCAGCTCCCGTCGCGACCCGGACGCTTCCCCTCAAGCGTGGCCGGGCGCAGTATCACCGCGATGCGCGCGGTCGTCTTCGCCAACGGCGAACTGCCCACCAGCGAGCTCGTCGCCGAGGTCTGCGCGGGCGCCGGCCTCCTCGTCGCTGCCGATGGCGGCGTCGATAAGGCCCTCGCCGCCGGTGTGACGGTCGATGCCGTCGTCGGCGACCTCGATTCGGTCAGCGACGACGCCCGCGGCCGCGTCCACCCCTCCCGCCTCCACCGCATCCACGACCTCGACACGACGGACCTGCAGAAGGCCATCCTCTTCTGCCTCGCCCGGGGCGCCGCGCGCGTCGACGTCCTCGCCGCGGGCGGCGGCCGTGCCGACCACGCGCTCGCGAACCTGTCGGTCATCCCGCTCTTTCGCGGCAAGGCCGACGTTCGCATCCACGACGACCTCTTCGAAGTCAGCCTGGTCGACGGCGAGGCCGTGGTCGATGCCCGGCCCGGGACGGTCGTCTCGCTCGTCGCCGTGAGCCCCTGCGAGGGCGTCACCACGCACGGCCTGCGCTGGGACCTGCACGACTACCCGCTGCGCTTCAGCCCTTACGGCGTCCACAACGAAGTCGCGCACCCGCCCGCGCGCATCCAGGTCGCCCGCGGCGAGCTGCTGCTCTTCCGCGGGCGCTGGGTCGAATCGCACTCGAGCTGAGGTCAGGCGGCCATCTTCCGCTCCGCCCGCGTCACCCGGCCCGGCGCCGCGAACGTCCCGAAGACGTGGACCTGGAGGTCCGCGAACCCCGGGTTCGCCTTCGCCATGGCGAAGACGTCGCCGCCGAAGTACGCATCGACGGCCGCGCGGTCCGTGAACTCGTAGACGCCGCCGTACGTATTCGTCGCCGGGTCGGCGAGCCACGTCTTCGAAACGAGGCCGGGGATCGCCGCGAACACGGGCGCGATCTCGTCGCAGCGGGCGGCGTACTCCTCTGGAGTGATGCCGGCGAGCTTGAAGGTGACGATGAGGACCTGCATGGGGGGACTCCTGCGCGGGGGTGGCGCGGCGGTGCCGCCCTTCGACCGTGCAGCACACGCAGGTCCGGCCGCTGTAGCCGCCTTCACACTCCTGCAGCGGATCAGCGGTCGTGGGCCGGCGTCGTGGCCGTCCGGTGCCCGGGCGCGTCCTCGCGTGCGCGGCCGCGGCGCAGCGCCGCCCATGGCCGGAATGCGCGTCCGGTCGAGGCGATATCCCGCCGTTCGAACGCCACCACCGCCAGCGCGAGCAGCACGCCCGCGACCGCCAGCAGCACGCCTGCTCGCAGCCAGTCGAACCCGTGGGCCAGCACGCGGCTGTTGTCGGACCAGTAGAACGGCGTGACCTTCGCCATCCAGTCCAGCGCTTCGACCGCCGCGCCGATGCTGTAGAGGAAGTACGCGAGCACCACCACGCCCACGGAGAGCATCGTCGCCGCGCCCCGCCCCGGCAGCGCGGAGCTCCCCAGCAGCGCCAGCGCCACGAACAGGTACGTCACCGGCAGCATGTTCACGGTCGCCTGGGTCATCCGCCAGTACGAGACGTCGTAGCCGATGGCGAGCTTGCCAATGGCGAACCCGGGCAGCGCGAACGCCGCCGCCAGCGTCACGGCGAGCGCGATCCCCGCGAAGCGCTCCAGCAGGTAGCGCCGCCGCGAGACCGGCTGCGCGAGGAGCAGGTCCATCGTCCCGGCCGCTTCCTCGCCCGCCACCGCGCCCGTCCCGGCGATGATCGCGAGGACGATGAGCACCAGCGGGATCCAGGAAAAGAACTCGGCCGCAAGGAACCCCGCCGGCGACGACCAGTCCCCGGCTTCGCCGATGAACCCTTCGAACCCGGCCGGCACCTCCATGTCCGCGAGCGCCTCGCTGTAGGTCGGGTACACGAGCATCACCACGAGCGCCATGAGGACGATAGTGAGCCCAATCGCGACCACGGAGACGCGGTAGTCCCGCAGCGTCTTGGCAACGAGCGGCAGGCGGTTCACGCGGCCACCTCCTCGTAGTAGCGCAGCAGGATCTCGTCGAGCGAGGGCTGCTCCGTGCGCAGGTCGGCCACGGTGTGGTGCGCCAGCGCCTTCAGGAACGCGTCGAAGTCGCCCGAGACCTCGAACTCGATGGTCCGCGGCTCGCGGCGCAGCTCCCGCGCGTTCGGGGCGGCGATGGCGCCGGGCTCCGGCGCCGCGCCGGCGAACGTCACCTCCACGTGGCGCACCGCCCGCGCCTTCATCCGCGCGATCTCCTCGACCGCCACGAGCCGCCCCTCGCGCAGCACCGCGACCCGCTCGCAGACCTGCTCCACTTCGCTCAGCACGTGCGACGAGAAGAACACGGTCGTCCCGCGCCGCACTTCGTCCCGCAGCAGGTCCCAGGCGACGCGCTGGACGAGCGGGTCCAGCCCGGATGTCGGTTCGTCGAGCAGGAGCACGCGCGGGCGGTGCAGCAGCGCCACGAGGATTCCGAGCTTCTGCCGGTTCCCCTTCGAATACGCGGAGACGCGCTTGCCCAGGTCCAGCTCCAGCCGCCCGGCCAGCTCCCGCGTCCAGGCCGGGTCCGCCGCCCGGTGGCCCACACCCGCGAAGAAGTCCGCCGTGCCCTGCCCGGTCATGTTGCCCCAGAGCCGCAGGTCGCCCGGCAGGTAGCCGATCAGGCGGCGCACCTGCTCCGATTCGCGCTGGCAGTCGTGCCCCAGCACGCGCGCGTGGCCCGATGTCGGCCGGATCAGGTCGAGGAGCAGCCGGATGGTGGTGCTCTTCCCTGCGCCGTTCGGACCCAGGAACCCGAGCATCTCGCCTTCGCGGACCGAGAGGTTCAGCCGGTCGAGCGCGGTGTGGTCGCCATAACGCCGGGTCAGTTCGACGCATTCGATCGCGGCGGTCATGTCACCAGTATCCGCCCCCACGCCGCGCCCCGGAATGGACCGGCGGGCCCGCGTTCACCGGTTAGTAGGACTGGACGCTCTCACCGACGATGCCCGCGCCGTCGAGCTCCTCGACCGGGCGCGCCGCCGCCAGCGTGCGGCGGATCACCGCGATCTGCGCGCTCTCTTCGAGCGCCGTGATCCAGTGCAGCGCCTCCCAGAGGGTGGCCCCCCGCGCGTAGGCGCCGTGCCCCCGCAGGAGCACCACCAGCCGCGACTGCAGCGCCCCGGCGACCCGCTCGAGCTGCGCCGTCCCCTGCTCGATGACCGGCACGTCCTGCAGGTGCAGCTTCCCTTCGAAGTCCTCCGGCGTGAACGTCGTGGTTTCGAACGAGAGCGCGATCGCGTGCCGCGGGTGGGCGTGGACCACCGCGCCGGCGCCCGTGAGCGCGTACACCGCCGTGTGCAGCATCGTGTCGCTCGAAGGCGTGGGCCCCGCGTGGGCACCATCGGCGAACACCCGCGCGATGTGGCGCTCCTTCAGCCGGCCGAGCATCGTCCCCGTGCCGGTGATCCACATCGCGCTGCCGTCGCGGATGCTCAGGTTGCCGCCGTGGCTCGTCACCAGCCCGAGCTGGTAGAGGTCGCGGCCAACCTCCTGGAAGCTGTTCATCACGGGTGCCGGGATGTCCATGAGCGTCATTTTCGGGGAACCACGCCGCGCTGCCGAGGGCCGTGCGCGCCTCTCTTGGGGGATCCTTGGTCTTGCCAAAATCGGGCCCGTTGGCCTCCTCCCGGCCCCAGTGTACGCAAGGGCCGTTGGGAGTCCCACATTCGACACCCCCGGCCCCTTCGTTGCGCGCTCCCACTGCCGATTAACCAACTGGTGCTGCACGCAGCGCCAAGGAGGCCGGCGTCATGGCGATCGCGGACACCCTGGGCGATGGCGTCATCAGGGTCCTGCTCATCGACGACGACGAAGAAGCCCATGTCCTCATCCGGGGACTGCTCGAGCTCGTACCCGACCGCACCTACTACCTTGAGTGGCATCCCTCGCCACACGTCGCCCTCACCAACGACAACCCCGGCTACGATGTCTGCCTCATCGACCACAACCTCGACGGCTGGGCCGGAGACTCCGTGACGCGGACGCTCCGCGCCTGCGGCTGGGCGATGCCGATGCTGCTCCTCGCCGGGCCGGACCCCGCCTCCAACGAGCAGATGCTCCGCCGCTCGGGCGCCGATGACGCGCTCGTGAAGGTCGAGGTCTGGCCCGCCCAGCTCGCCCGCGCCATCCGCAACGCCATGGACCGCTACGACGGCGCCCGCGCGCTCGCCCACGGCGAACGGCACGTCGCCCGGCTGTTCGAAATGAGCCACGACGCGCTCCTGATCGTCGGCCCCGAAGGCGACGTGGTCACCGCCAACGCCGCGGCCGCCGCGCTCTTCGGCATCCCGATCGAGGCGCTGGCGGAGGCCTCGCTCCACCACCTCACCGCCGATGCCAGCGGCCTCGCCGAGCTCGCCGCCGGGAAGCGCAGCCTCTCGCTCCGGCGCGCCGGCGGCGTCCAGTTCGCCGCCGATGCCTGGCTCGTCTCGATGGAGGGGTTCGGCCCGGAGGTGCGCTACAGCGTCGCCATCCGCGAGCGCGGCGAGTTCGCCGCCCCGCTCCCGTCGCACGACGAGGTGATCTTCGCCACCCTCCGCCTGTTCGGCCTCGAACCCGGCACCGGCGGCGAGTACCTCATCGGCCGCTCCCTGGCCAAGCTCCCCGGCGTGCTCGATGTCGAGGTCGACGAACGCACCCAGGAAGCCACCATCCGCTTCGAACGCGACCGTGTGCGTGTGGAAGAGATGGTCGCCGTCGTCCGCCACCTCGGCTACCGCGCCACCCCCCACCTCCGCGCCGTGGCCTGACCTGCGGAAGGGTCATCCGGATCGCGATTGTGGTGCCCATCGCTCCGGCCGTACAACCGCGCCGCCATGCGCCGACTCAACCCTCACGGGGAACTGGCTCGCGGCGAGCAACTGCTTGTGCTCCGGCCTGATATGCACCTGGAAGTCCGAGACCCGCTCCAAGTCAGCCATTGGGCGCCGGTTGCGAAAGTAGCACGGCGCCGACACACCAATCGCGACGGCGAACCGCTGCCTGGTCAGCTCGATTGGGAGGACGAGGTCGGTGTCATTCGAGATAACGAGGGCAACGTCGTAGCAGTGGTCGACAGCGTCGATAATGAGGTATGAGGCGAGGTTGACGTCGGATCCCTTTTCCTCGCTGCGGATTACTTCCGCGAATCCAGATCCATCTGCCAGCTTGTAACTCCGTTTGTTGGTCTTGAACTGCCCCAGATGCAGCGAGAGAGTCGAGATGCTTCCGAGCGCCCGCAGATAGGTCAACTGGCGTAGTGACGATCCGGGCGACTCAGGACGATCCGATACGCGCGCGGTGAAGTAGCGAATCCGGTTGAGGGTGAAGTCGCCGAGCATCGGTTGCAGAAGATTCCGCACGAGCTGCGAGATATCCAGCCAGCGATAAGGGGTGTTTTCAAGGCAGCCGAAGTAGAGGTTGAATCCGTCAACGTAGACGTTAACGCGAAGAGGCTCCCTCTCGGGAGCCTCGAGCCCGGCCGTCGAAGCAACCGGGGCTGTATTGGTATCGTGGTGTATCCCGCTCGGTTCGTCAAGGATCGGTGGCATCATCGGGTCCTGTCACCGTGGTTTGGTCGAGCGAATCCTACACCAGCCGCGCCCGTCCACTCCTCACACGTCAGCCCGCGACCGAGGGCGCCAGCGCAGGCGCCCGCCCAGCTCGTTTGGCGCCCACCCGCACGCCTTGCGAGGGGCCCACTTTACGCCTCCACGCCTTCACGCCTCTACGCCTTTACAATCGCGCCATGACCACCGAGCCCAATCCGCCCGGCGCCGCCGAGCGCATCGCCGCCGTCGAGCGAGTGCGCGAGGGCTGGATCCGCCGCCTCGTCGACCTCTCCCGCCGCAACAACCTCCTCTACTACCGCGACCTCAAGACCGGCACCCTTGACCTCACCCTCCACGACCCGGAGGCGATGGCCCAGCTCCTCGCCGATGCCGCCGTGCCCGTGACGAAGCTGCTCCCCGGCTCCGACGCCGATGCCACCGGCAAGTCGCTCCAGGAGATCCGCCGCCGGGCCCAGGCCAACCTCGAAGAGCGCGGCCTGAACACGCTCTTCATCGCCATGCACATGGCCACCTGGCCCGCGACCGACACCGGCCGCCCTCCCGAGGCGGCGGTGCTTCTCCTCCCCGTGCAGCTCATCGCCCGCGGCCGCGATGGCCGGACGTTCGCCGTCCAGCGCGCCGGCGATGTCCAGGTGAACCTCGTCCTCCTCCAGGCGCTCGAAACGGCCGCCGGCGTGCGGCTCGAACCCGAAGCCCTGCTCGGCGAGGACCCCGAGGCGGACCGCTTCGCCGGCGTCCTCGACCGCCTCCGCGCTGCCGCGGCCGACCTCCCCGGCTTCGCGGTCAACCCGCGGTTCGCGCTCGGCAACTTCGCCTTCGCCAAGATGGCCATGGTCCGCGACCTCCGCGACCAGGCGGCCGCCTTCGCCCGGCACGACCTCATCGCCGCGATCGCCGGCGTCCCGGAAGCCCGCGAGGCCGTCCGCAGCGTCCGCCGCGAGGTCAACACCGGCGCCTTCGATGGCACCGACCCGGGCCAGGAATTCTTCGTCCTCGACGCCGATTCCAGCCAGCAGGCGGTCGTCGTCGCGTCCGTGGCCGGGCAGGATGGCGTGATCCAGGGCCCGCCCGGCACCGGCAAGAGCCAGACCATCGTCAACCTCATCGCCAGCCTCGCCGCCGAAGGCAAGCGCGTGCTCTTCGTCGCCGAAAAGCGTGCCGCGCTCGATGTCGTGCTCAAGCGGCTCGAACGCGCGGGCCTCGGCCACCTCGCGCTCGACCTCCACAGCGCCGACATCTCGCGCCGCCAGGTCATGGAGCGCGTCGCCCAGTCGCTCGCCGCCGTGCGCGAAGCCCTGCCGGTCGCCGACCAGTCCGTGCACGGCCCGCTGATCGACCGGCGCAACCGGCTCAACCTCCACCGCAACCGGATGCACGCCGTCGTCGCGCCCTCCGAGCGGTCCGTCTACGACCTCCAGGGCGAGCTGCTGCGCTTCCCGGACGAGGCCCACGTCAGCACCCGGTGGCGCGGCGCGGCGCTTGACGCGCTCTCCGAGCCGCGCGTGCGCGACATCGTCGCGGCCCTCGGCGAGGCGACCGGCTTCGGCGACCTCTTCCTCCGGTCGAGCCCCTCGCCCTGGAACGGCGCCAACCTCCCCGACGGCACCGCCGCCCGCCAGGCGCGCGACCTCGCGGTGCGGCTCGCGAACACGGAGTGGCCCGCGCTCCGCGATGCGTTCACCCAGCTCCGCGGCGCCACCGGCCTGCCCGAGCCCGCGACCATTGACGCGCTGCTCGCCGCCGTCGCCGCATCCGGCCGCGTCGCGGAGGTGCAGCGCACCTACCGCCCCGAGCTCTTCGCCCAGGACCTCGGCGCGCTCGGGAAGCGCCTCCAGCCCGCGCGCGGCAACGCCATCGCCCACTTCTTCGCGAAGCTCTTCAACGGCGGCTACAAGTCGGCCACGAAAACGGCGCGCGGCCTTCGCACCAGCTCCGCGGGCCCGAAGACGCTCATCGGCGAGGTCGAGGCCGCCGCCGGCGTCCAGTCCGAATGGCAGCGGCTCGCACCTGGCGTCCCCGTCCCGGCGATGGGCGGCAACAGCACTGTGTCCGGCGCCGCGGCCGCCTTCACTGCCAGCGTCGAGACGCTCGCGCCCATGCTCGGCGGCCGCCCCCTCCGCTCGCTCACCCCCGTCGAGTTCGAGGCGGCGGTGAACGGCCTCGCCGCCGATTCGCTCACCCCCGACCGCATCCCGCGTCTGCTCGAGATCGAGCGCGCCATCGGCGTCGCCGGCGCCGCCGACATCATCGCCGAGCTCCGGCGGGTGCAGCCCCCGACCGAGCTCTGGGCCGTGTGCTTCGCGTTCGCCTGGGCATCCTCCCTGCTCGACCGCGCCCGCGAGGCCGACCCCAGCATCGCCGGGTTCAACGGCCGCGTCCACGACCGTGCCGTCGACGAGTTCGTCCAGCTCGACCGCAAGCGCCTCGAAGTCGCCACCGCCCGCGTCCGTCGCGCCCACGCCGAGCGCGCCGTCGCCGCGATGAACACGTTCCCCGAACAGGACGCGCTCGTCCGGCGCGAGGCGGAGAAGAAGACGCGCCACCTCCCCCTTCGCCGCCTCCTCGCCGAGGCCCCGGACGTGCTCACCACGCTCTGCCCCTGCTGGATGGCGAGCCCGCTCACGGTCGCGCAGCTCCTCGATGCGAACCGCCGCTACTTCGATGTCGTCGTCTTCGACGAAGCCAGCCAGGTCCTCCCCGAGGATGCGGCCTGCTCGCTCGTCCGCGCGAAGCACGCCGTCGTCGCCGGCGACAGCCGCCAGCTCCCGCCCACCACCTTCTTCGCCGCGGGCGACGCCGATGACGACGGCGACGTCGACGATGGCGATGCCACCGCCGGCTTCGAGAGCCTGCTCGACCTGATGCGCGGCTTCCTCGAACCGTGGACCCTCCGCTGGCACTACCGCAGCCGCGACGAGACGCTCATCGCCTTCAGCAACCGCTACATCTACGAAAGCCAGCTGGTCACGTTCCCCGGGCCCGGCGGCCCCCCGGTGGTCCGCCACGAGCTCGTGCAGTCGGCCGGTAGCGAAGAGGACGTCGACAGCGCCGGGGCCGAGGTCCGCCGTGTCGTCGAGCTCGTCCTGGCGCACGCCGAACAGCGTCCGAAGGAGACGCTCGGCGTGATCGCGATGGGCATCAAGCACGCCCAGCGCGTCCAGGACGCCATCGACGACGCCCTCCAGTCCCGCCCCGAGCTCGATGCCTTCTTCGACCAGTCCGCCGACGAGCGCTTCTTCGTCAAGAACCTCGAACGCGTCCAGGGCGATGAGCGCGACGCCATCATCCTCACGGTCGGCTACGGCAAGGACGCGAACGGCCGCCTGCCCTACCGTTTCGGGCCGCTCCTCACCGACGGCGGCGAGCGCCGGCTCAACGTCGCCGTCACGCGCGCCCGGCGGCGGGTCACGCTCGTCAGCTCCTTCAGCCACCTCGACATGGATCCCGGGCGCTCGACCGCGCGCGGCGTCGAGCTCCTGCGCGAATACATCGCCTACGCGGCGGCCGGCGGCCACGCCAGCACCGCCGCCAGCGACGCGGCCGGGCTCACGCCATTCGAGCAGGACGTGAAGGAGGCGCTGGAGGCCGCCGGGCTCCAGGTCGTCCCCCATTGGGGCGCCTCGAACTACCGGATTGACTTCGCCGTCCGCAACCCGGACGACCCCGAGCGGTTCATCCTCGCGGTCGAGTGCGACGGCCCGACGTACCAGTCCGTCCCCACCGCACGGGACCGCGACAGGCTCCGCCGCCAGGTGCTCGAAGGGCTCGGCTGGCGCTTCCTCCGCATCTGGTCGACCGACTGGTACCAGCGCCGCGACGAGGAGATCGGCCGGGTCGTCTCGGCCTACCAGGCGGCGCTCGCCGCGCTCAGCACGCCGCCCCCGGCGCAGCCCGCCGCCGCAACGGCCGCGCCCGCGGGCGCCGCGCCGCTAACCGCGGCCCCGGCCGAGCCGCCCCAGCCCGAGCGCCCGCTCCCCCGGCCGCGCGTCCGCAAGGGCAAGAGCATCGACGAGTACACCCAGCGGGAGCTCATCGGTCTCGTGCGCTGGATCACGTCCGACGGCCGCATGCGCACGGACGAGGAGCTGCTCGACGAGATGGTGCAGGAGCTCGGGTTCAGCCGCCGCGGCACCCGCATCGAAGCCGCCATCCGCGCCGCCATCGCCGCCGCCGGGCCGTGAGAGGCGCCCGTCCTATGGGATGCGATGGACCATGTTCTCGAAGTCCTTCGCGTCCCCGGCACCAAACAGCACTTCCAGGTGGTCGATCGCGACTCCCGGGTCCGTACCCCAGGTCACGATGACCAGGCCGGGCATCGGTAGCCCGTCGGCGACGCGCTGCCAGGCGGCCGGTCGCATCGTCTTCCAGTCGTGGCTGAGCACCACAAAGCCCTGCTCGGCCGCCCATTCGAGCACTTTCGCATCCGGGACAGACCGGAGGCGGGCCTCCTGGACAGTGATCAGCCGGACGATCTGCCGGCGTCGCAACTCCCCCGTGATGGCTGCGTTGAAGTCCTCGTCGGCGAGTGCATCCATCAGGCGGATGCACGCCGCCGGCGGAGCTCATCGAGCGTTGGCTGCGGGTGCAGCGCCCGGTCCTCGAGGCGCGACCGCTCCTCGGCGGCGGACTCCTCCGCGAGGTAGCGGTCGACCAGCTCTTCGTGCAGCGCGTAGTACGCGATGAGTGCCGCTGCCGTGGGCAGATCCACTGCCGGGAACGCCTCGTGGATCGCGGCGGCCGTCCGTGGGCCGCGCAGGTAGGCCGCGAGCGCCGACTCAAGCGACACACGCGTCCCGGCCACGCGGTACCCGCCTTCCGGGCGCGCGACGATCAGCACCGGCGTGTCCGTGAGCGGCAGCGTCGTCGTCATGCCGCCCATTGTAGCGCGGCCGCGCGTGACCTTCGCCACGCAGCTCCCGGGCGGCACGCGCCGCCGCCCGCTACGCTGGTACTTTCGCGAAACAGCCGCCGGGGCACACCGATGATCGTCGTCTCCCACGACCGCTACTTCCTCGACCGCCTGGTCGACCGCATCTTCGAGGTGCGCGACGGCGAACTGCGCGTCTTCGAAGGCGGCTATAGCGACTACCGCGAACGCCAGGCGGTGCAGCGATGACCGCGATCCACGGCACGGTCGCGCCCGCGTTCGCTGCGGCCCGCGCCGCCTTCGAACGCTGCTTCGCCGAGCTCGGCGAGAGCGGCGCCGCCGTCTGCGCCTATGTGGACGGCGAGCCCGTCGTCGACCTCTGGGGCGGCCAGGCCGGTTCCGCAGCCTCGGCGGAGTGGCGCGAGGACACGATCGTCCACACCTACTCGGTCACAAAGGCGTTCGCGGCCGTGGCCCTGCTCGTGCTCGTGGACCGCGGCGAAGTCGAGCTCGATGCGCCGGTCGCACGCTACTGGCCGGAGTTCGCGCAGGCGGGCAAGGGCACCATCCCGGTGCGCTGGCTGCTCAGCCACCAGGCGGGCCTGCTCGGACTCCGTGCGCCGCAATCCCTGGCGGACAGCCTCGACTGGGACGCGACCTGCCGCGCCCTCGCCGCGGAGGCGCCGTGGTGGGAGCCCGGCACCCGCCACGGCGAACACGCGCGCTACTTCGGCCACCTCGTGGGCGAAGTGCTTCGCCGCGTGACCGGCCAGTCGCTCGGCGCGTTCCTCCGCCGCGAAGTCTGCGAGCCCTGGGGCCTCGACTTCGCCATCGGCCTCACCGGGCCCGAGCAGGCGCGCGCGGCCGAGGTCCGCGGCATGGACGATGCTTGGCGCGCCTCCATCGGAGTCGTGCCGGGGTCGCTCAAGGAGCTCGCGCTGCAGAACCCGCCCGGCGCGCTCGATGCTGGCGTGGTCAACAGCCCCGCCTGGCGGGCGGCTGAGATCCCCGCGATCAATGGGCATGGCACCGCCCGTGGCGTCGCGCGGCTCTATGCAGGCCTGGCCGCGGGCGGCGAGCTCGACGGCCGCCGCATCCTCTCGGAATCCCTCGTCCGCGAGATGACCTCCATCCAGTGCGACGGCGAGGACGTGCTCCTCGGGCGGCGCCAGGCGTGGGGCCTCGGCGTCCAGGTCGATCCGGACGGTTTCGGGATGGGCGGCCTCGGCGGCGCTCTTGGCTGGGGCAACGCCGAATACGGCTTCACCTTCGGCTATGTGACCCGCCAGATGGGCAGCCACGACCGTGCCTTCGCCGTCTTCGATGAAGTCGCGAAGGTGATCGGGCTGCCCGTCGTCACCGACGACTGATCAGCGCTGCTGATGCGCGCCGGGCTCCGTTTCGGCCCGGCAACGGCGCGCACGCACCATGATGTGCAGCAGGATCACCAGGCTGATGCCGACGGAGATGCCGGAGATCGTGCCGCTCGATCGGTCGCCCCACAGCGAGCCGATGAGCATCCCGATCACCGATGCGACGAATACAACGAGAACAGATACGTACAGGGGCATCGGACCATGATGTCGCGAGTCGGGTGTCGCCCGGATAATCCGGCTCGCCCTGGGGTTGCGAACCCGTGCGATCAGGCCGCCCCATCCGATTCCTTTATCGAACGGCGGAGGCGGTTCACCCGCCGGACGGCCTCGCGCAGCGCGAAATCCGGCCCGGGAAGGCCGGCCTGGCCTTCGAGCTGGGTCGCGATCAGTAGCGCATCGAGGGCATCGACGACTTCGCGCAGCAGCTGGCGGGTCTCCTCGTCCATACCTCCAGTGTGCCCCTTCGCGTCCGCCGGTAGAGGGCCAACCGGGTGGGAGCCTCGTGACAGGCCGGTGCCGTTGGTGTCCGCCCGGGTGTAATCCTCAATCATGCCAGCCTCGCAACCATCGCCAGGAAGACGTTCGTTCCCTCGACCTGCCGCTCCAGCCCGCCGCACAACCGCTCGACCTCCGGCCGCGCCCGCTCGGCGACCACCGGGACGAGCCCGGCCGGGATGTCCCACATCCAGGAGTGGACCTGCGCCTCGAACTCCGCGAGCAGTTCGCCACCGCTTTCGACGACCGGCCAGCGCGCCAGCTCGTGCTCTTCGACGCCCACTCCGCGCGCCGCCATCGCATCGCGGAAGTCCTGCGCGGCCCGGAAGTTCCGGCCGCCGGTCTGGTGCAGCGGCCGCCCGAGCGTCTCCTCCGCGATCTCCCGCAGCCGCCCGCCGGCCTTGCTCAGCCCGCCCTCGTGCCGCGTGGCGCCGGCGATGAGCATCCCGCCCGGGCGCACCGCGCCGATCGCGGCGTCGATCGTTGCCTCGGGGTCCGGCACCAGGTGGAGGATGTGTACGAAGAGCGCCGCATCGAACGCGCCCGCCCGGAACGGTGGCCGCGTGGCCTCCGCGAGCAGCACCGGCACCGCCCGCGTCTTCGTCCGCAGCCGGTCGAGCATCCCCCGCGAGATGTCGAGGCCGCACACGCGCGCGCCGTGCTCGGCGAGCGGCACCGCGACGCGCCCGGTGCCCACGCCCACTTCGAGCACGCGCGGCAGGGGCGCCACCGCCGCGAGGATCGCCGCCAGCCCGGAGCCGACCGCCGCGCTCGCCTCCGGTGGCATCCCGCGCGTCGCGTCGTACACGTGGGCGACGCGATCGAACGACATAAACGCAGGCGCGACGGTCATTGTCGCAGTCTGCGAGCAACGAGGCTTCCCATGCAACACTGCGTGAGACCGTTTCCCGCCGCCGCCTGCGATACTGGGGCGGACATTCGGAGGGACGCCACATGCATGACCAGGCCGTGCTGAACGTGATCAAGAAGCTCGTCGACGAAGAGCACGAGCTCCGCTCACGCGAAGAGCAGGGCGACATCGACGCCGAAGGCCGTCTGCGGATGAAGACCATCGAGGTCGAGCTCGACCAGTGCTGGGACTACCTCCGCCAGCGCCGCGCCGCCCGCGAGTACGGCCGCCCGGAAGAGGATGCCCGGCTCCGCGCGCCGGAAGTGGTCGAGCGCTACCAGCAGTAGGCAGGGCTTGGGGATCGCCGCGCGGATCGCGTACCGTTCGCGCATGGCGAAAGACGACATCGAAGTCGAGGCGGACGGGCGCGCGGTCAAGGTGACGAACCCGGGCAAGGTCTTCTTCCCCGAGACCGGCTACACGAAGCTCGACATCGTGAACTACTACCTGGCAGTGGCCGAGGGCGCCCTCCGCGGCGTCTACCGGCGCCCGACGGTGCTCAAGCGCTTCGTCAATGGCGCCAACGAGGAGCCCTTCTTCCAGAAGCGCGCACCCGCCAACCGGCCCGATTGGATCACCACCGCCCACGTCAGCTTTCCCAGCGGCCGCAGCGCCGACCTCTGCGTCATCGACGAGGTGGCCGACCTCGCCTGGGTCGCGAACCTGGGCTGCCTCGACCTGAACCCCTGGCCCGTCCGCGAAGACGACGTCGACCACCCGGACGAGCTGCGCGTTGACCTCGACCCCACGCCGGAGGCCAACTGGGCGATGGTCCGCGAAGTGGCCCGCACCGTGCGCGAGGTGCTCGAAGAGCTCGGCTACCGCGGCTACCCGAAGACGTCCGGCTCGCGCGGCATCCACATCAACGTCCGCATCGAGCGCACCCACGGGTTCAGCGATGTCCGCCGCTGCGCCCTCGCGCTCGGCCGCGAAGTGGAGCGCCGCGTGCCCGCCCTCGCGACGACGAAGTGGTGGAAGGAAGAGCGCCACGGCGTCTTCATCGACTACAACCAGAACGCCCGCGACCGCACGGTCGCCTCGGCCTACTCGATCCGCCCGACGCCCGACGCGCGCGTCTCCGCGCCCTTCCACTGGGATGAGCTCGATGCCGTCGAGCTCGGCGACTTCACGCTCGCCACGGTCCCGAAGCGCTACGCCGAAATCGGCGACCCCGGCGCGGGCATCGACGATGTCGCCTACCCGCTCGCGCCGCTGCTCGAGCTCGTCGCCCGCCAGGAGGCGGAGGGCCTGGGCGAGGCCCCGCTCCCGCCCCACTTCCCCCGCGCCGAAGGCGAACCCGTCCGCGCCCAGCCCAGCCGCCGCCGCAAGAAGGACGAGTAGCCGCCCGTCAGCCGTGGACCGGCACGCGCCCGCGCGAGACGCACCACTCCTCGTACGTGGGTACGGATTCGCGCACCACGTAGAGGAAGTAGAAGCAGCCCATCTCGCCCATGAACTTGAACCGCCGCCGCAGGTCCTTCACGGTCGCCTCGAAGCCGTCGTGCGAGCCCAGGTACGCCGGGAACGAGCCGTGCTCGTGGGCGAGGGCCACCATCGTCCGCGCGTTCTCGATGGTGGCCTCGATCTTCTTGCGGTTGCGAATGATCCGCGCGTCCGAAGTCAGCGCATCCAGCTCGTCCGGCGATGTCAGCGCCACGCGGTCGGGGTCGAAGTCGTGGAACGCCGCCCGGAACCCGGGCCACTTCGCCTCGACCACCGCCCAGCTCATCCCCGACTGGAAGACCGCCTTCGTCATGACTTCGAGGTAGTCGGCCAGGGATGTCGCGTCGACCTGCTGCGGCGCTTCCATCGCGCCGAACCTACTCCGCCGGCGGCGTCTGCGACCCGACGAGCCCGATGACGTTGCCCTCCGGGTCGGCGAACATCCCGAGGATGACCATCCCCGGGATCTCCTGCACGTCCTGGACGAGCCTCCCGCCGAGCGAAATCGCCTTGTCCAGCGCCGTCTTCACGTCATCGACTTCGACGTAGATGTTCACGGCCAGCTGCCCGTCCTGCGCCTTGCCGATGCCGCCCATGATGCCGCGGCCTTCGGCGTCGGGGTCCACGAGGGCATAGCCCATCTCCGGCATGTGGTTCAGCTTCCAGCCGAACATCTCGCTGTAGAAGGCGTGCGCCTTCGCTTCGTCGTTGACTGAGATATCGAAGTGGACGACCGGGTTCCCCATGACTGGACCTCCTGTCCGCCGGTGTGGCGTACCAGCACCATACGGGCGCGGTGCGCCGGGCTGCTTCTCCGAAACTGCCCGTTTCCGGGCCACGCGGAGCAGGTGGTGATGATACTCCCCGGGATGGCCGCAGGTGTGACACGCGCGCGTTTCGCGGTTAGAGCTGCGCCGCGCCCGCCCGGGTGGAGATGTACTCGATGCCGATGTTGTCGCGGAGCTCTATCCCCCGGTCCCGAAGGTCATACATGAGCATGACCAGGTCAGGGTTCGCTGCGATGACTTCGCCAGTGTCGACGTGCGCAGCAACGAACTGATCCGGATAGCGAACCAGCAGCTGCTCGTAGTTCTCGTCCCAGAACCTGGTGAGCCGGTTGGCGTGCGCGAACACCGCCTCAATCACTGGAGGAACCGTCATTCGTCCGCCTCCTGACACACATGGACCAAGGACGCGGCAGGTCACATCGCGGGCGACACCACCTGCTCGTCGTGCAACCGGCCAATCGCCTGGCCGATGAGGAAGATGAGGAGGTGCGTCGTGGCCGGCAGTTCTCCCGACGCGGCCGAAACGCGCCCCAACCGCGCAAGCGGCTGTCCCGCGTAGGCCTCCAGCTCGGTCAGCGCTGGGCGCGCCACCCGCGCGAACCACGGCAGGCTGAGGAACATCCGCACCAGCCCGTGCAACTCGATGCCCACGACCTCGAGTTCGGCCACGCGCAGGTACCAGCCGTCGTCGACCTGCTCCGTGACGGCCGGGCGCGGCCCATTGATGTGGATGATCGCAAGGTCATCCTCTGCGTCGTAGTCGACCTCGATCGTCCGGATCGCCGCGAGGTCCAGCATCGGCTGAATCAGCGTCGTCATGCCGTGTCCTCCGGTATATGCGAGTACAGGACCTTGTCTCCCTCCCGGAGCTTCGTGCGCAGAAAGGCAGTTACAAGGTGCCCGGCCACACCCTGCTCGACATAGCGGTACTCTACCACGGCCACGAGGAAGAGCCCGTTCGCCTGAAGGCGAATGTGGTGGCGCCGGTTGCCGTACTGGCGGTCCTGGAGCACCCAGTCTGGCGCTTCGATGACGCCCGCGATGTCGCCCGGCCGGTCGCGCAGCTCCGGGTGGTTGGCCTCGATCTTCCCAACCCAGCGCTCGCGCGAACACCTGACCGGCGTACCTGAGACATCGCGGCAGTCAATGGCCGGCTGGTCCGCCACGCTCCCTCCCGTCTCGCCCCCACGATACGCCGGTCCCGTCTCGAACGTGCACTCCCGGCGTCGAAACGGTTCCGGTTTCCCCCTGTGGCCGCCGTTGCCACTTCGCAACGGCGCGCGTGCCCTGATACACGCACCACGCTCCCCCCGGAGGGCCCGCCATGGCCGAACTCTCCGCTCGCGGCCGCTTCGGCAGCCGCACCGTCGAATCCACCGGACGCCTGCCGCGCGGGTTCATCGCCGCCGGCATCCTCCTCGGTGTCGGCCTCGGCGGCTTCATCGATGGCATCGTCCTGCACCAAATGCTGCAGTGGCACCGCATGCTCACCGCCACCGGCCACCACCCCATGGACACCGTCGGCGGGCTCGAGACCAACACCCTCTGGGACGGCATCTTCCACGCCTTCGCGTGGTCCGCGACCGCGGTCGGGCTCTACGCGCTCTGGGAATCGGCGCCGGTCCATCGCCGCGGGTGGGGCGTCGCGCTCTTCGGGCTCATCCTCGTGGGCTGGGCGCTCTTCAACCTCACCGAAGGCATCGTCGACCACCACATCCTGACCATCCACCACGTCCGCGACGACGTCGCCGAGCCCCTGCCATGGGACCTTGGCTTCCTCGCGGTGAGCGTGGGCATCCTCGCCGCCGGCTGGGCCCTGGCCCGGCGCGGCGCGCAGCTCGGCCGCGAGCAGACCGCCTGACCGGCCACGGCTTGCCGTGGCTGCCGCGCACGGCCAGAATCCCCGGGACACCGGAGGACTCACCGTGGATTACCAGGACATCATCTACGAAGTGGACGGCCCCGCCGCCGTCATCACCCTCAACCGCCCCGAGCGCCTGAACGCCTGGACCCCGACCATGCAGCGCGAGTACCGCGATGCGATGGAACGCGCCGACAAGGACCCCGCCGTCCGCGGCGTTATCCTCACGGGCGCGGGGCGCGGCTTCTGCGCGGGCGCCGACATGGGCAACCTGAACTCGATCGCCAGCGGCGGCGGTAGCAACCCCGCCGCCGCGCACGCCGCCACCGCTGCCGCCGGCGGCATCGAAGCGAACTACCAGGAGCCGCATTCCTGGCCGCTCGCGATGCGCAAGCCGCTCATCGCCGCGGTCAACGGCCCGGCCGCCGGCCTCGGGCTCGTCACCACCTTCTACGCCGACATGCGCTTCGCCAGCCAGTCCGCCCGCTTCGGCACCGCGTTTTCGAAGCTGGGCCTCATCGCCGAGCACGGCGCCAGCTGGCTCCTCCCGCGCATGGTCGGCACCGCCAACGCGCTCGACCTGCTCTACTCCTCGCGCGTCATCGGCGCGGACGAGGCCCTCCGCATCGGCCTCGTCCAGCGCGTCTACCCCGACGACGAGCTCATCCCGGCGACGAAGGAGTACGTCGCCACGCTCGCGCGCACGATTTCGCCGCGCGCGATGATGATCACGAAGCGCCTCGTCTACGACTCGCTCTTCCAGGACCTCCGCGAGGCCGTCGCCGCCGCCGACGAGGGGATCCGCGTCACCACCTCGTCGCCCGACTTCAAGGAGGGGCTCGCCGCCTTCGCCGAGAAGCGCGACCCGGTCTGGCCCCCGCTGGAGTAGGCCCCGGAGGCGGGGGAGTCAGACCGCGACGGCCGGCTCCCCCGCGATGCCGCGCGCCATCAGCGCGTCGATCTCGGACTGCGTCCGCCCGAGCCCGGCCAGCACCTCGCGCGTGTGCTCCCCGAGGATCGGGGCCGGCCGCGTGAGCTGTGGCCGCTCGCCCGGCCGGATCGCGACCGACGGGTACATGTGGTACCCCACCGGCGGCCGGTCGTGCCCGACCCAGAAGTCCCCGGCGACGAGCGGCTCCAGCCCGAGCACGTCCGCCTCGTTGCTCACAAGCGCGGCCGCGATGCCCGCCCCGAGCAACTTCGCAACCACGCCGTCCGCGTCCATCCCCGCCGACCACGCCCGGAGCTGCGCCATGAGCTCCGCGTAGCGCGGCGAGCGCCCGGCCGCGCTCGCGAGCGCCGGGTCGAGGGCCCACGCCTCCCCGATGGTCGGTGCCAGCCGCGACCAGTCCGCATCGTCCCGCACTTCGAAGGCGACCCACGCGCCCCCGGCCGCCGGCAGCAGTCCGGATGGCTCGCTCCCCGCCCGCCGGTTGCCCCGCCTGCCCGGCAGCTCCCCCGCGACCTGGTACTCCAGGTACGCCTCCGCGACGATCGGCAGGAAGCCCTCGAGCTGCGCGCATTCGACCAGCCGCCCGCGGCCGTCCTGCTGCCGCCCCGCCAGCGCCGCGAGCACCCCCACCGTCCCCACGAGCCCGCCGATCGGGTCGCCGAGCGCGTTGCTCAGCATCATCGGCGGGCCATCTTCGTACCCGGTGATCGACGACAGCCCCGCCATCGCCTCGATCGTGTTCCCGAAGGTGGTGTAGTGCGCCTCGGGGCCAGTCGAGCCCATGCCCGGCAGCCGCATCATGACCAGCCGCGGGTTCGCCGCGCTCAGCGCCTCGTACGTCAGCCCGAGCTTCTCCATCACGCCCGCCGCGAAGTTCTCCACGATCACGTCCGCCGTCCGCGCGAGGTCGCAGACCAGCTCCCGGCCTTCCGGCGACCGCGTGTCCAGCGAGATGCCGCGCTTGCCGCGGTTCACCGCGTTGTGCACATGGCTGATCTCGATGAGCCACGGATCGCTGTCCGCTGTTGGCGGCCGCGAACCGCGCCACCAGTCGAAGTGCGACGTGCCTTCGACCTTGATCACGTCTGCCCCGAACTCCGCGAGGACGTAGCCGACCATCGGCCCGGCCCATCCCATCGAGAGGTCCAGCACGCGGAGCGCGCCCGGGCGCCACGGGCCCGGCTCGCCGCTGGCCGGCTGCGGTTCGTTGGCGGCGAGCACCCGGAACGGCGCACCCGGCAGCCGCACCTGCGGCCCGCCCGGCAGGGCCACGTCGCGCCACGCCTCGCGCGCCGCCAGCTGCGGCGAATCGAGCACTTCGACCACGTCCGGCATGAACGACGACGGGATCCGCACGGCCTGGAGCTCGTGGTAGGCCTGCAGCCGCGTCCGCTCGCGCAGCCAGGGCAGGATGTAGCCGTAGAGCGCCTCGTGGTTCGCGGCCCGGTCCAGCGGCATCGCGAAGCGCGGGTCCTGCGCCAGCTCCGGGTGCCCCACGAGCTCGATCAGCGCCATCCACTGCCCGTGCAGTGCCGCGTGGATCCCCACGTGGCCGTCCTTGCAGGGCAGCGTCACGAGTGTCGGCTGCGCGGGGCTGAAGCGGTTGCCCGCCCGCTCCCGCGTGAGCCCGTGGTACTGGAACGAGACCGTGTCGTAGATCAGCGTCGCCGCCAGCGACTCGATCAGTGGCACGTCGGTGATCTCGCGGCTCCCCGCCGGCGTGACCAGCGCCGCGATCGCCGCGTACAGCCCGCCGATGAACTGCACCTGCGCGCCGGGAGGTGCGAGCGGCTCCCGGTCGGCGTCGCCAACCGCCGACATCCAGCCGCTCGCCGCATAGAGCGCGAGATCGCTCGCCGGCCGTTCCGCCCACTCGCCCGCGAGCCCCCACGGCGTGATCCAGGTGACCGGCCCCTCGCTGGCGAGCCCTTCGAGCGCGGCGCGGTTCGCCGCGGTCACCGGCGCATCGGTGATGAGCATTGCGCCGCTCCGCCGTGCCAGCCCCGGTCCGGCTTCGAACGCCCCGCCTTCCGCGAGCCACGCACCGAGCCCGCCCGGGTCGAGCGCCGTGCGGTGGTCAACGTCCGCGCCCAACTCGCGGAGGAGCCAGCCGGCATAGGCGGCCCCTATGCCGTACGAACGCACATCGAATCGATTGCCGGTCAGGAGGTCCATGGCCGGGCATCTTAGCCAATCCCGCGGCTCTGTGCAGACAAGAAGAAGCCCCCGTCCGCGCTGGCGAACGGGGGCTCCGGTGTGTCGCTGCCCTGGTGCTGCTAGAGCTTCTCGACCTGGAGGAAGTCGAGCTCGACCGGTGTTTCGCGGCCGAACATGTTCACGAGCACCTTCACCTTGCCCTTCTCGGTGTTGATGTCGTCCACCTGGCCGACGAAGTCCTCGAATGGGCCGTCGATGATGCGGACGTTCTGGCCAGGGACAAAGCCCACGCGGACGCGCGGCTGCTCCATCCGCATCGCCCGGAGGATGTGGTTCACCTCGTCGGTCGAAAGCGGCACCGGCCGCGTGCCCGAGCTGACGAATCCCGTGACGCCGGTGGTGTTCCGGATCATGTGCCACGCTTCGTCGCTGTCCGGGTCGCCTTCCTTGAGCTCGATGGTCTGGACGAGCACGTAGCCCGGGTAGAGCTTCCGCTTCACCGTTCGGCGCTGCCCGTCGCGGATCTCGATCTCGTCCTCCGTCGGCACGACGACGTGGAAGACCTTGTCCTTCGCGTCCATCTGCTCGACGGTCGACTTGATCGCGTGGCGGACCTTGTTCTCGTGGCCGCTATAGGTGTGAAGGAAGTACCACTTGCGGCCGGCCGCGTTGATCTCGTCGTCGGTCAGGGCTTCCTGTTCGAGGTCGTCTTCCTTGCGGCGCCGCGGCGCTCGCTTCGGCGGGTCCGGGCGGACCCCTTGCAGCGCCGTGTATGCGTTCGGTTCGTTGGTCATAGGCCTAGAAGAACAGTCTTTCGATGATCCAGCCGAAGAGGAGGTCGACGCCGCCGAGCAGGAAGCCCACGGCGATGGCCACCACCGCGACAACGAACGTCAGGTAGCGGGTTTCGGCGAACGTCGGCCAGGTGACCTTGCGGAGCTCGCTGATCACATCGCCGACGAACCGCGGTTGCAGCTTCCCGAGGAAGCCGAACGGGTTGCGGGAGCGCCGAGGGGCCGCCGCCTTTTCGCCGCCGGGTGCAGCCGGCGTACGCGCGGCCGCCGCCGGCCGCGGCAGGTTTTCGCGCACGCGGCGAGCGGCCGCTTCCCCCCCGGGAGCGGGTGTGGCCGCTGTGCCTTCGCGCCGGCGTGGTGTGCGTGCCATCGGCGTTACCGCGTCTCCCGGTGGGCGCGCCGCACGCGGCAGCGGTTGCAGAACTTCGTCAGCTCCAGCCGGTCCGTGTCGTTCCGGCGGTTCTTCTGCGTCGTGTAGTTCCGCTCGCGGCACTCCGTGCACGCGAGATGGATGATGATGCGATCGCCCTTGGCCTTGGCCATGGCCTGTTCCCTTTCTCTGCAGGTCCCCGAACTACTCGGTGACCTTGATGACGACGCCGGCGCCGACGGTCCGGCCGCCTTCGCGGATCGCGAAGCGCAGCCCCTCTTCGATCGCCACGGGCTGGATCAACTCCACTTCCATCTGGATGTTGTCCCCGGGCATCACCATCTCCGTCCCTTCCGGCAGCCCAATCGAACCCGTCACGTCCGTCGTCCGCAGGTAGAACTGCGGCCGGTACCCGTTGAAGAACGGCGTGTGCCGCCCGCCCTCTTCCTTCGAGAGCACGTACACCTGCGCGCTGAACTTCGTGTGCGGCTTGATCGACCCCGGCTTCGCCAGGACCTGCCCGCGCTGCACGTCCGCACGCTCGATGCCGCGCAGGAGGCAGCCGACGTTGTCGCCCGCCTGGCCTTCGTCCAGCAGCTTCTTGAACATCTCGACGCCCGTCACCGTCGTCTTGCGGGTCGCGACGATGCCGATGATCTCGATTTCCTCGCCGGTCTTGACGATGCCGCGCTCGATCCGGCCGGTCACCACCGTGCCGCGGCCCTTGATCCCGAAGACGTCTTCCACGGGCATCAGGAACGGCTTGTCCAGCGGCCGCTCCGGCGTCGGGATGTAGCTGTCGACGGCGTCCATCAGCTCGAGGATCGGCTTGTACTCCGGCGCGCTCGCATCGGTCGACGCCGACTCCAGGGCCTTGAGGCCGCTGCCCCGGATGATCGGGATGTCGTCGCCGGGGAACTCGTAGCTGGTCAGCAGCTCGCGCAGCTCCAGCTCGACCAGCTCGAGCAGTTCCTCGTCCTCCATCATGTCGACCTTGTTCAGGAAGACGACGAGGGCGGGGACTTCCACCTGGCGGGCGAGGAGGATGTGCTCACGCGTCTGCGGCATCGGGCCGTCCGGGGCGGCGACCACGAGGATCGCGCCGTCCATCTGGGCCGCGCCCGTGATCATGTTCTTGATGTAGTCCGCGTG
>JADZEI010000031.1 GCA_020850615.1 Dehalococcoidia bacterium | reverse complement strand
GGCGGTTCGTCCGGGAACCCGGCGTCCTGGGGGAGCTGGCGGGCGCGCAGCTCGACGAACCCCTCGCCATAGAGCGCGATGGCGCTCTCCCGGAACTCCCGCAGCATCGCCAGCACCCGTTCGTCCACACGGCGAGTATACCGCCGCGGACATGTCGAAGGTCGTACGTCGAAGGTCGGAGCCCGATGCTGCGTCCCGACAGCCGACAGCCGACAGCCGACAGCCGACAGCCGACAGCCGACAGCCCCTACGGCCAGCTCGGGGGCGGCGGGATGCGGCGCTTCTTCTTGCCCAGGCCGCGGAAGAACAGCAGCACGCTCAGCATGCCGAACAGGAACCCGCCGATGTGCGCGAAGAACGCCACGCCGCCGCCCACCGCTGTCTCGTCGGCCACGCTGGCGAACCCGGCGAGCAGGTTCTGCAGGAACCAGAGCCCGATCATGATCACCGCCGGTATCGGTATCGGGATGAAGATCAGGATGAAGAACGGGATCACCACGTTCACCGTCGCCTTCGGATAGAAGACGATGTAGGCCCCGAGCACGCCCGCCACCGCCCCGCTCGCACCGACGATCGGGACGACCGAATCGGGCTCGATGAACGCCTGCGTGAGCGCCGCGGCGATGCCCGAGGCGAGCCAGAACAGCAAGAACCCGAGGTGCCCGAAGCGGTCCTCCACGTTATCGCCGAAGACCCAGAGGAAGAGCATGTTCCCGGCGATGTGCAGCCAGCCGGCGTGCATGAACATCGAGGCCAGGATCGAAAACCAGATCTCGCCCCGGCTGCGCACCGGGTAATCGAGCTCCCCGGCCGCGTTGTCGAAGAACTCCTGCGGCTGCAGCGACCAGCGGCAATACGCCTCCTCGCGCTCGGTCGGCGCCACCTGGAGCCCGTAGCAGTCGAGCTGCGCCTGCTCGCGCGCGCCCTGCACGACCTGGATCCGCGTGCCGGTCACGGTGTCGTCGAGCAGGATGACCCACACCCACACCGCGACGTTGACCAGGATGATCGCCCAGGTGACGAACGGCCGCCGCGACGTCCGGGGGCTATCCCCGACCGGGATCATTCGGCGGCCGCCGGCGGGAGCAGCCCCGCGAGGTGGGCGGTGTCGTTCAGCGCGGCGACGGTGAGCGCTCGGCCGCGGCGGCGCACCTCCGAGAGTCCGCAGTTCGAAACCGCGAACCGGAAGGTGTACTCCGGGGCCATGCCGAGCACGGCCGAGAGCATGCAGTTGATCGCCGTGCCGTGCGTGACCACGAGGACGTTCTGGTTGCGATGGCGGCCCGCGATACGCGCGAGCGCCCCGTGCGTCCGTTCGCGGACCATGTGGATCGTCTCGCCGCCGGGCGGCTGCCAGGCCGGATCTTCATCGCGCATCAGGCGGAACTGCTCCGGGTGGGAACGGGCGATGGCGCGCTCCCGCTGGAGCTCCCACTCGCCGTAGTGCAGCTCGCGCAGGGCCGGTTCGAGCCGCGGTTCGAGGCCCCGGCCGGCGAGCGCGATCACCGCGGTCTCGACCGCACGCGAAAGGTCGCTGGTGTAGACGGCGTGGAGCTCGATGCCCGCGAGCCGCTTGCCGAGCGCCGCGGCCTGGCGGCGGCCGAGGTCGGTCAGGCGCGTCTCCCCGTGGCCGCAAAAGATGCCGTCGCGGTTGCCCTCGGTCTGCCCGTGGCGGACGACGAAGATGCGCGTGGGCGGCCGGGAGGGGGCGGGCATCGGTGCCGCCAAGCATAGCGGGTTGGGCGGGCGGTGTCGGTTTCGGAAGCGTCGAACGCCATTCGTGCCGCGAAACCTGTTCGTAACATGCGCGAAATCCGGGCGAAACTGCCGCTCCGTAGGCTGCGAGCATCCGGGTGGAGCCAGCTGATGGGCCACGCGGAGCTGCCGGGGACACAGCGCGCGGGCCGGCCGGTAAATGCCGGTTCGGCGCCGCGAAACATGAACTTCACAGGAAGTGGCGGTCCGCGGCGTGGCTCCAAACGTGAATCCCTTCACAATGTTTCGTAACCCGCCCATACCCAGGCAGGAGAGCCCGCGTGACCCCTGAAGAGATCAAGAACTTTTGTGCGGCGAACAACATCCGCTTTGTGGATGTGAAGTTCGTCGACCTGTTCGGGCTGTGGCAGCACCTCACGCGCCCCATCCACGAACTCAACGACTGGACCGACTACGAGAAGTCTCCCTGGCGCCAGGGCTACGGTTTCGACGGTTCCAGCATCCGCGGTTTCCAGAAGATCGAGGAGTCCGACATGCTCCTCGTCCCGGACCCGGAAACCGCGATCATTGACCCGCACATCGCCGCGCCGACGCTCTCCGTCATCTGCAACGTGGAAGACCCGGTCACGCGCCAGCCCTACAGCCGCGACCCGCGCTACGTCGCGACAAAGGCCGAGCAGTACGTGAAGGACGCCGGGCACGGTGACACCGTCTATATCGGCCCCGAGCTGGAGTTCTTCATCTTCGATGAGGTCCGCTTCGCCAGTAACCAGCACTCGTCGTTCTACTCGATCGATTCGGACGAAGGCATCTGGAATACCGGCGCGGACGTGCGCCTCGATGGTGGCCTGAACCTGGGCTACCGGCCGCGCTACAAGGAAGGCTACTTCCCCGTCAGCCCGCACGATACGCAGACCGACCTCCGCAACGAGATGGTCGAGATCATGGAAGCGTGCGGCATCCAGATCGAGCTGCACCACCACGAAGTCGCGACCGCCGGCCAGGGCGAAATCGACATGCGCTTCGATACGCTCCGCAAAATGGCCGACAAGTCGATGCTCTACAAGTACATCGTCAAGAACGTCGCCAAGAAGCACGGCAAAGTCGCGACCTTCATGCCGAAGCCGATCTACCAGGACAACGGCTCGGGCATGCATACGCACCTTTCGATCTGGAAGAACGGCGAGAACCTGTTCTTCGATGAAGCCGGCTACGCGCTCACCTCGAAGATGTGCCGCGCCTATATCGCCGGCCTGATCAAGCATGGCCGCGCGCTCATGGCGCTCTGCGCGCCGACCACGAACAGCTACAAGCGGCTCGTGCCTGGCTACGAAGCGCCCGTGAACCTGGTCTACTCGGCCCGGAACCGCTCGGCCGCCTGCCGCATCCCGCTCGTGAGCACCTCGCCCGCCTCCAAGCGCGTCGAGTTCCGGCCCCCGGATGCGACGGCGAACCCGTACCTGGCCTTCTCCGCCATCCTCATGGCCGGCCTCGACGGCATCGAGAACGAGCTCGACCCGGGTCCGCCGCTCGACAAGACGAACCTGTTCGACCTTACCCCCGAGGAGCTGGCGAACATCCCGACGGTCGGCAAGTCGCTCGACGAGTCGCTCAAGGCGCTCGAAGAGGACCACGACTTCCTGCTCAAGGGCGGCGTCTTCACGCCGGACCTGATCCAGACCTGGCTCGAGTGGAAGTACGAGAACGAGATCGACCCCGTCCGGATGCGCCCTCACCCGTACGAGTTCCACCTCTACTTCGACGCGTAGTCGCCGAAGACCACACGCCAACCAGACGAAGGGCGTCCCCCCCGGGGACGCCCTTCGTGTTGTGCGACGAAGTACCCCGCGCGCGGGGCGCTACCGGGCGCCGTCGCGACCACGTGCCGCGCGCACGGTGCAGCCGCGTTGAAACGGGGCGGCCTCCGAAGGGCCGCCTTACGCCCCGACGGCCGCCGGGAACGTCGTCTCCAGCTTCGACGTCATGTCGAAGTATTCCTGGAACGTCTGGTTGAAGCGGTAGAAGGCGTCGCGGCGGTGGTAATCCTTACCCCGGGCGAACTCCTCGGCGCTCTGCAGGTCCAGGCTGTTCAGCGTGTAGTCGTGCGTCGCCCGGCCGTTCGCCTTGATGTCTTCGAGCATCGCCTTCCACGCGTCCAGCGACTGCACCAGCACGAAGTCCAGCTCGTCCGCCCGCGCCGCGTCGATCTTGCTCACGCTCTTCACTTCGAACGCCTCGAAGTCGACTTCCCAGTGGTCGTTGTCCACCTGGACGCCCATCGTGGTATCGCACCAGCCCAGCCGCTTGAAGCTGTCGGATGCGTTGAGCAGGTCAGCAGCGGCCTGGAACCATTCGGTCGAGGGGAATGCGGGCATAGCGGGGCCTCCAGCAATTCGGCGTCGGGGGACGAACCGCGAGTTTACCGCACGGTCGAAGCGTTCGACAAACGGCGTCGATGGCGTGCATTGGCGCGACCCGTGGCGTCGCTCAGGGCTTCGTGTACAGGACCTGCACGCGCAGGTTGCCGCCCGGCCAGGTCACCAGGACGACGCCCTGGTACGGCCCCGGCTCCGTCGCGTTCGCCTGCAGGGTCACGCGCGCGCGGCCGCCGCGTTCGATCGTGCCGCTCGCCGGGCCCGCGCTGAGCCAGTCGCCCTCGCTCGCCGCGCTCACGGTGAAGGTCGTGCCCGCGCAGAAGCTGCTTTCGCGCACATCGAAGAAGGACGTGCCGTCGGCGGGGATCGAGACCACGCTCACGTCGGCGGAGAGCTGCGCCGGGCAGGCGGTCGGCGTCGCAGTGGGCGTTGCCGTCGCCGAGGGCGTGGACGTGAAGGTTGGCGTCGGCGTCGGGCTCACCGGGGTGGCGTTTTCCGTGGGCGTCGGCGTGCCGGTTGCCGTGCGCGTCGGCGTTCCGGTCGCAGTGCGTGTCGCCGTTGGCGTGGGAGTCGGCACCGCCCGCGTGGGCGTCGGCGTGCCCGCGGTGCCCGCGCCCGCGGTCGGCGACGCTGTCGCCGCCGGCGTGGCCGTGTTCGAAGGGGTCGCCGTGCGCGTGCGCGTGGGCGACGGTGACGGCGATGGGCGGGGCGTGGGCGTGGCCGGCGGGACCACGACCCCCGCCGGGGCCGGGTCGTCCTGGTCGATGGCGAAGGGGCTCCCGGGGACGAGCAGCGCCACCGCGAGCACCGCCAGCGCGCCCCCGGCGCTGATCGCCACGAGCAGCCCGCGGCGCGGCTTCGCGGCCACCGGCGCCGCCGCCACCACCGCCGGCGACCAGCTCCCCGCGGGCGCGAACGAATGGTCCGCGAGCACGTGCGGCCGCGGCGCCGGGCCGGGCCACTCGGTGGCGACGGCGTCGCGCAGCTCCCCGGCGAGCTCCCCTGGCGGCGCGGCCGCGGGCAGCGCAGCATAGGCGGCGAGCGCGTCGCCCCGCAGCGGGCCGCCCGCATCGACCGCGGTCTCGGTGATCGCGCGCCGGGCCGCGGGCAGGAGCCGGCCGAGCACGGCCCGGGCGGTGGGCTCGTGCACGGCGAGCACGCCCGCGAGCGCCGCCGCATCCGCACCCTGGCGCACGTGCAGCGCGAGGATCGTGTGCTGGCGCGGGCCGAGCGCCCGGGCGCCGGCGAGCACCGGCGGCTCCGCCGGGTCCCCCGTGGGCGGCTCGTGGGCGCTGACCACCTGGTTCGCGACCCGGAAGAGCGCCGTCGCCCAGTGCTGCGAATCGATGTCGCGGCGCAGGTGGACGAGCCGCGTGAACACCTCCCGCGTGAGCGCCGGCGCCGCATCCGCCCCCGCGACCAGCGCCGCAAGCGCATAGACATCGCCCGCCCACGCCGCGACGAGCTCCTGGTATGCGTCGAGGTCGCCCGCACAGGCGCGCGCATAGCGGCCGTCGTCGCTGCCGGGCTCGCCAGGGAGCTCCACCGGCGGGCCGGGGTCGTCCCGCATGCGGCCAGTATAGGCGGGGCTGCGGCCCGCTGTTGGCTGTTGGCTGTTGGCGCGGTCACGCGAGGACGGGCGCCGCAGGCGTAGCCGCGGAGCAGTGCTCCGCGGGAGTGTCCGGGCCATGTTCCGCGGCAGCGCGTGCTAGACCCGCGTGCTGCGAGGGCGGGCGCGCAGCAACCGCCCGGCTCGTGGCGCGCTGGCGCGTCGCGGGCGTACCGGGGCGCGGCCGAGCGCTCCCTCGGCCGGTCGCGCCACCGATGACGCGCCTGGGGTTTGGGGCGTCGCCTATCGGTGCCACATCCGTTGGGCTGACGCTCGTGCCCACAAGGGGCACCGGCTACACCCATGCGCCACCATCGGGCCCTTCCGGGCACCCCTCTCCCCCGAAGGGGAGAGGGGACGGGGGTGAGGGCCCGCACGGCTACCGCGGTGCATCCGTCGGGCTTAGACGCGCCGCCGAGGCTGGGCTCGGCGGACTACCGCTGCGCGAGCCGATAGCCGATAGCCGACAGCGCCAAGGGCCATAGCCCCTTGGCACGCCCCGGCCTACCCTTCGCCCATGGCTACCTTCTCCATCCTCGTCACCCCCGGCGACGGCATCGGCCCCGAAGTCACCGCCGAAGCCCTCAAAGTCCTCAGCCGCGTCGAAGCGCGCTTTGGGCACCAGTTCCGGTTCGAGGAGGAGATCATCGGCGGCGCGGGACTCGATGCCTACGGCGTCGCCCTGCGCCCCGAGACGGTCGAGAAAGCACGAGCCGCCCACGCGGTGCTCTTCGGCGCCGTCGGTGGGCCGAAATGGGACGACCCCCAGGCCACGCACCGCCCGGAGGACGCGATCCTCGGCATGCGCAAGCAGCTCGGCCTCTTCGCGAACCTGCGGCCGGTCAAGATCTACCCCCAGATGCTCGCCCAGAGCACCCTCAAGCCCGAGGTCCTCGCCGGCGTCGACATGGTCGTCCTCCGAGAGCTCACCGGCGGCCTCTACTTCGGCGAACCCAAGAAGCGCTGGACCGACGACGAGGGCCGCCAGGGCGTCGACACCCTTCGCTACAGCGAAAAGGAGGTCGAGCGCATCTGCCATGTCGCCTTCCAGCTCGCCCGCCAGCGCCGCAACAAGGTCACGAGCGTCGATAAGGCGAACGTCCTTCGCACCGGGCAGCTCTGGCGCGAAGTCGCGACCGAGGTGGGCCGCCAGTATCCGGACGTGACGCTCGAGCACCTGCTCGTCGACGCCGCCGCGATGAACCTGATCCGCAACCCCGCCAGCTTCGACGTCATGGTCACCGAGAACATGTTCGGCGACATCCTGACCGACGAGGCGGCGATGCTCGCGGGCTCGATGGGCATGATGCCCAGCGCCAGCCTCGGCGAGCGCAACGCCGACGGCACCGGCATCGGCCTCTACGAGCCAATCCACGGCAGCGCGCCCGACATCACGGGCCAGAAGAAGGCGAACCCGCTGGCGATGATCCTCAGCGCCGCCATGCTGCTGCGCCTCTCGCTCGGCCTCGAACAGGAAGCAGCTGCCGTCGAAGCCGCGGTCGACCAGGTCATCGCCGACGGCTATCGCACGCCCGACATCGCCGGCCCCGGCGCCACCACCGTCGACACCGTGAAGATGGGCGACCTCGTGGCCGAACGGCTGGCGTAGCGCCGCAGGCGTAGTCGCGGAGCATTGCTCCGCGGGACTTGCTTACCATGCTCCGCGGTAGCCCGCGACCCCGGTGTGCGCCGGATCGCCGCGTGCGCGGCAGGCACGCGCTGCGCGGTCACGTCCGTGCGGGGGCGCGATGCCCGCTCCCTGCCGGTCGCGGCTCGGCCAGCGCTTCCCCAAGGTAAATAAAGGCCGCGCGATTTTGCGCGCCTGTTACACCGCTGTTATGCGGCCGCCACCCCCGTCGTGGTTCTGTTATCACCGCGCGAGCGCGTGACGCTCCAGGGGTGCGGGCAGTGGTTCGAAGGTGGTTTCGTGCGGGTGCGGGTGTGGCCACGCTCGGGTTCGTGATGTTTGCGGCGGTGGCGGCCAGCTCGCTTCGCGCGGGCGCCGATGGCGAGGACGCGGTCGTCGTCGCCGCCGATGCGATCGTCGCCGCCGGGCAGGTGCCGGGCTTCGACATCAGCTGGCCGCAGTGCAACAAGCAGTACCCGCAGGGACCCGTCGCCTTCGCGATCATCGGGCTCAACGGCGGCCGGCCGTTCACCGCGAACCCCTGCTTCCTCCACCAGTACCGCTGGGCCCAACTCGTCGAAACGCGCCCGGCCATCTACATCAACATGGCCTTCCCGAAGCCGGACGCCCCGGAGGCCACCACCGGCCCCTACGGCACCTGCGCCGAGGGCGACGACTGGTGCCGCGCCTACAACTACGGCTACGCCATCGGCCGCGACACCATCGAGCGCGTCTCCCGCTTCGGCATCGTCCCCAGCTTCTACTGGCTCGATGTCGAGGCCGGGAACTACTGGCTGAGCGACCCGGTCTACAACGCCCAGGTCATCCGCGGCACGGTCGAGTTCTTCCGCGAACGCAGCATCCCCTTCGGCATCTACGGGACGCCCTACCAGTGGCGGATCATCGCCGGGAACGCGCGCTACGGCGTGCCGGTCTGGACCGCCGGCGCCCAGGGCATCACGCAGGCGATGAGCCGCTGCGACAACCCGGCCTACGCCTTCGCCGGCGGCGAGGTGGTGCTGGTCCAGTACTACGACTACGGCTTCGACACGAACTACGCCTGCCCCGGCGGCCACCCCTACGCCGCCTTCCCCCTGCCCGACCCACAGGGCCGCGAAGGCCCACCCGGCCGCGCGCTCGCAGCTGCCGCAGGCCCCGCCCTCGCCCACTGGCACGCCATCCCCATGCTCGCCGGCGGCGAGTAGCGACGGGGTGCCCCGTGCCCGGTGCCCCGTGCCCCTGTAGACGCCGCACGGCGCCGCAGGCGTAGCCGCGGAGCACTGCTCCGCGGGATTGTCCGAACACTGCCCCACCGCCAGGCACCGCCCCACCCCACCGGTGTAGCCGGCGCCCCTTGCGGGCGCGAGCGTCTAAGCCCAATGGCTACCCACCGCCAGCCACCGCCTCAACCCGGCAACACGGCCGCCGCGTCAGCGCGCGACCATTCCCGCTCCCGGGTGGACCATCTCGCCCCCCGGCCGGCCGGGTCGCTCCGCTCCCGCCCTCGGGCCTGGGGCTGCCGTGAGACATCCGTTGGGCTGACGCCAGCGCCCACGAGGGGCGCGGCTACGGCTTCGCCCCCATCCCGACCTCGCATCCCGCCCATAGGGGAGTGCCGCGGCGTCCCGCACGGGCTACCATCGCCACGCGCCGGCGGGGCGCTGGGAGGCACACGCATGACACGATTCCCAAAGGTTGCCTGGCTGCTGGCTGGCGCAGCGAGCCTGGTGCTCGGGACCGCCGCCGCCGTCGCCCAGTCGCCGAGCCCTTCTCCGAGCGGCACTCCCACACCATCGCCCACCACGACGCCCAGTGCCACACCGTCTCCGACGCAGCCTGCGACGCCAACCCCGGCCGGCACGCCCTGGCCCGCCCCGGCCGATGTCGCTCTCGACACCACGGTCACGATCACGAACCCGGACGGGTCGTTCATCCCGCTCGAGCAGCGGGTGGCGACCAGCATCGTGTCGTGGCAGCAGCTCCCCGGGTACACGGGCGTGTTCGAAGTCGAGCGCGCGCTCGTGCCGTACAACTCCGGCCAGCCGCGCGTCTACACCCGCATCGCCACCGTGCCCGCCGCGCCCGAACCGGCCATGGTCGGCTACCCGGACACCTACCCGTTCGCCGAACTCCTGCAATCCCAGCGGTGCTACCGCGTCCGGACCGTCGTCAACGGCGAAACCGGCCCCTACTCGGCCGAGGTCTGCACCCAGGCGCCTCCCTCCACCGGCCCCGCCCCCGGCGCCCCCAACACCGGCACCGGCACCGCGACGCCGGGCGGCGCCTCCCCCGCGCGCATACTCGCCCTCGCCGCCGTGATCGTCGCAGGCACCACTGCGCTCACGCTGGCCCGCCGCAGGCGGCAACCCGCGGCCGCGCAGCGGTAGTCCGCCGAGCCCAGCCTCGGCGGCGCGCCAGCCAAACGCATGCCACACCGCCAGGCACCACCCCACCCCGGCGCTACGGCCCCGCGCCAGCGCGCGACACCTCGCCCGCCGCAGCGGGAGAGGTTGGGGTGAGGGTGCGCGCGTCGCATGGGCGTGCTCGCCGGCTACCGCGCGACACCCTCGCCCTGCGGCCGGCCGGTCGCTGGGCTCCCGCCCTCGGGCGTGGGCTGCCGCGGTGCATCCGTTGGGCTGGCGCCAGCGCCCACGAGGGGCGCGGCTACGCCCCCACCCCGGTGCCACGGCCGCCGCGCGAGCGCGCCAGCTCCCTCTCCCGCCGCAGCGGGAGACACGATGGCAAAGGGCCAGGATGGCGGATGAGAATCGACTTTCGGCAGGGAGAGTCGACGAATAACGAACCCAGATGCCCGGAACTACGGGGCTATTCTCAGAGCAGATGGTTGGGGTGAGGGTGCGCGCGTCGCTGGGCGTGCTCGCCGGCTACCGCGCGACACCCTCGCCCTGCGGCCGGCCGGTCGCTGGGCTCCCGCCCTCGGGCGTGGGCTGCCGCGATGCATCCGTTGGGCTGGCGCCAGCGCCCACGAGGGGCGCCGCTACGCCTGCGGCGCCGTCCCGCGAGCCCAGCGGGCCAATCAGTAGCGCGCGCGTAAGCAAGCGCTTGGTCGCGCCCCGGTACACCGCCCCGCCGCCAGCGCGCGACACCGCCCGCCCCTGGGGCGCGGGCCCACACGCACCCGCCGGGACCTGCGGCGCCACGTGGCAACCCGGCTGATAACTGACGACCGACAACTGACAACTGCCCGCCGCCCGCTAGAATGCGCCCGCGGACAAGGAGGCACTCGTGGGCAAGCTCGATGGCAAGGTCTGCCTGGTCACTGGCGCGAGCCGGGGCATCGGCAAGGAGATCGCCGCGCTCTTCGCGGCTGAGGGCGGCCGCGTCGCCTGTGTCGCGCGCACCATGCGCGAAGGCGACCACCCGCTCGAAGGGTCGCTCGAACACACCGTCGCGGAGATTGCGGCGAAGGGCGGCGACGCCTGGGCCGTACCGGCCGACATCTCCGAGTACGAGGAGTGCGTCCGCGTGGTCGACGCCGTGCGCGGGCACTACGGCCCGATCGACGTGCTCGTGAACAACGCGGCGCTCACCTATTTCATCCCCATCGCCGGCTATCCGATTAACAAGTGGCACCGGTCGATCGCGGTGAACCTGCACGCGCCGTTCTACTTCAGCCAGCTCGCCCTGCAGGACATGCTGCCGCGCAGGAGCGGTTCGATCGTGAACATTTCCAGCGGCGCGGCGATCGGCCCGGGCCGCGGCCCTTACCCGGAGGACACGCCCACCGGCCGGACGCTCTATGGCGCCGAAAAGGCCGCGCTCGAACGGTTCACCCAGGGCCTCGCCTCCGAGGTCTATAAGGACGGCGTGAGCGTGACCTGCGTGTCGCCCTCCCAGGTCGTCCCGACGCCCGGCACGGTCTTCCACCACCTCGTCGATAGCATGACCGACCCGCGCGGCGAGCCGCCCGAGCTCATGGCGAAGGCCGCGCTCCTGCTCGCGACCGAGCCCATCGACAGGGTCGCCGGCCGCGTGACCTACAGCCAGGAGATCCTGCTCGAATTCGGCTGGATCGCCAGCGGCAAGGGCACGGGCATCGAGCGAAAGGGCTCGGGCTACAGCCAGGTGTAGGGGAGTTCCCGGTTCCCAGTTCCCGGGGGCGGGGCCGGCCGGGTCGAGCCCTGCCCGGCTGTGTGGCGTAGGGCACGTTCGCCGTTCGCCATGGGGGTGGGCGGCGGCTACCATCCCGGCGATGACCGGCGAACCCGACCCTGCGTGCGCGCTTGCGTCTGTCGGCTGGGAGGCCGTGGCGGGGTTCCACCCCGTGAGCGGCGGCTGGGACACGCACCTCTGGCGCTTCGAAACCGGCGACGGGCGCCACCACGTGCTCCGCATGTACCGCGCGGGCAGCTCCCTGGCGGAGTACCTCGCCGCCATCGCCCGGAACGAGGTGGCGGCGCTGCGCGGGCTCGCCGCAGCCGGCATCCCCGTGCCCGCGGTCGAAGCCGAGGGCGAGCTCGATGGCGCGCCCTTCACGGTCCAGTCCTGGATCGAGGGCGAGCCGCTCATGGACCTCATCGGGCGGCGGCCCTGGCAGGTGCTGCGCCTCGGCGAACGGTTCGGCCGGCTCCAGGCGCGCCTCCACGAGGTCCGGCCGGCCGGCGTCGTCGAGCTCGACGAACGCCAGTGGCTCACGAAGCTGCGCCGCCCGCCGCTGGTGGAAGCGCTCCGCCGCGCGGCCGTGCCCGACGCGTTCTGCCACCTCGACTACCACCCGATGAACGTGATGATCGACGGCCGCAAGCTCACGGTGCTCGACTTCACGAACGCGCGCATGGCTGACCGCCGCCTCGACCTTGCGAAGACGCGGCTGTTGCTGCTCATCTCGCCGCTGCCGCCCTCGCGGCTGAACCCCCTCCTCCAGGTGTTTCGGCGGCTGTTCGCGCGCGGTTGGGAGCGCGGCTACCGCGCCGAGGCGGGCCAGTTCCCGCTCTCGCCCCTGTTCGAAGCCGGCGCCACCGCGCTCCACCTGCTCGACGTCGAAAGCGCCGTGCGCGACGGCCGCGGCTGGGCCACGGTCGCCGACATCCACACGATCCGCCGCCACTACGGCCTCCAGCTCCGCGCCGCCGGCCTCGCGTAGGCTCTCGGCTATCGGCTCTCGACTAACGTGGAAGTCGAAGAGAAAGGCTGGCGGCACCCCTACCACGCCGCCGCACTCCCCTTCTCCCCCGCAGGGGAGAGGGGCCGGGGGATGAGGGCCCGGGCGCCGCACCTGTACCATCCTCACCAACAGCCAACAGCCAACAGCCAACAGCCCTACACGCCCAGCTGCGCCGCCAGGTCGTGGAAGTCCGTCGCGACATAATCGAAACCGGGGTCCGGCTCCAGGTCGACGGTCACGTTTGGCCCCGCCTCCGTGGGGCGCGGGACGAAGGCGGCGTGGAGACCTACCTTCTGCGCGGCGAGCAGGTCGAACTTGTGCGCGGCGACCATCATCACCTCGCCCGGTTCGAGCCCGAGGAAGCGCGCGCCGCGGAGGTAGCACTCGGGGTCCGGCTTGAACGCGCCCGTGAGCTCCGCGCTGAGCACGCAGTCCCACGTGAGCCCCGCGTGCTTCGCCATGTTCACCAGCAGCGCCACGTTGCCGTTCGAAAGCGTCGAGACCACGAACTTCGAGCGTAGCCGCGCGATCCCGGCGACCGCGTCCGGCCAGGGGTCGAGCCGGTGCCAGGCGCGGTTCAGGTGGTCGATCGCCGCCTCGTCGAGCCCTTCGATGCCGTGCTCCGCGAGGAGGGCGTCGAGCTTGCGCCGGTGGAGCGCGTCCGCGGTCATGAACGGCAGCTCGCCCTTGCGGACCTTGTTCGTCCCGCGCATGTAGCCGTCGTAGCGCCAGTCGTCCGTGATCGCGGCCCAGTCGCGTTCGATGCCGAGCCGCGCCCCGAGCGCCTCGAGCTCGCGGATCACGCTGGTCCGCCAGTCGACCACGGTGCCGAAGACATCGAACGTGAGCGCGCGGATGGCCATGCGTGGGATTGTCGATTGCCGATTGGCGATTGTCGATGGCCGTGCGGTCGAGCGCCTGGCGCAGGTTCGGGGGCGTGGCTACCGGCCCGGCGCGTGAGCGGGTATAACGCGCCCAGCGGCACTGGCCGCCTGGAGGGGAACGCATGGCTGCGCTCGAAGGGATGTACGCGCTGGTGACGGGCGGCGGCTCGGGGATCGGGCTCGCGACGGCGAAGCGGCTGCGCGACGACGGCGCCGTCGTCACGCTCATGGGCCGTTCGAAGGAGAAGCTGGAGGCCGCGCGGGCGGAGCTGCTCGCCACGCCCGGCCCGGAGGTCCGCGTCGCCGCCGGGGATGTCGCGAACGAGGCGGACGTGGAGGCGGCGGTGGCGGCCGCCTGCGATGCGCAGGGGCGGCTGCAGGGCTGCGTCGCGGCGGCGGGCACGGGCACCTTCGGCCCAGCGCTCGACACCGACCGCGCCGCCTGGGACACGGTCATCGCGACGAACCTGACCGGCGCGATGCTCACCCTGAAGCACGCCGGCCGGGCGATGGTGCGCGCAGGCGGCGGGTCGATCGTCGGCATCTCGTCGATCGCCGGGCACCTGACGCACCGCTGGATGACGACCTACTGCGTCTCGAAAGCGGGCCTCGAAATGCTGATGCGCAATGCCGCGGACGAGCTCGGCGGCGCCGGCATCCGCGTGAACGTGGTGCGGCCAGGCCTCGTGCCGACCGACCTCGCCTTCGGGCTCACCTCGAACGACGGCGCCGTCGCGGACTACCTGGACCAGATGCCCCTGCGCCGTCTCGGCACGGTCGAGGACATCGCGAACCTGGTGCGGTACTTCATCGGCCCCGAATCGAGCTGGGTCACCGGTCAGGTCGTCAACGCCGACGGCGGCCACTCCGTGCGCCGCGGCCCGGACCTGGACCACATGGCCGCCGCCTTCGGCGCCACCCAGTCCCGCCCCTGGCCCGGCGCGGGGTAGGGCCTTTCGCGTTTCGAAGTGAGATACCGGTCGACGAAGTGTCGTTAGGCACAGTCGGGCGTCGTCTACGAATCTCCCGTTGCCGCATGGATTAGCTGATTGAGTCTTCGGAATCTATTGAGGCTGTCGTGTGCCTGCGCCCCGTGTACTTCTTGGCCCATTCGAAGCAAAGCGAGAAGGTGATTGAACTCACGTGCGTGTTCTTCGAGTGCCTCGGCGAAATCGTCGGCGTCCATCGGGAAGGAAGCGGCGACTTTGGGATGAATGCGGTTGTACTCAACAATAAGATCAGGAATATCGTGGTCTGCTGGCAATTGGTAGGGTACGCAGAAGAGTAGCGGAATTTCCGTGAGTCGCTCAATTTCGTTGCGGCGAGCGTCGTTGCGCTCGATAGCGCGCTTGTGCTGTTGTGAGGCGGCCTCGTGTTGCCGCTCGGCCTCTACCTCGGCTCTGCGGTCGCGCCGCTCAGCGGCCCGATCTCGGGCGTCCAGCCAACTCTTCGCCGCGGCGCCGAGTATGCCCGCAACGCCGACCGCCGCCGTGATTCCGGTAGTGATGACTATAGTCCAGTCCACTCTACGCACATGATAATCGAAACGATGATGAGCTAGCACAGCGAACGTTGCTCGAGCTGATCAATGACGCCGTGCTTTCGACCTTCGACCTTCGACCCCTACAACCCCCGGCTGATCACCATCCGCTGGACGTCGCTCGTCCCTTCGTAGATCTGCGTCACGCGCACGTCGCGGTAGATGCGCTCGACCGGGAAGTCGGAGACGTAGCCGTAGCCGCCGTGCACCTGGATGGCGTCGCTGCAGACGCGCTCGGCCATCTCGCTGGCGAAGAGCTTGGCCATGCTCGCTTCCTTCAGGCACGGCTCGCCCGCGTCCTTGAGCCGCGCTGCGTGGAGGACGAGCTGGTGCGCCGCTTCGAGCTGCGTCGCCATGTCCGCCAGCCGCCACGCCACCGCCTGGTGCTCGATGATCGGCTTGCCGAAGGCCTCGCGCTGCTTCGCGTACGCCGTCGCGGCTTCGAACGCGGCCCGGGCCATGCCCACCGACTGCGCAGCGATGCCGATCCGCCCGGATTCGAGGTTCGCGAGCGCGATCCGGTACCCGTCGCCCCGCGCGCCGAGGAGCTGGTCCGGCGCCGCCGGCAGCTCATCGAGCACGATTTGGCAGGTGTCCGAACAGTGCTGCCCGAGCTTCTCTTCGATGCGCGCGACCTGCCAGCGCGGGTCCGCCGTCTCGACGACGAAGCAGCTCATGCCGCGCTTGCCCTGCTCCGGGTCCGTCACCGCGAAGACGAGCGCGTAGGCGGCGATTGAGCCCGAGGTGATGAACTGCTTCGTGCCCGTCAGCTCGTAATGGTCGCCGCGGTCGGTGGCGCGCGTCTGCACCGCGCTCGCATCGGAGCCCGCCTGCGGCTCGGTGAGCGCGAACGCGCCGATCGCCTCGCCCCTCGCCAGCGGCCGGAGGAAGCGCGCGCGCTGTTCGTCCGTCCCATAGCGCAGGAGCGCCGCGCAGACCGGCGAGTTGTTCACCGACATCACGGTCGAAACCGCGCCATCGCCGGCCGCGATCTCTTCGAGCGCGAGGATGTAGGCGACGAAGTCCGCCCCGGCGCCGCCCCACTCCTCGGGCACGCACATGCCCATCAGGCCGAGCTCCCCCATCTCGCGGAGCAGGTCGAGCGGCGGCCGGGCGGTGCGGTCGCGCTCGGCGGCGCCGGGAGCGAGCCGTTCGCGGGCGAACTGCCGCGCCATATCGCGGGTCATGCGCTGGGCTTCGGTAAGCACGCCCCGATGGTACCGCGGCGCGCCGCCCCGCCCCACCCCGCCCATTGCCGATTGCCGATTGCCGATTACGGCTCGCGCGCGAACCCTCACCCCCGTCCCCTCTCCCGTGCGCGGGAGACACGATGGCAAAGGGCCCAGGATGGCGGATGAAAATCGACTTTCGTCAGGGAGAGTCGACGAATAACGAACCCAGATGCCCGGAACTACGGGGCTATTTTCAGAGCAGAGGGGTGCCCGGACCGGAACACCCGCACGACCCGGTGTAGCCTGCGCCCCTCGTGGGCGCGAGCGCCAGCCCAACGGATGCCCCACCGATAGGCACCGTCCCACCCCGGCGACATGGCCCCGGAGGTCAGCGCCCGGGCCATCAGTGGCGCGAATTCAGTGGCGCGAATTCAGTGGCGCGACCAATAGGACATCTGTGGTTGTCCGTCAAGCGGCAGAGGCGGCCTTCCGGCATTGCCAGAGGTCGGGGTCGTAGCAGCGGCGGGTACGTATGCAGGCAACCAGGCGCGCGAGGAG
>JADZEI010000030.1 GCA_020850615.1 Dehalococcoidia bacterium | reverse complement strand
GCATGGCACAGCCACACGCCCCCGAGCGGACCGCTTCCGGCTACCCCCGCATGACGTACGAGGAGTTCCTCGCGCTGCCGGACGACCTGCACGCCGAGTGGGTCGACGGCGAGGTTTGCGTAATGCCCGGTATTTCGCTCGAACACCAGTACTGCACGCGCTTCCTGATGCACCTGCTCCTCGAGTTCCTCGTCCGAAAGGAACTCGGGGAGCTGTTCTACGAGCCGATGCAGATGCGGCTACCATCCTCGGGGCGCTCGCCGGACCTCATGGTGCTCCTGAACGAGCACATGGACCGCGTGAGGAACACGCACATCGATGGCCCCGCCGACCTCGTCGTCGAAGTCATGAGCCCCGGCGGCGAAGGGCGCGACCGCGGCGAGAAGTTCTACGAGTACCAGGATGGCGGCGTGCGCGAGTACTGGCTCATCGACCCCGCGCGCAAACAGGCCGAGGCGTGGGCGCTCGCGCGGTCGGGGCAGTTCGAGCCGATCCAGACCACCGCTGGCGTGTTACGGAGCGTTGTCATCGATGGGCTCTGGGTGCGGACGGACTGGTTCTGGACCCGGCCGCCCGTCCGCGAAGCGCTCCGCGAGATGCTCGGCGACTGATTCAGCCCCCGCCGTTGACCACGTCCCGGGCGCGGTGGAGTGCGGCTTCGAATTCGACCCGGCGGCGGGCGATGTCGGCCGTGCGACCTTCGAGCGCGCGGTTCATCTCATCGTAGAGCGCGCGGAGGGTGGCCCCGGCTTCGTAGAGAGCGGCGAGCCGCGGGTCCGCGTCCGGCGGCTCGAGCAGGATGGCCATGCGCACGCGGTCGCCGCGGAGCCGCTGCCCGAAGCCCCGCGCCCAGCCGCCCCAGCTCGCCGGGTCCTCGCGGGCCAGCTCGCGCGCATCGAGCAGCTCCGCCCGCAGCGTCTCGAGCGTCGCCAGGCTCTCGTGGAAGCGCTCGTCCAGGTCCACCTTGCAAGCGTACTGCGAGACCGGCCCGCTGCGGCGCGGCTCGCGTTCTACCCGCCGCACGGCATGCTCGATCCATGACAGAAACGTGGGACATCTGGTATCCCAACGCGGCCTCGCGGGGGCTGCACTTCGCGCGCGCGGCGATCGCGCCGGCCACGCGGCTGCTCGTCCACGCCACGCCGGACACACTGCGCGTCGAGGTGAGCGGCGAAGACGGCAACCGCGTCGCTTTCGGCGACCAGCTCTCCCGCGAAGGCGACTCCTTCCCCATGACGCGGCTCGTGCGCGAGGGCAGCACGGTGCGGCGGGAGGACGGGTGGCCGGTGGCGGAAGACATCGGCTGCCCGGTCATCCTTCCCGGTGGCGAAGCCGGCATCCTGCGCGCGTGGTGGAACGCCGAGGACGGCAGCGCCTGGCGCTGGAACGTCGAGTTTTCGAACCAGCGTTAGGCGCGCAACGGCCGCATCCCGCGTGCGAGGCGGAGCGCGTTCGCCACGCGCAGGAGCTCCGGTTCGCCCGTGAGCAGCCGCGATAGCTGCCCCGTGCTGAGCCCCAGGTGCACGGCCGTCGCCGAGACGGAGCAGTCGCACGCCACGAAGAGGTCGAACAGCGCCTGCGCGCCCGCCCAGAACCGCGGGTGCGACGCGCCGAGCTGGTCGCGCCGCCCGGGGAGAATAGCCACGAGCCCGGCTGGCGGCGCATACGACAAGAGGTCGACCGGCCGCCGCATCGTAGTCGCGATCTCGGCGCGCAGCCGGTGGAGCGCCAGCTCGCGGTTGCGGTGCTGGGAGCGGTGCTCGAACGCCTGCGCCTGCAGCCCCGTCTCCGTGTGGCGCAGGCGGACCGCGCTCTCCGTCTTGTTCCGCTTCTGGCCGCCCGGGCCGGACGCGCGGAAGGTGTCCACTTCGCACCGGGCGAGCAGCTCGTCGTCGCTGAGGGCGAGGTAGTCCGGCACCCCGCCATTGTCACCCGGCGCGCGGGGCCTGACGATCGCTGCGTGGAACCCGTGGAAGCGCTCCGCGCCATCGCCTACATCCTCGAATCGAACGGCGAGCCGACCTACCGCGTGCGCGCCTTCCGGAACGCTGCCGCGACCGTCGCCGGCATCGCCCCCGACGAGCTCGAGGAGCTGGCGCGCCGCGGCCGGCTGAAGTCCCTCCCCGGCATCGGCGACGTCACGGCCGCCGTGATCACGGAAGCGCTTCGCGGCGAGGTCCCGTCCTACCTGCGCTCGCTCCAAGAGCCGAAGACGCCCCGCATCCCCGAAGGGGGCGCGCTCCGGGCGGCGCTGCGCGGCGACTGCCACACGCACAGCAACTGGTCCGACGGCGGCAGCCCGATCGAGGAGATGGCCGAGGCGGCCATCGCGCTGGGGCACGAATACATGGTCCTCACGGACCACTCGCCGCGGTTGCGCGTGGCCAACGGGCTGAGCCCCGAGCGGTTGCGCCAGCAGCTCGACCTCGTGGCGCTGCTCAACGAGCGGCTCGCGCCGTTCCGCATCCTCACGGGCATCGAAGTCGACATCCTGGACGACGGCGCGCTCGACCAGGAGGAGGAGCTGCTCGCGCGGCTCGACATCGTCGTCGCGAGCGTCCACAGCAAGCTCCGGATGAACCACAGTGAGATGACACAGCGGATGATCGCCGCGGTCGCGAACCCGCACATGGACATCCTCGGCCACTGCACCGGCAGGCTCGTCGTCGGCCGGTCGCGCCCCGAGTCCGAGTTCGACGCGGACCTGTTGTTCGCCGCCTGTGCGCATTTCGACAAGGCCGTCGAGATCAACAGCCGCCCGGAGCGTCTGGACCCGCCGCGGCGCCTGCTCCGCCGCGCGGTCGAACTCGGGTGCCGGTTCTCCGTGGATAGCGACGCGCACGCGCCGGGCCAGCTCGCGTGGCAGCCCTACGGGACGCGTCGCGCCGCCGAGTGTGGCGTGACCGCAGACCGGATCGTGAACGCCTGGAGCGCGGACGAGTTGCTCGCCTGGGCACGCAGCCACGAGCCGGGCGTCAGCTGACGCCGGCGAACTCCTCGGCCTCGCGCTGCTGCGGACGCGGCGCGCGCCAGGCAACCCGCCCCCACCAGGCCGCGAACCCCAGCGCGAGCAGGCCACCGCCGGTGACGGTCATCCAGCCGAGTAGCGCGAACGACGGGCCGATCTCCGGCCGGTAGATTACGTCCGGCGGCAGCAGCTTCACGGTCGGAAAGGTTGCGACGTTCAGGAGCAGCTGCACGAACGACGCGCCGATGCTCAGCCCTGGGAGGGCGGCATCCCTGTGCCCGGGCCGCTTGACCACGATCTCCAGGACGTCGATGTCGGGGCGGGCAACGCCGGCGCGCGCGAACAGCATCGAAATCCCGACCGATGCCGCGCACACGAGGACAACCACGAGCGGCAGCAGCAGCGTCGCCGGCCCCACGCCTTCGACCACGGCGGCGTAGGCCACGAACGCCGCGCCGGCGATGCACTTCACGCCGCCGCCCCAGTGCGGGATGAGGATGGTGGAGGCGGCGAAGGCCACGTCGTGGGGCGTGTCGCTGAGCTTCGCCTCGGCGACGGGGAGCCGCCAGATGTTCGGCCCGATGATGAACGCAGCTCCGGTGGCGATTTCGATCGCGCCGAACATGCCCACGAACTGCGTGCCCGTCCATTCGCCCAGTCCGCCGAGCGCCACGATGGTCAGGAACGCGCCGAGCAGGTTGACGAACGAGAGCGTGAGCCCGACCGCGAGCCCGCGGAAGATGCCCGGCGCGCGCACGCGGCCGCGGGCGGGTGCGTCAGGCATGGGGGGCCGCCCTGCCGGCGCGGCACGGCCGGTGAGCTGCGGTGTTCGTCATTGGGGTCCTCGCGCGCGGTCTACCGGGACGGCAGGCTCACCGTACGGCGCCGCCGGTCGCGGGCGCGCGCGGCGTATGCGCCAAAGCCGCTACAGGAGAATCGCAGAACGCGGAGCCGCTACCGGGGCGGCTTCAGGCCGCGCCAGAGCCACGTCGCATCGTCGCGCGCGGCTTCCTCGCGCAGGCGGCCCACCTCCGCGAGCAGCGCCTCGCGCTCGACCTGGAGGTCTCGGATGTGCTCCTTCAGCGCCGCAACGTGGAGGTCGACCTCGGTGTAGCGCCGTTCGGCGGCCTCGCGCAGGCGATGGAGCTCTTCGGCCGGGCTTTCGTTTCGCCGAGGGCGGTGCAGCGCGAGTGCGCGCGTGTGCTTGCTCATGCGGTGTCGACGCGGGCGGCGGGCTCGATCAGCCCGGGCGCGCCGTGGAGCGCCCGCGGCCCCGGCCGCGGGTCGCCGGCGGGGAGGGCGTCGCGGTGGAGGCGCAGGTCCTGGATGTTCGCATGGAGCGCGGCGATGACGTCGTCGAACGTCTCCATGCGGCCGCGGAGGAACGCGCGCTCCTGCTTCAGCTCGCGCACGCGCTCTTCGAGCCGCTCAATGCGGTCGCGCCGCTTCGCGAGTTGCTTCTCCAGGCGGGCGTTGCGGTCGCGCGCTTCGACCAGGGCCCGCACGAGCAGCGCAGGCGGCAGCGCGGCAGCCGCGTCCGGGCTCTCCGCCACGGCGTCGAGGTCCAGCGCGGTCATCTCATCGGGCGTCTCGCGGAAGGCGGCGACGGACTGGCGGAGCTCGTCGATCTCGCCGCGGATCTGCCGGGCGACACGCTCGGTGCGCACGTCCGAGCCGGACATCTGTGTCTTCAGTGCCGCGTGGGCGCCGGGGCGGGCCGCGAAGGGCGCGGGGATGGGCGCGGCCGCCGCGGGCTCGACCGTGGCGGCCGGCGCAGCAGCTGGTTCATCGACAGCCGGGGCGGTGGCAGGCTCGACCGGTGCGGCAACCGCCGTGGGCTCCAACTGATGGCCGTTGGCGCGCAATCGAAAACGCACGCGAATCCTCCCCGTCCTGGTCGCCAGATTCTACCGCGGAGGACGCCCTGCGGGGCGGCGCGGTTATGTGGCTTAGGTTGAGGATCGGCGTTTTCGCGCGCGCGACCAGTGGGTGAAGCCCCATTTCGCCTGTCCCGAGCCCCCGCGCCGCTGTACCCTGCGATCGATGACCGCACTGCCGCCGAGCACCGCCCCATGAGCGAAGAACGCGCCTACGCCGCCGCCGGCGTGGACCTTGCCGCCCGGGGCGTCTTCGCCCGCGGCCTGCCCGGCATCCTCGCCCAGGCGCGGCGGCCGGAGGTGCTGAGCGACGCCGGCCCCTTCTCGGGCCTCTTCGCGATCGGTGGCAAGTACCGTGATCCCGTGCTCGCCGCCAGCGCCGACGGCATCGGCACGAAGGTGAAGCTGCAGCTCGCCGCCGGCCGGCTCGACCTCTGCGGCGCCGACATCCTCGGCCACAGCGTGAACGACATCCTCGCCTGCGGCGCCGAGCCCATCTTCTTCCTCGACTACATCGCCGGGAACGGGCTCACGAACGATCAGAAGACGTCGCTCGTGGAGGGCGTGGCGCACGCCTGCGCCGATGCCGGCTGCGCGCTCCTCGGCGGCGAAACCGCGGACATGCCGGATGTCTACGCCCCCGGCGACTTCGACCTCGCCGGGTTCATCGTCGGCGTGGTCGAACGCGACCGGATCATCGATGGGTCGAAGGTGGCCGCGGGCGACGTGATCCTCGGCATCCCGAGTTCCGGGCTGCACACGAATGGCTTCTCGCTCGCCCGCAAGGTCCTCCACGTCGGGGACGGCGAGCCGGCGGAGGAGACGCGCGCCCGGCTGGAGGAGCGGCCCGCCATCCTCGGCGGCGCGACCCTCGGTGAGGCGCTGCTGGCGACCCACCGGCCGTACCACCAGCTCGTCCTGCCGGTGATCGACCGCATCCACGGCATGGCCCACATCACCGGCGGCGGCTACACGGAGAACGTCCCGCGCATCCTGCCCGCGGACCTCACGGCCGTCTTCGACACGGCCGCATGGGAGGTGCCCGGCGTGTTCCGGCTCATCGCCCAGCGCGGCGAAATCGCGGCCGAGGAGATGTACGAGGTGTTCAACATGGGCATCGGCCTCGCGCTCTTCGTCGCCCCGGACGACGTGGAGGCCGTGATGGCGGCGATCCCCGAGGCGATCCGAATCGGCGAGGCGGTGCCGGCCACCGGGCGGAGGGTGGAGCTCCGCGGGCTGTGAACCTCCGCCGCGTCGAGGAGTGGGACTTTGCCCACGACTGGCGGCGGTTCTGGTGGGTGGGCCCTCCCCTCGTCCTCGCGGGCCTGATCTTCGTCCTCATCACCCTCTTTCGCGACGAAGAGGCCGTGGTCCAGGACCGCCTGCGCCGCGCCTTCGAGACCGGCGCCAGCCCCCGGGTGGATGTCCGCAGCCATGCCGGGCGCATCCGCATCATCGCCTCTGAGACGAGCGGGGTCGTGCTCACGGGCTCCCGCCGTGGCATCGGCGACACCGAAAACGACGCGTTCGAAGCCCTGACCACGCTCCAGACGCGCATGAACGGCGACGACGGCAATGTCCGCATCGTCAGCGCGCCCACGGGCCAGGTCGAAGGGCGCAGCGAGCTCGTCCTCGAACTACGCGTACCGCCCGGCGCCACCGTGTTCATCGACCAGGGCAGCGGGCCGGTCACGGTCGAAGGCGTGCTCGGCGACATGGTCGTGTCCGTGCTCGACGGCGACATCACGGTCGAGCTCCCGCAGGGGCACGGCTTCCGGCTCGATGGCGGCGGCACGCTGGCGAGCGACTTCCCCCTGCAGCTCGAGGGCGCCGGCCCCGGCTCCGGCTTCGTGACCCGGGATTCGGCGCCGCAACAGGCGCTCCGGCTCAACGCGCTGCGCAACCGCGTCATCATCCGCGAACAGGACTAAGCCGGGCCCCTGTGACGCCGGTCACATTCGCGAACAGAAAGTCAGCCGAACTGATAACCAGTTCACGTCCTTCCTCGCGGCGGCGTGTCATCCTCCTGGCAACGATTCAGGAGGAACGAACGACATGACCGCCACGATGGATGCCCTTTCGAAAGTCCCGCTGTTCAAGGATCTGCCGCACAAGTCGCTCGAGCGCATCGAGAAGTTCGCGCGCAACCGGCACTTCGAAGCCGGCGACACCGTGTTCGCGGAGGGCGAGGAGGGCGTCGGCTTCTTCCTCATCACCAGCGGCAAGGTCGAAGCCTCGCGCGGCGGCACCAAGCTCAACGACCTCGGCGGCGGCGAGTTCTTCGGCGAGATGGCCCTCATCGACGGGCACCGCCGCAGCGCGACGGTGAAGGCCGTCGAGCCGACCGACTGCCTCGCGCTCATGCGGTCGGACTTCCTGGCCGAGCTGCGCAACAACCCGGACCTCGCGGTCGAGATGCTGAATGTGATGAGCCAGCGCGTCCGCGAGCTGGACCAGCGGCTCAGCGTGCAGTGACGAGCCGGGCCGGCCAGCCCAAGTGCCCCGTTATCGGCGGGCCGCGTAGAATCGCGCCCACATGGGCTGGCCGGCGCAGCAAGGGGAAGCGCCGGTCCCTTTGAATTCCACACTGGAAGAGGGACGCATGTCGCTTCAAGGACGGGTCGCGCTCGTGACCGGCGGTGGCCGGGGCATCGGCAAGGGTATCTCGATGGGGCTCGCGCAGGACGGCGCGATGGTCGCTGTGAACTATCGGCGGGACGAAGAAGCCGCCCAGCAGGCGGTCCGCGAGATCGAGGCAATGGGCGGCAAGGCCAGGGCCTACTACGCCTCCGTCGACAACTGGGACGAAGACGAGGCGATGGTGAAGGCCATCCTCGATGACTTCGGCAAGATCGACATCCTCGTGAACAACGCCGGCATCGCCAGCCGGGGCCAGAGCGTCTTCGACACCGACCCGGCGGAGATGGAGCGCGTGGTGCGCACCCACGCCTTCGGGCCGTATTACCTCTGCAAGATGGTCCTCGGCAGCATGCGCGAGCAGGAGCGCGGCGACATCATCTTCATCTCCAGCGTTGCCACCAGCCACATGGGCGGCAACGGCAGCCCCTACAACATGGGCAAGGCCGCTGAAGAGGCGCTCGCGAAGACGCTGTACAAGGAAGAGCGCAAGTACAACATCCACGTGAACATCGTGGCGCCGGGCCTGGTCGAATCCGAGATGGGGCGCCGCCTCGCGCGCGCCACCCGCGGCGTACAGGACATCCGCGAGCTGGACGCGAGCTCGCCCTTCGGCCGCGTCTGCCAGCCGGAGGACATCGCCGACGTGGTCCGCTTCCTCGTCTCCGACGCCGCCGGCTACATGACGGGCCAGCGGATCGAAGTCGACGGCGGCGGCGCGCTCCCCGGCCAGGGATAGGCGGTCCGTTATCCGTTGCCCGTTGTCCGGATCAATTCGAACGGGGGTGAGCATGGCTCACCCCCGTTTTCGTTGCCCGTTGGTCCGTTGGCCGTTCTCCGTCCTCCGTTGTCCGGACCACGACGACACGTGGGCGAGCCGCACGCAGCAGGGGAACCACCGTTATGTGGCGAAATCAGCCGGCCTCGGCGGTGACGCCCCAATCCCGGGACGAATCACCTCGGACAACGGGCAACGTTATCCGCCACTCGTCCAAGGCTGGTCGTCGTACGTGCGGTCGATGCGGCGGAAGCGGGACTGGACGAAGCCGCGGCTCTCCGGGTGCGTCAGGATGTAGAGCCGCCGGTTCTTCACGGCGTCGAGGACCATCCCGGCGACGTCGTCCGCCTGGAGGGTGTTGCCGACGAGCGGCGCGCCGCTGAGCTGCGTCGAGCTGTTCGGCTCCGGGATCGGCACATCGCCGCCGCCGAGCTCCGCGGGCCGGTTCCGCGCCGAGGCATCGATGTTCGTGAGCACCCGCATCGGGCAGAGCACGGAGACGCCGATGTTGTGCGGGCGCAGGTCGCGGTAGAGGCACTCCGAGAGCGCGACCACGCCGTACTTCGTGACGCAGTACACGCCGAGGCCATCGTTCGCCACCAGCCCCGCGAACGACGCGGTGTTGATGACGTGGCCGCCCTCGTCCTGCGCGATCATCCGCGGGACGAACGCCTCGACGCCGTGGATCGGGCCCCAGAGGTTCACCCGCATGGACCATTCCCAGTCCTGGTGTGTCATCTCCTGGATCGGGCCTTCGACCGCGACGCCGGCGTTGTTGAAGAGGATGTGGCAGCCGCCGAAGCGCTCCCAGGTCGCGTCCGCGAGGCGCACCAGGTCTTCGCGCACGCCCACATCCGTGCGGACGCCGAGGACCTCGGCGCCGAGCGCCTGCAGCTCGGGGACGGCGCGGTCCAGCGCGCCCTGCTCGATGTCGGCGATAACGATGCGCATGCCCTCCTTGGCCAGCACCTTCGCGGTCGCGAACCCGAGGCCGCTGGCGCCGCCGGTGATCACCGCCACCTTGCCCTGGAAATCGTCCATGACGTCCACCTCCATGTATTCGGCGGGTCGAACTGTACGGGGTTTTGGGTTTGTTGGCTTTGTCGGCTGTCGGCTGTCGCGCAGGATGGTGCGCCATCGGTGGCACGCCATCGGTGGCACGCCATCGGTGGCGCGACCGGCCGAGGGAGCGCTCGGCCGCGACCCGGTACCACGCCCCCGCGCCAGCGCTCGACATTGCCGGCCTGGCTCGGGCACGCGTGTCGCGCGGCGAGCCGGGCGGTTGCTGCGCCCCCGCCCTCGGGCCGGGAGCTGCCGCGGTGCATCCGTTGGGCTGGCGCCAGCGCCCACGAGGGGCGCGGCTACGCCTGCGGCGCCCACCAGACACCACCGGTGGCGCGCGTTTTGGCCGCGAGCCGGGCTGTTGCTGCGCTCCCGCCCTCGGGGCCCCGGGACATCGTCGCCTATCGGTGTTCTGCCGGTTGGCTGGCGCGCCGCCGAGGCTGGGCTCGGCGGACTACCGGCTTCGCCGCCTGGCGCGACAGCGGCGACAGAAGGCGCGAAACGAAATTTGCCGTAAAGGGTCGGGCTGATAGACTCCGCCACGCTTCGGCGCGTCACACAGGGCGGCCGCCGGTTCGGCGTGCCCTGAGAAACGCCCGGCCAACCATCATGGGGAGAGAGGTCATATGCTCCTGGCGCAGATCATGATCCCAGCAGCGTCCGTTGCCGCGGTGCTGTTCGCGATCTGGCTCGCCTACGACGTCCTGCGGCGCGACAAGGGTACCGCGTCGATGCAGGAAGTCGCGGGCACGATTCTCGAAGGCGCCAACGCCTTCCTGAGTCGCCAGTACCGGACTATCGGCATCCTGGCGCTGGTCACTTCGGTGATCGTCGCCGTGATCGTCGGCATCTTCAAGGAAGACACCGAAACCGGCGTGCTCACCGGCGTCGCCTTCATCGTCGGCGCGCTCGCGTCCGGCGTTTCGGGCTACATCGGTATGTCGATCGCGGTGCGCGCCAACGGCCGTACCGCCGCGGCAGCTCAGAACAGCCTCGCCGACGCGATCAATGCGTCGCTGCGCGGCGGCGCCGTCTCGGGCTTCCTCGTGGTCGCGCTGAGCCTCATCGGCGTTTCGAGCATCTTCGCGATCTACTCGAACATCCTCGGCCACACCGTCCAGGAAACTCCCTTCCTGATCGTCGGCTTCGGCTTCGGCGCGAGCTTCGTGGCCCTCTTCGCCCAGCTCGGCGGTGGTATCTACACCAAGGCCGCCGACGTCGGCGCGGACCTCGTGGGCAAGGTCGAAGCCGGCATCCCGGAAGACGACCCGCGTAACGCGGCCGTCGTCGCCGACCTCGTGGGCGACAACGTCGGTGACTGCGCGGGCCGCGGCGCCGACCTCTTCGAATCGATGAGCGCCGAGAACATCGGCGCGATGATCCTCGGTGCGTCGATCTACATCGCCACCGGCCGCGTCGAGTGGGTGCTCTTCCCGCTCGTGCTCCGCTCCTTCGGCGTGTTCGCCACGATCATCGGCATGATGACCGTGCCGTTCTGGGCGAGCCGCATCAAGGACCCGATGGGCGCGCTCAACGGCGGCTACTGGACCATCACGATCCTCAGCATCGGCGGCCTCGCGATAACGACCGCGGCCATGCTCGAAGACGTGTGGTACTGGTTCTTCTTCTGCGGTCTCGTCGGTATCGCCGTCGGTATCGCGTTCGTCTACATCACCCAGTACTACACCGCCGGCGCCTGGCGCCCGGTGCAGGAGATCGCCCAGGCGAGCCGCACCGGCTCGGCCACGAACATGATCATCGGTACCGCCGTCGGCTTCGAAACGACAGCGGTGACCGCGATCACGGTTGGCCTCGGCCTCGTCGCGGCGTTCGTGCTCGGCGAGCAGGCAGCTGGCGACCTCGAGAACGTGAACGGCGTCTCGACCGGCGTGTTCGGTACCGCCGTCGCCACGATGGGCATGCTCATGTCGGCCGCGTACGTCCTCGCGATGGACACCTTCGGGCCGATTACGGACAACGCCGGCGGCATCACGGAGATGGCGGAAGGCACGAAGCCCGAAGCCCGCGAGATCACCGACGCCCTCGACACCGTCGGCAACACCACCAAGGCGCTCACGAAGGGCTACGCGGTGGGCTCGGCCGCGCTTGCTGCGTTCCTCCTGTTCACGGCGTACCTCGATGAAGTGCGCCTCGAGATGTCGAAGATCGCCGCGGACGACGCGGAGCGGTTCGTGACCCTGCAGCAGGATAACGACCTGCTGCCACAGGGCGACGACATCAAGGCGAGCGCGGTGGATGCCGTCACCGGCTACGGCGAGGCGCTTACCGCGCTCGTGGAAGAAGTCGACGACGACGGAAGGTTCGGCGAAGCCGACCTCGACGCGCTGCTCATCGCCGATTCCGAGGAAACCGCCGCCATCCTCGACCGCAAGATCGAGGAGGGTGACCTGACCGAGAACCAGGTCGCCGCGCTCCGCAGCGAAAATGGCGAGTACTTCGGTGCTCCCATCCCGCTGCCGCGCATCATGCCGGTCAACATCGCCAAGGTGGACGTCTTCGTCGGCGCCCTCATGGGCGTGATGCTGGTGTTCCTCTTCAGCTCGCTCGCCATCCGCGCGGTGGGTAAGGCGGCCGGCGGCATCATCGAAGAGGTGCGCCGTCAGTTCCGCGAGAACCCCGGCATCATGACCGGCGAGGTCCGCCCCGACTACGCCCGCGCGGTGGACATCACCACCCGCTCGGCGCTGCGCGAGATGATCGCGCCCGGCATCCTCGCGATCGGCCTGCCGATCGCAGTCGGCCTCATCTTCCGCTACGGCTTCGGCGGCGACGGCAACGAAGGCTGGGCGTCGGTCGCGGGCATGCTCATGGTCGGGACGATCGGCGGCGTGCTGGTCGCGACCTACCTGAACAACGCCGGCGGCGCCTGGGACAACGCCAAGAAGTTCATCGAGTCGGGCGGGTTGAAGGACCCGGACGGCACGGTGGTGAAGAAAGGTTCCGATGTGCACGCGGCGGCAGTCGTTGGCGACACCGTCGGCGACCCGTTCAAGGACACGGCGGGCCCGGCGCTGCACGTGCTCGTGAAGCTCCTCAGCACGATCACGCTCGTGCTGGCGCCGCTGTTCATCAGCTAGCGCAGCTGTCGGCTGCCGGCTGTCGGCTGTCGGCTGACCAGTACCAACCAGGGGCCCCGTCGCGGAAACGCGGCGGGGCCCCTTGCATGCCACGGTCGGCCGGGGCGGGCCTGATATCATGTCCGCATGACCGCGAAAGAGCAGCTCATCGAGCTCGTCGAAGGACTGAGCGACGCCGAGGCGGAGGCCTGGCTCGTGGAGATGCGCGCCCGCTACGCGGCGGGGGCGAAGAGCCATGTCCAGCTCATCGACGAAATCGTCGCCTCGATGCCGCCCGAGGCGTTCGAAGGATGGCCGTCGTCTGACCAGGTGGACGAAGTCGTGTACGCCAGCACTACTCGCAGATGATGGCGTTTCGGGATTCTGATACAGTCATCGTATGACCGCGAAAGAGCAGCTCAAGGCGATGGTGGACGCGATGTCCGAGCAGCAGGCTGCCGCCGCGCTCGAGACGCTCGCACCGGCCGAGCTGTCGTGGGACGAGTGGCAACGGTTCCTCGACGACATTGCGGCGAGCATTCCCGAAGAAGAGCTGCTCACGATGCCCAGCTCCGACCGGATCGACGAGGTCGTGTACGGGCACCCGCCGCGCGAGTGATGCCGCCGCGCCGCTTGCCGGGCGGGCCGCCGGCACTCTACTATCGTTCGACCATGAACCGGCTTCCCATGCCATCCGCCAACGCATCGCGCAAAGACCACACGGGTCTGGCGTGGGTGCGGGTGTGTGCTGTGTAGCCGGTCGGGGTCATCGGATCTGCTGCAGCCCACCCGGCACACCGGGTGGGTTTTTTGTTGGCAGGGAAAGGAGAAGGACCATGGACGAGCGGAACTACGACGTCATCCACGACGGTGGCGTCCCGATCAAGGCGTGGACACGCGGCGTCCCCATTGAGGACGAGGCAGTCCTCCAACTCAAGAACGTCTCGAAGATGCCGTTCATCTACCGCTGGGTGGCCGCCATGCCTGACGTGCACTGGGGGCTCGGCGCGACCGTCGGTTCGGTCATCCCGACCGAGCGCGCGATCATCCCGGCCGCCGTCGGCGTCGACATCGGCTGCGGCATGATGGCGACGAAGACGAGCCTGCGCGCGGAGGACCTCCCGGACGGGCTCGCCGGGCTGCGCGCCGCGATCGAGACCGCCGTGCCGCACGGCCGGACCGACAACGGCGGCCGCAACGACCGCGGCGCCTGGCACAACCTGCCAGACCCCCAGGCCGCCGCCTGGAAGAGCGAGCTCGCCGAGGAGTGGGACGTCATCGCAGAGAAGCACCCGAAGCTGCGGCGCGGGCAGACGGCGGCGCACCTCGGCACGCTCGGCACCGGCAACCACTTCATCGAAGTGTGCCTCGATGAGGATGGCGCCGTCTGGGCGATGCTGCACTCGGGTTCGCGCGGCGTGGGCAACCGGGTCGGCACGTACTTCATCGCGCTCGCGAAGGAAGATATGCGTTCCTGGTTCATCAACCTGCCGGACCAGGACCTCGCCTACCTGCCGGAGGGCACGCAGCACTTCGCCGACTACGTGCAGGCGCTCCACTGGGCCCAGCGGTTCGCGCGGCTGAACCGGCGCCTGATGATGGACGCAGTGCTCGCCGCGATGCGGACGACCCTGGGCCGCGACTTCGCGCACGGCGAGCTGGCGGTGAACTGCCACCACAACTACGTGCAGCGCGAGCAGCACTTCGGCAGGAGCGTCTGGGTCACGCGGAAGGGCGCCGTGCGGGCTGGAAGCGGCGAATATGGCATTATCCCCGGCTCAATGGGCACGCGTTCCTATATCGTCCGCGGGCTGGGGAACCCGGATTCGTTCGAGTCCTGCAGCCATGGCGCGGGTCGCAAGATGTCGCGCGCGGAGGCGAAGCGCCGCTTCACCATCGCCGACCACATCGCCGCCACCAGCGGCGTCGAATGCCGGAAGGACGCGGAGGTGCTCGACGAGACGCCCGCCGCCTACAAGGACATCGACTCCGTCATGGAAGCGCAGCGCGACCTCGTGGAGGTGGTGCACACGCTCCGCCAGGTGGTCTGCGTCAAGGGATAGCGCCGGGGGAGGGCCACGCGGTGGCCCCTCCCCGGTTTCGAAACAGGAGAGATGACATGCCCCCGAAGTCACCGCTCGAAGGCGAGCTGATCCGGCTCCGCTCGCACGAACCCGAAGACGAGCCGTACTTCCACCGCTGGATCCACGACCCGGAGGTGACCGAGCATCTCAACGCGCGCTACCCCTATTCGCACGCCCAGGAGCGCGAGTTCGCGTCGCTCACGTCGACCTACCAGAACGCCACGTTCTCGGTGGTGACGCTCGCCGAGGGGCAGCTCATCGGCAACGTGAGCCTGCGAAACGCCGTGCCCGAAGACCGCTCCTGCGACCTCGGGATCATGATCGGTGACAAGGAATACTGGGGCCGCGGCTACGGCACCGACACGATGCGCACGGCCTGCCGCTTCGGCTTCGAGATGATGAACCTCCACCGCATCGAGCTCGAGGTCTTCGCCGGCAACGACCGTGCCCAGCACGTCTACGAGAAGGTCGGGTTCAAGGTCGAGGCGCGCCGGCGGCAGGCGCACTTCAAGTTCGGGCGCTACGTCGACGTCCTCGTCATGGGGCTGCTCGAAGGCGAGCTCCGGTGACCGGGCCGCGTAACCACCGTGCACGACACGTTTATGAGCGCGTAGGCTTCCGCAGCGAAGGGACGCTGCGCCAGGCCTCGTACACGGTGGGGCGGTACGTGGATAGCGTGCTCATGGGGCTGCTGCGCGGCGAGCTCGTGGAGGATGTGGCATGAACCCGCTCGAAGGAGAGCTGGTCTATCTGCGCGCGGCTGAGCGCGAGGAGCGGGAGCAGGTGCACGGCTGGCTCGCAGACCCCGACGTCATCCGCTTCAACGGCGTCCGCTACCCGTCCTCGCTCGAAGGGCTCCGTTCGCGGCCGCTCCAGGCGCCCGGCTACCAGCTCGCCCACTTCGCCGTCTTCGAACGCGCGACGGGCAAGCCCGCGGGCGAAGTCTCCCTGCGGACGCTCGGCCCGGAGAACCGCTGCGCCGAGCTCGCCGTCCTCCTCGGCCCGGAGGCGCGCGGCCGCGGGCTCGGCACCGATACCGTGCGGGTCGCCTGCCGCTTCGGGTTCGAGATGATGAACCTCCACCGCATCGAGCTCCGCGTGAGCGCCGCCAACGCCCGCGCCCGGCGCACCTACGAGAAGGCCGGCTTCGTCGTCGAAGGCGTGCGGCGCGAGTCCTACTACTACGCCGGGCGCTACGACGACGAAGTCACGATGGGCCAGCTCCGCGAGGAGTACGACTGCCGCGCCCAGGGCCGCGCCTGAGCGCCCGGCCCGGCCGGGAGATCGTGACGAACGTCCCGGGCGCGGCGTTCATCCTGTGCTGGCGTGGGCAGCCCGCTGTGATGAAGGAGCGGCCGGTTGGGGTAATAGAATCGGACCGGGTGGACCTCGCATCCGGTGAGCTGTAGGGGAAGTCCCGGAGCCGGTCTATTTGTTATGCTTACTAGGCGGTAAATTTGTGATGGAATTCCCAAGGACTTATTGACAGGCGTGTCACCAGATTGATAGCGTCCGGATTGAAGTTCGCGTGAGCGAACTCGCGCTCGGGACCACAGCACTGCGGAATGCGCTTGATGCGCAACGGGGGAACCAGTTACCGGGGTGAATCCGGCCTCTCTCAGCCGGTAGGGCGTCCTTCCGCCCGAACCCGTCAGCTAACCCCGTACGCAGCAGAAGGCCTCGCGGGCAGGACGCCCGCGGACGAGGCTCCCAGGAGTGACTCGTACTAACTAACCGTCGCTTGCGACCGCAGGAGGGAACCGTATGCCGGCTTTGCAGGAAGCCCCGCCCAAGTCTTGCCCCAAGTGCCGCGGCTCGATGATCGTCGAGCGCGACTGGCACGGGACCTATGGTAGCTGCATCATGTGCGGCTACGTGCACGAAGTGCTCACCAGCCCGCCCGTCGACCTCGCCGCTGAAGAGGCCGCACTGCCCCAGCGCCAGCGCCGCCGCCAGCCCTCGCACGGCAAGCTGCGCCTCTGATCCACGGTTTCTCAAGACGATATCAGTGACGCCCCCGGGACACCCCGGGGGCGTTCCCTTTTCCCGTGGCGCTACGGTTCACTAGAATGCGCCGAGCCAACAGGGAGGGCCGCCACCATGCCGTACGTCCGTATCTCGATCGTGACCCCGCGCCGCGGGGAGGAAAAGAACATCGAAGAGGTCATGCGCAAGCTCGCCGCCGCCGTCGCCGAAGCCGAGGGCTGCGTCGAGAGCTACGTCCTCAAGCCGCACGACAACTCCGGCGAAGTGGCGCGCATGGCCATCTATCGCGACGAGAACTCCGCCGAGCAGGCCGCCAACACCGACCACATCCTCCACCTCCGCTCCGAGATCAACCTGCTCTCCGACGGCAAGCACGTCGAGCGCGCCTTCTTCACCGTCTAACGCCAGGGACCAAACGGCCCGGCGGAGCTGCCCTAATGGGGTACCGCCGGGCCGTGCCGGGTAAAGTCCCGGGTCGCGGGGGAGTTGCGGCCCGGTTTCACGGGGTTACGGAGAGGGTTCTATAAGGGTGAACCCTGATACGACCCCCCGCTGGAGGGCCTAAACTTCAGGGTGTTGTAAGGGTTTTCCAGCCGCCGCCCACTCCAGAGGACCAACGGGGACCAGCCGCCGAGGAGCAGGGAGCACACGCAGGGAACCCGTCCGGAGGAGCACCCATGAACCCATCCCGCACCGGCCGCCCCCTTACCCGGGCCGCGGTTTCCTCGAATGGCTCTGTGAACGGCCGCGCGCCGATCCGCATCCTCCTGGTGGACGACCACGCCGTCATTCGCCAGGCCCTGCGCATGCTGCTCGAAAGCCAGCCCGAGCTCGAGGTCGTCGGTGACGTCGAAAACGGCCGCGAAGCCGTGCAGGCGGTGGAAAAGCTCAACCCCGACGTCGTCCTCATGGACGTCGTCATGCCCGGCCTCAACGGCCTCGAGGCCACCCGCCAGATCCGCCGCTCCAGCCCGAGCACCCGCGTCGTCATGCTCAGCGGCTTCGTCGACGAGGACCAGTTGCTCGAAGCGCTCCGTTCCGGGGCCTCCGGCTACATCATCAAGAAGTCCGACGTCTCCGAGCTCGTCCTCGCCATCCAGACCGTCCACCGCGGCAACAGCTACTTCTCCAGCGCCCTGAGCGAAGGCTTCGACCTTGCCGAGGTGCTCTACCAGGCGAAGCGCTCCGACCAGCGCACCGGCGTGGAAGCCCTCACCTCCCGCGAGCGGGAAGTCCTCCAGCTCATCGCCGAGGGGTACACCAACCAGGGCATCGCGAACGCGCTCTTCATCAGCGTCAAGACCGTCGAAGCGCACAAGGCCCACATCATGGCCAAGCTGCACGCCCGCAACCGCACGGACCTCATCCGCTACGCCATCCGCAAGGGGATCGTCCGCCTCGAAAGCGTCGAAGAAGCCGAGAAAATGCTCGCGAACTTCGGCGGCGACGACGGCGTCCTGGCTGGCTGAACGTCCCGTCCCCCGGCACTGTCTCCAGTCTCTCCTCCTGGGGCCCGGCCTGCGCCGGGCCTCGTGGTTTAACGCAGGCGTAGAGGCGCCGTCCCCCGGGCCACGCAGCCCCGCGATTTTCGATTTCGATTTTCGCGAGGACGGACGACCGGCGCCTCGCCAGAGCTGCGCGCTCGAGGCGTGAAGGCGTCGGTGGGCACCCGTCGCCGGCCCGGGCCGGTTGACGTGCCTGCTCGGTGCGCCGTATCGTCGCTCCATCGGTTTTTTACGATGACGAGCCATACCGCCGCCCAGGCCAGCGAGCTCTCCTTCGTCCGCCGCTGGCTGCCGGTCGCCCTCGCCGCCTGCTTCATCAACACCAGCTACGGCACCCTTTCCTACGCCTTCAGCGTGCTCGTCACCGAATCCGCCGCAGGGGGGACGTTCGGCCGGGGCGTCGTCTCCGGCGGGTTCGCGCTCGGGCTCCTCGTCTCCGGCGTCATCGCCATCCCGGCGGGGACGGTCGCGGACATCTGGGGCACGCGGCGGTTGATGGCCGGTGGTGCGGCCCTGGGTTGCGCCGGCCTGGCGCTGCTCGCCGCCTGCCAGGAGCCGTGGCAGGTGCTGGCAGTGTCCGCCTGCGTCCTCGGCCCGGCCATGGCGGCCACCTTCTACGAGCCGGTCTACGTGCTCATGAACCGCTGGTTCGAACCATTCCAGCGGCCGCGCGCCTACGGCGTGCTCACACTCCTGAGCGGCTTCTCGGTGACCATCTTCACGCCGCTCACCCGCTGGCTGGTGGACGCGCTCGAGTGGCGCGAGGCCACCGTCGTGCTGGGCGTCATCCTGCTCGCCGTGGGCCTGCTGGTGCCTCCCCTGCTGCCCGCGGGCCCGCCGGCAAGGGCTGCGCGTGGCCGCGCGTCGTTCCTCCGCGAGACGGTGGCCGGGCTGCGGAACACGACGCCCCGGTTCTGGGCGTTCTCCCTGGCGTTCTTCGCCGCCACTGCCGCACTCAGCGGCTTCTCCTTCCACATGGTCGCCCAGCTCGAAACACGCGGCTTCGAGCCGTCCTCGGTGGCGGCCGCCGTCGCCATTACCGGCATCGTCAGCCTGCCGGCCCGGCTCATCCTGCCAGCGCTGTCCGGGCGTGCGCCGAGCTCGCCGCTGCTGGCCGTCTGCCTGGTCCTCCTCGGGCTCGCGGCCTGGATCGCGAGCTCCGCGGCGCACTGGTGGCAGGTCTGGGTGTACGTGGCCGTGTTCGGCGCCGTCTTCGGTGCGGTCTACCCGCTCCGCGCGCTCGTGATGTCCGAATGGTTCGACGGGCCCTTCTTCGGCCGCCTGATCGGCATCCAGGCGCTCCTCCTCGCCGCCGGGCGCGCGGCCGGCCCGGCCGTCGTCGGCGCCGTGGGGTCGGACCCGGAGACGTACCAGCTCGCGTTTCGCATCTCCGCGGTCGTGCTGATGGTCACGGCGCTGGCCGGGTGGCTCGCTCTGCGCGGGCACCCGGGGCCGCTCAGCCGGAGTGGCGCTGGTTCACCATGATCGCCTGGTCGACGCGGCCGACGGGGCCCTCGGGGTCGTGGATGATCGATTCGACGAGGCCGAGGCCGTGCTCCTGGGCCGACGCCGCCGTTTCGAGGCAGATCCACTCGCCCGCGGGGAGCCGGTGCAGGTAGAGCGTGATGTCGGCGTTGATGAAGCCCGCGGTCTCGGAGGGGCGGATGTGCCCGAGCCCGTTGCCGAAGTCCGCGGTGGCCGCGACGCGCACCAGCGGGCTCGTTTCTTCGCCCGCCACGAACGGGACCGGGATGCGGATCCAGGCGGTGCCCTTGCCCGTGCCCGCGCCGCCGCTGACCCGCCGCGCCTCCACGGTCGAATGGAAGCCGGGCAGCATGGGCACGCCCGGGTCTTCGCGCGCGCCGATGCGAAGCGCCTCCACGAGCGGCAGCGCCGGCACGCCTACGTGGTGCTCGATCCGCGGAGGCGGCGGCATCACGTCCGGCGAGAGCCTGATCGAGCTGGGGCGCAGCAGGAGGCCCGTCGCCCGTGCGACTTCGACCCCATCGGCGATGAGTGCCGCTTCGATGACGGCGATCCGCTTGCCCGTGCGCAGGTGCGCCACGCGGCAGGTGAGCGGCTGGCGCGGCACCGGGCGGAAGAGGTCGATCGTCAGGCGGACCGGGTGCAGTTCGGGGTCCGCGGCGCGTTCTATGGCGCGGGCGAGGAGCCCCGCCGGCGGCCCGCCGTGCAGCAGCCCCGGCCCCCAGGGAGAGGCGGCGCCTTCGGTCGGGAGGAAACGGTCACCATCGGGGAGAAAGATCGCTTCGGGCAGCACCCGGCCATTCTCGGCGGGTACCGCGGTGGTGTCGAACCCGCCCGGCGCCAGGAGGGGGCAGCCGGCCCTGAACGGACAAGGGGCCGGCCGCCCGGAGAAGTTCCCTCGCACCGCCTGGCGACTCGGTGCGTTGAGGGCTCGATCAGGCCGTGTAGGAAGGGCCGACGACGAGGACGGGGCGTCCACTCAGCCGGATGACCTCTTCCGTGACACTGCCATTGACGAAGTGGGCGATGCCGGTGCGGCCATGCGTGGCCATCACGATGATGTCGGCATCCATCTCCTTCGCGGCTTCGACGATGCGGTCTGCGGGCTTCTTCGCCCAGACGGCGTGGGTGAACGCGGCCTCACCCGGGAACTCGCGCAGGGCGACCTGCTCGAGCCATTCGTAGCTCTCGGCGTGCTGGCGTTCCAGCGCCTCGCCGTGGCTCTCGACGACGCGCGGGCCCACCGCGGTGATCGTCGGGCCCTGGGCGCTCGCGGCCGACGGCGCGACGAGCTCCGGCTCGGCGATGCCGTGCACCTTGCGCGGGTCCAGCACCTGGAGCAGGTGGAGCTCCGCACCGGGCACGGCGGAGAGCAACCGCTTCGCCGCCGGGATCGCCATGTCCAGCAGCTCCGCGCCATCGAGTGGTACCAGGACTTTCATCGCAGCTACTCCTTCCGGGTGGGGGACGCCAGGTCCCGGAATGCGCTCAGGCCTCGCTCTCGGGCGGCGGGACGATCAGCATCGGGCGTCGCAGCGAATGGAGGACCCGGTCGGTGGTGCTGCCCATCGCGAAGCGCTTCGGGAGGGACTTGCCGCTCGAGGCGATGACGACGATCGCGGCCTTCAGCTCCTTCGCGACCTGGACGATGGCGCTCGCGGCATTGCCGTTGATCACGACCTTCCGTTCGCCGGGCTGGGCCACCTCCTCGAGGTAGTCGAATGCCGCCTGTTCGAGCGTCGCGTTGAAGTCGGGCGGGTAATAGGCGAACTCCACGCCGACCGGCGGCGGCGCGCTGAAGGCCCGCACGAGGACCACGCCAAGGCTCGCCTGTGTCGCGAACTCGCGCCCCGCGCTCAGCGCCCGCGCGGAGGACTCGCTGCCATCGACCGCGATGAGCACCGGCCCCTCGCCGAAGTCCTCGATCCGGGACGTCCCCGGGACGGCGATGATGGGCTGCTGGGCGCCACGGATGACCTTGTCCGCGACGCTGCCGATGAAGGCCGCGCGGAAGCCGCCGCGCCCGTGGGTGGCGATGACGATCTCGCTGCACGACTCCGCCGTGTGGAGGATGACGCGCGCCGGGTCGCCGACGCCGAACTCGATGCCGCCTTCGCCGAGGTCGACGCTGTAGCGCGCGGCGAGGTCGCCGGCGTAGGCGGCGAAGAGCTCGCGCGCATCGTCCATGCCCTCTTTCGAGCGCGCCAGGTGTTCGTCGACGACGTGGATGAAGCGCACCGGCAGGCGCCGCATTTTGGCGATCCTGGCGGCGACTGGTACCGCGTTTTCAGCGTTCTTCGAACCGTCGAGGGGGACGAGGATGGGGCCGTGGGGGTTCATCCGACACCTTCCGGGCAGGGGGGCCCGCCTTTCCCACAGTGCCCCCTGCGGCCAGATCCTCCCATGACCGATGGTCGCAGCTTCGGGGCCCGAACGTCCGGGTGGAATGGCGCCTATGATGCCGATCAGGAAAGGGAGACTGTCTTCTTTTCCGCCCGAATTTGGGCTGGGCCGTTGGGGCCGGAAGTTGGGATCGACCGGCCACGCGATCGCGCGTGCGCGGTGCTATCACTGAGGTATGGACGGCACCATCATCAGTGTCCTCCCCGACGCACTGCGCACGTTCCCCATGCACGATGGCCGGCGCGCGCAGGTGCGGCCTCTTTCGCCCGCGGAACGGAGCGCGGTAACCGCGTTTGCCAGCTCCCCGGAGGCGCACTTCCTTTCGCGGCCGAGCCACTGCGTTTGCCACCGGACCAGCGCCACGCCCGCGGAAGCCGGCCCGCTCGCCCTGCTCGGCGCCTTCACGCCGGATGACCTGCTGGTCGGCGCGGCCTGGCTGGAGCACGTGACCGGCGGCGAGGCGCAGCTCGCCCTCGCCGTCAACGCCGGCATGCGCCACGGGGGACTGGTGCCCGGCCTCCTCCGCGCCATCGCCGAGGAAGCGCGCGCCCGGAACGTGCACCGGCTCACCGCCTGCGTCCCCCGCGACAGCCATGACCCACTCGCCGATTTCCGTGCCGCGGGCGTCCGCGTCTCGTCGTCCATCTGCCTGGGAGGCGTGTCCGATGTCGTCCTCGACCTCGAATGAACCCCCACTCCCCGGAGAGACCGCCGTGAACCTGCGCGAGCTCTCTTTCCTCGAAAGCGAGCAGATCCTGAAGCGCGGGCGCATCGCCCACCTCGCGATGCGCGACGCCGAGGGCGCGTACATCGTCACGGTCGTCTACGTCTACGCGAACGGCTACCTCTTCGGACATGCGGCGTCCGGCCGCAAGGTCACGCTCATGCGCCGCTGGCCGCACGTCTCGCTGCTCGTCGAAGAGGTCGAGAATCTCCACCGCTGGCGGAGCGTGCAGGTGCGCGGCCGGTACGAGGAGATCCACGACGAGACGGAGAAGCAGCATGCGCGGCTGCTCCTCGTCCGCGCCTTCGAAGGGAACCTGATGTCGGTGACCGCGGGCCACGGGCACCGCACCTCGCTCGCGGACGCCGTGCTCTTCCGCGTGCGGCCCGAGGAGATCACCGGGAGGTCCCAGGGATAGGCGTTACGGCAGCCCGTCGCTGACCAGCTGCGGCAGCGTCCGCCGCTCGCCGAGCCGCGTGCCGAGGTCGAGCTCGATCCGCTGGCCGCCGGTCGCGAAGAGCGGCACCTGGAGCGCCAGGTAGCCGGAAACCGGGAACCAGAACTGCACCGGCGCGCCGGTAGTGCCGCATCCCGGCGCCTGGCCGGGGGCCGTGCCCGCCGCCATCACGTTGACCACGTAGACCGTGTGGCCGACGTCCTCGGCCGGCGTCGTGTCGTCGGCCGTCGCGACGCGGGTCGTGTCGTTGCCGCAGTACTGCCCGCCGACGAACGCGATCACGGGCTGCTGGGCCGGGCTGATGTCGGCGCCATCCACGCGGACGCGCCCGTAGGGCCAGAAGAAGTCCGGGACGGTGGGCGGGCCCTGCTGCGCACGGGAAGCAGCGAACGGGGCTGCTGCCACGGCGAGCACGAAAAAGGCCGCGATGCTTGAACGAAACCGTCCCCGCATCGCGGCCATCATGGCGACTGGAGTGGCCTAGTAGACGCCGTCGGAAGCGACGAACGGCGCGAACCGCTTCGTCGGCAGCTGGGCGCCGGTCATGTTGATGTTCTGCTGCTTCGGGCCGGCGCCGCTCCAGCTCGCCGACTCGGTGGCGAAGCGGCCGGCGGTGCTGCCCGTGCCGGCGATGTAGAACCGCACGGAGCGACCGGTTGCGCCGCAACCCGGCGTCTGCGACTGCGTCGCCACGTCCACGACGTAGACGGAGCTGCCGGATTCCTGCTGGATGGTGCCGTAGCCGCAGGCGGTGCCCGTGCCGCCATTGAAGACGATCGCGATCACCTGCTGGCCGACCGAAGCACCGGTCACGGTGCCGTAGTAGGTGGCTGGCGGGTCCGGCGGGGCACCCTGCGCGAAGACGGCCGCGGGGATGGAGAGCAGTGCCGCACCGGCGAGCCCCATGCCAACGAGAAAACGTCGCTTCATACTGCCTCACTGACCGGGAGGTCCGCGCCTCCCTGTCGTAGCAGGTTAGGAGCGCCCCGGAGTGCGGGCAAGGTGGCTTGCACTCCGCCGGGGCCTCCGCGTATTTGTTTACGGACAGTTTACTATCTCCTCAACGACCTTCACACGATGAGTAAGCCACGCGGCCTGGCCGCCTTCCGACGTTTCGCCGCCCCCGTCCTCCGCCCCGTGCGGCGCCAGCTCGGCGCGTGGGGCCGGTTGCGCCGCCGTGCCCGCTACTTCCGCGACGGCATCGAGGGCATCGCGATGGAGCTGCGCACGACCACCCACGAGCACGCCGCCATCCTCCGCGAGTTCGGCGCCCACGTCGGCGACGACTGCTCGATCCACGGCCCCATCCACATCGTCAACGCCGGGAGCGACTTCTCCCGCCTCTGGATCGGCGACCGCGTCCACCTCGGGACGGACGCGCTGATCGACCTCGCCGACGCCGTCACGATCGAGGACGAGGCCACGCTTTCGATGCGCGCGACGCTGGTCACGCACATTGATGTCGGCCCCGGGCCGCTCTCGCAGCGCCGCCCGCGCAAGACCGGGCCGGTCCGCATCGCCGCGGGGGCCTACCTTGGCGCGGGGGCCACCGTGTTGCATGGTGTAACCGTGGGCGAACGAGCGACGGTCGGAGCGATGGCACTGGTCACGAAGGATGTCCCTGCGGACGCGACGGTTGTGGGGCCGCGCGCCGGCGAGCCGGGCGGAGCGCGGTGAGCTCGGAAGCGCGGTCCGCCCGCAGGCCGCGCGTGCTCATCCTCGGCCTGCCCTACTTCGGGAAGATGCTCGAAGAGGTGCTCGAAGGGCGCGGCTGGAACGCTACCTACGCCGCCCATCCCGGGCGCGACCCGCGCGGCTGGCTGCGCCTCATCCCCCGCGTCGCCCGCGCCGACCTGGTCTACCTCGTGAGCAGCCGCGTTGACCGGCGCTCGCCGCAGGCCGTCCTCGCCCGGTTGCGGCGGAAGCCGATGGTCATCCACTGGGTCGGGACGGACGTGCTCATCGGGCTCGATGCCTACCGCGCCGGGAAGGCGAGCTGGCGGCTCCTGGAGCGCGCCACGCACCTCTGCGACGCGCCCTGGCTCGCGGAGGAGCTCGCCGAGATGGGCATCCGCGCCGAGTACCTCCCGCTCCCGGTCACCGGGCTCGCCGAGGAGGTGGACCCGCTCCCCGAGCGCTTCCGCGTGCTCCTCTACCTCCCCGTCGACGCCTTCGACCGCGAGGTCTTCGACATGGAGACGCTGCTCGCGCTGCCCGGCGAGCTGCCCGACGTCGAGTTCGTGCTCATCCCATCGCCGCCGGAGACGCTGCCGGGGCCGCTGCCGCCGAACCTCACGGCCACCGGCTGGGTGGAGGCCATGGACGCGCTCTACCGGGACGTCGCGGCCGTGGTGCGGCTCACGAGCCACGACGGCACCTCGTTCATGGCGCTGGAGGCAATGTCGCGCGGGCGCTACGTCATCTGGACCTACCCGATGCACGGGATCATCGAAGCGCACGGCCAGGAGGCGGTCGTCGCCGCACTGCGCGACCTCCGCGACCGGCACGGCGCGGGCACCCTGCACCCCAACGAGCAGGGCCGTGCATTCGTCCGGGCCGCCTTCGAACCGAAGGAGCTCGCCCGGCGGCTGTCGGTCCGGCTGCGCGCGGCGCTGAAGCGGCCGGGCAAAGAGCGCGTGTAGCCGTCGGCTGTCGGCCGTCGGCCTGGCCTTTCGTCTTTGGCCTTTCGCCTGCCGCAGCCTACCCGCCGCTGACCGCCGGGACCACGTGCACCTCCGCGCCGGGCGGCACCACGCCATGCAGGTCCGTCCGCTCGCCCGCGACGAAGACGGTGATGTGGCGGCGGAGCGCCGGGCGTTCGTCGCAGAGGCGGGCGGCCATGCCGGGCCAGAGCTCGTCCAGCCCGGCGATCACCTCGCGCACGGTGGCACCCGCGACCTCCACCTTCCGCGGCGCACCCGGGAAGAGCATCGTCAGCGACGCCGGGAGGATCACCGTCGCCACCGCGTCAGCCCTCGAGGACGACCGTCTCGACCGACGTCACCGCGGGGAGGTGCCGGGCGATCTCGGTCCAGGACTCGCCCTCGTCGCCGCTGACGAAGACGCTCCCGCTCCCGGTGCCGAAGTAGAGCCCGACCTGGTCCAGCGTGTCGGTGCAGAGCGCCGAGCGGAGCACGTTCAGATGGGCCTGGGTGCCCGGGAGCCCGGCGGTGAGCTGCTTCCAGCTGTCGCCGCCGTCCGTCGTCTTCCAGACCGCCGCCCGGCCGCCCGGCATCGCCCGCGTGTCCTCGTCGAGCGGCACCACCCACGCGGTGTTGGGTGTCCGCGGGTGCACGGCGACCGGGAAGCCGAACTGCGACGGCAGCCCGGCCGTGATCTCCTGCCAGGTGCGGGCGCCGTCGTCGCTGCGGTAGACGCCGCAGTGGTTCTGCTGGAAGAGCCGCCCCGCCGCGTCGCGCTGGAGCGAGTGCACGCACTGCCCCACCTCCGCCGTGCCCGGCTCCACGTCGGGGAGGAAGTCCGTGCGGACACCCTTGTTGCGGGGCTCCCAGCTCGCGCCGCCGTCTTCGGTGGCGTAGCACCCGGCCGCGGAGATCGCGATCCAGGCGCGCGCCGGGTCCGCCGGGTCGACCACGATGTGGTGCAGGATGAGCCCGCCCGCGCCCGGGCCCCAGTACGCCGAGGTGGGGTGTTCGCGGAGCGCGGAGACGTGGCTCCAGGTCACGCCGCCGTCCTGGCTGCGAAAGAGCCCGGCCGGTTCCACGCCCGCGTAGATCGTGTCCCCCGCCGGGAGCAGGCTCCAGGCCGCGACGACGGGTGTCTCGGCTTCGGGATAGGCCATGCCCTCGCTCGAATGCTCCCAGGTCTTGCCCAGGTCCGGGCTGCGCCAGATGGCCGGGCCGTACCAGGCGTTCCCCGCCGCGGCGAGGACCGAGCGCGTCGCCGGGTCCCAGGCCACGTCCTGGACCGGCCAGGCGGCGCAGAACGGCCCTTCGAGCGACCAGTCCCGCCGGTCGCCGTCGGATTGCATGAGGAAGGCGCCTTTCTTCGTGCCCACCATGAGAAGTACACGTGCCATGTCAGACCTCCGGGCGGCGTGGGGTTGGGGGCGCCGCCGGTTTCGCGTCCCGCAGGACGCAGGTGCGGGCGAGCTGTCCGCTCGCGTGGAGTGCGGCAGAAAGTATAGTTACTCCACAAAGGCGTCAAGACCCCCATGTCACTCGAACGCTGCGTCGCCCTTTTCCATCACCGCTGGGCCGTCCCGGTGGTCGCGACGATGCAGAACGCGGGCCGCCCGCTCAGCGCCGCGGAGGCCGCCGCCCGCCTCGGCGCGAGCCGCGCCGCCGTCCGCGAAGCGCTCGAAGACCTGCGCGAAAAGGGCGTCGTCGTCCGCCAGCCCGGCCCGCGCGGGCCCTACGCGTTCACCGCCATGGGCGAGCACCTCGCCCCGGGATGCCAGGGCCTCGGCAAAGTCGTGCGCGAGCTCGGCGCCCTGCCCGTCGCCCTGCGCAAGTGGTCCATGCCCGTCATCATCCAGGTCGGGCACGGCTGCGAGCACTACAACGAGCTCCTCGCGACCCTCCCCGGCGTCACCCCCCGCGCACTCGCCCTGGCCCTCAAGGAGGCACTCGCGGCGGGCCTGATCGAGCGCCGCATCGACGCCGGCTACCCGCCTTCGAGCCGGTACGTGCTCACCGAGCGCGCGGCCACGCTCTACCCCGCGCTCGAGGTTTTCTCCGCCGCGGTCGACGCGCTCGACGGGCCGCCGTGGAGTGACGCGGCCGGTCCTCCATCCGGCGGCTGAGGCGCTACCCTGTGGCCGTGGCCGCGACCGTCATCCACGTGGACCTCGACGCGTTCTTCGTCTCGATGGAGCTGCTCCGCCGCCCGGAGCTCCGCGGCAAGCCCGTCATCGTCGGCGGCGGGCTCGGGCCGCGCGGCGTGGTCAACACCTGCAGCTACGAAGCGCGCCGCTTCGGTGTCCGCAGTGCGATGCCGGTCAGCCGCGCGCGCCAGCTCTGCCCCCACGGCGTCTACCTCGAAAGCGACTTCACGTTCTACGCGCCGGCCTCGCGCCAGTTCCACGCGATCCTCCGTGACTTCACGCCCGTGGTGGAACCCGCGGGCGCCGACGAGGCCTACCTCGACGTCGCCGGCACGGAGCAGCTCTTCGGCACCCCCGCCGAGGTCGCCGCCAGCATCCGGGCGCGCGTCCGCGGCGAAATCGGGATTACCGCCTCGGCCGGCGTGTCTGCGAACAAGCTCGTCTCGAAGGTTGCGAGCGACGCGGGCAAGCCCGACGGGCTGGTCGTCGTGGAAGCAGGGCACGAAGCGGAGTTCCTCGCCCCGCGTGCCATCCGCGAGCTGCCCATGGTCGGGCCGAAGACGGCGGAGGTGCTGCGCCTGCTCGGGGTGCACACCATCGGCGACCTCCAGCGCGTGCCGGCGGCGACGCTCGTCGCGCGGTTCGGGCGGCACGGCCGGGAGCTGCACGACCGCGCCCACGGCCGCTTCGATGCCCCCGTGCACAGCGGCCGCGGCGAAGCGAAGTCGGTCAGCCGCGAGATGACCTTTGGCGAGGACGAGCCGGACGGCGAACGGCTCCGCGCCGTACTCCGGGGCCAGGCCGAACGCGTGGCCGCGGACCTCGCGAAGCAACAGCGCAGCGCCCGCACGGTGACCCTCAAGCTGCGCTTCCCGCCGTTCGAGACCCTCACGCGGTCGGTCACGCTGCCCGGGCCGGTGGATCTCGCGGACGAGCTGTTCCAGGCCGGCGCGGCCCTCTTCGAGCGCGCCTGGGCCGAGCACGACCGGCGGCCGGTCCGGCTCATCGGGCTCGGCGCGACCCAGCTCCAGGAGCGAGCGCGCCAGCTCCAGCTCGGCGAGACGATGCAGACCAGCCGCCTCGCCGAGACCGTCGCCGGGCTGCGCGAGCGCTTCGGCGACGGCGTGCTGCGGCGCGGCGCCGAGCTCCGCGCCCCCCGCCGCGCGAACGACACGCCCGAGGAGTGACCGGGAACGCAGAGGGGCCCCGCCGCGCCGCTTCGCCCTGTAGAGCACGGTGTCCGTAACATCCGCAGGCATGACGCTGCCCGCCGAGCTCGCCGACGAGTACCCCACCTGGTGGGTCGACCTCCTCGGCGAGCACAACCACGTGGGCGGCATCGAGGCCACGCGCTGGCTGCTCGCGCGGGCCAACGTCCGCCCCGGCGACCGGATGCTGGACTGCGGCGCCTTCGTCGGCGGTACGGCCCGCCTGGCCGCGCAACTGGGCGCCGCAGCGGTCGCGCTCGACTCGGTCGCGGACTTCCTCGCCGCCGGGCGGCGGATGGAGGGCAGCGCCGGCGTGAGCTGGGTGTGCGGCGCCGCCCAGCGGCTCCCCTTCGCGGATGCCAGCTTCGCCAGCCTCTGGTCGCTCGATAGCCCGATCGTCCCGCGCGAGCTGACGCGCGTGGCGGCGCCGGGCGCGCGGCTCTGCCTCTGCGCCGAGGCGCCCGCCGATTCCCGCGGCGGCCTCGATTCGTTCTTCGACGAGTGGGCGGAGCTGGGCTGGTCGCTCGCGGCGCACCGGCCCTACGGCCTCGAAGCGCTCCAGACCTGGCGCTTCGTCGAAGCCGAGCTCGTCGCCCGCCGGCCCTACTTCGAGCGCCGCTACGGCTCCCGCCCCTACCTGGGCCAGCTCGACCTCATGGCCTACCTCGTCAAGGCGTACGAGCGCGGGGAGATGTCCCACGGGCTCTTCGTCTTCGAACGCAGGTAGCAGGAAGCCCGGCCACGCGGGCCGGGCTCGCTGTGCTGCCCTCCGGGCGTGCCGCTTAGATCGTGCCGCAGGCCGCTATGGTGTCACCGTCCATGATGGCGAGCACGTAGCCGTCCTTCAGGTCGTCGATGCCGGCGCCCACGGCCTCGGTCGACTGGCCGTCGTCGATCGTGCCGAGGTCGTGCTCGGGCTCACCGGTCATGGTCTCGCAGTCGGTCATCCAGATGCCGGCGCGGTATTCGCCGCTCTCGGCGTCGCGCTCGATGTCGACCGTGAACGTGACCCGCGAGCGGTTCGTGCCTTCGGGCGTGACGATGGCGTCGCCCGAGACCCCCGAGCCGCCCTGCTCGCTCAGGTCGACCTGTACCGGCGCCACGCCCGCGACGGCCGAGGCGGCATCGCCCGCGGTATCGCCGGCGGCGTCCGCGGCGTCATCGAGTTGGTCCGCCGCATCCGTGGCGGCGTCCTCGATGTCGTTCTGCAGCTCGTCCGCGTCCTCGTCGTCGCCGCAGGCGACCAGTGCGAATGGGAGCACCGCCGCCAGCGCCCCGAACATGAACCATCGTCGCATTCCCGTCCTCCAGTGGGTTTGTCGAATCCACCGTAGGGAGCGGGACGCGTGCGCCGCCGTTTCGCGCGCGAACGGCGAGCCATCGAACGCGTTACAGTCGGGTAAGGCTACGACGGCGGTGTGAAGCCGAGCTCGGCGAGGATCGCGGCGGTCTGTTCGCCGCGAAACGGCGCCGGCCCCGGCTGCGACGGCCCGTCCACGGAGGCCGTGAACCCGGCCCGCACCGCGTACGCATCCGGCAGCCCCTCACGCCCGGCGAAGCGATAGAGCGCGCCGCGGGCCGTCACCTGCGCGTCGGACAGCACTTCCGGGATAGTCTGCACCTTCGCCGCGGAGACGCCCGCCGCGTTCAGGTGCGCCTCCCACTCGGCGGCCGGCCGCGTGACCAGCGCGGCGGCGATCCGCTCGCGCAGCTCGGCGGCGTTCGCCACCTGGAGCGGCTGCGTCGCAAAGCGCGGGTCGGCGGCGACCTCCGGCTGGTCGAGCGCCGCCCAGAGCGCCTGCACCTGCGCCTGCGTGATCGCGCTCACCTGGATGTGCCCGTCCGCCGTGGCGAAGACATCCGCCGTCGGGAGGCCGGTCGGCGAGCCGTTGCCGAGCTGCACCGGCAGGTTGCCCGTGGTCGCGAACGTGGTCACCAGCGGCGAGAGCATCCAGAGCTGGGTTTCGAGCATGCTCACGTCGAGGTACTGGCCCTCGCCCGTCTGCGCCCGCCGGAAGAGCGCGCCGGCGATGGCGAACGCCGCCATCAGCGCCGACGACACGTCCGCGATGGGGAAGCCGATCTTGAGCGGCCCCTGGCCCGCGCGGCCGGTGGTCGTCATCATCCCGGAGGCGGCCTGGACCGCGCCATCGTAGGCGGGCGCGTCCCGGCGCGGCCCGTCCTGGCCGAACCCGGAGACCGAGCAGTACACGACGTCGGGCCGGATGGCGCGCACGGCGTCATAGCCGTATCCCAGCCGCGCCATCGCGCCGGGCCGGGCGTTCTCGACGACCACGTCGGCGCGCGCGAGCAGGCGGTGCACCACCTCGCGCGTGGCCGGGTCCTTCAGGTCCAGCACGATCGAGCGCTTGCCGGCGTTCATGCCCTGGAAGAGCGGCGACATGTAGGCGGCGGCCAGCTCGCCGGTGTCCATGAGCTGGCGCGCCTGGTCGCCCGGCCCCGGCGGCTCGACCTTGATCACGTCCGCGCCGAGGTTCGCGAGGAGGCCCGTGGCGAACGGGCCCGCGATCGCCTGCGCGAATTCGACGACGCGGACGTTGGTGAACGCCTGCATCGGCCGGCTCAACGGGCCGGGTCGAGCATTTCCCGGAAGCCGTAGCGCTGGTGCGGCCCCATGATGATGTGCTCGAAGATGCCGATGCCTTCGTGTGCGCCCGCGCGCACCAGCGAGACGGTCTGCACGTGGAGGTTCTCCATCGGGTTCGCCTCCTTCGTGACGTACTCGTCGCCGCCAACCACGTCCTCGCCGACCCACATGCCGTGCCCCCACTTCGGGTGGCCGTAGCCGATGCCCTGCATGAGGAAGTGGTAGAGCGGCTGGACCGTGATTTCGAGCGGCTCTCCCGAATGCGGCGTGAGCGTGAGCGTCGCCTTGTCGATCCAGCGCGTGCCCTTCTGGAACGAGAGGTCGTGGTCGATCGCGCACTCCGTCTCCGTCGCGTCCGGGTAGGGCGTGAGGATGACGCCGGACTGGTGCCAGCGCGTGCCGTCGGAGAGCTCGGAGGCGGTGAACAGCGTGCAGATCTTGTCGAAGTTAAGCGGCGCCCAGGTCCAGAAGAACTGGGGGATCGCCGTGGGCGGCGCACCGCGCAGGTCGCGACCCCCGACCCCGCGGATGCCCCACGAATGGTCGCGGGATCCCCACCAGGTGGAATCGCCGAGGTTGAAGGTCGTGCCTTCGAAGGTGAGCGTCCCGCTCCAGCTGCCGTGCTGGGTCATGCGGGTGTAGTCCATCGTCATCATGCCGCGGCGGTTGAAATGCGGCTCCTCGTTCGGCAGCGACCGCGCTTCGAAGAGCAGGTCGCCGCTCACGCCGTGCTCGTTCGGCTCGATGACGACGCGCACCTTGCGCAGCGGCTCGACGATCTCGACGCGGATGGGCCCGACCCGTGCGTCCATGCGGTCGGCGCCCATGCGGCGGGAGGCGCGCACCTGCTTTTGCCGCCCCTGGTAGACGATCGAAAAGGCGGCATCGAAGACGCCCATGTTCTGGTACTGGCCCATCGCGAAGGCGAAGTAGACCTCGCCATCGCGCCGGTAGCCGTTGAAGAAATAGCGGTCGTAGAAGTTGCGGTCCGTCGTGTAGACCGTGTCGATGGGATAGGGCGTCTGGTGGAGCAGGTAGTCATCGGCTGGCGTGAGCATGGCGCGGACTCTACCGGTGCGGGGCGATGTTGTCAGTCGCCAGCTCCCATCCGAGCCCACCCTCCGGGGCCGTGCGCGTTAGCGAGCGGAGGCGCACCATCCGAGCCGCACGCGTTAGCGAGCGGAGGCGCACCCCCGGCACCACGGCCCCGCGCCAGCCCGCGACACGGCCCCACCTCGCCTCCGGGAACCGGGAACTGGGAACCCTACCCGTACGTCGCCCAGTTCAACGGGTGCCCCGGCGTCGGCCAGTTGTCGAACGCCACCAGCTTGCCCAGGCCGCTGAGCGTCACGTACAGCGTGCTCAAGTCCGGCCCGCCGAAGCACGCGTTCGTCGTGAACAGGTCGCCCGTGGCCACGTGCGTCACGTCCTTGCCGTCCGGCGAAACGATCGTGATGCCGCCGTTGATCAGCGTCGCGATGATCGCGTTCCCGTCGCCGTCGACGCACATGCTGTCGCACATGCCGAGGTTGATCGGCGGCGCCCCGGGCACCGTCGCGAGCACGTACCGCCCCGCCACCTCGCCCGGCCCGGCCAGCGGGCACGCCCACAGCCGCCCGGTGGGCGTCTCGACCACGTAGAGCACCTTCTCGTCGGGGCTCAGGGCGCAGCCGTTGGGCTGGTTCATCGGGAAGATGATCTCCCGGATCATCTTCCCGTCCGGGGAGGCGTAGAACACGCCCGTGCGGTCCTGCTGGCGGCCGTAGTGCTTCCCGAGGTCCGTGAAGTAGAAGTTGCCCTCGCGGTCGAAGACCAGGTCGTTCGGGCCCTTGAGCGGCTCGCCGTCGCACTCCCGGTAGAGCGTGCTCACCTGGCCATCGGCGGTGACCCGCTGGATCTGCCCGCCGATGTAGTTCGCCGGGCGCTCGCCGGGCCCGTACTGGATGCTGCCATCCGGCATTACGCGCTCTTCCCAGTGGAACCCGCCGTTCTGGGTGACGTACACGGCGCCATCCGGGCCGAGCGCGGCTCCGTTCGGGCCGCCGCCCGTGGTGGCGTACAGGCTCTTGGTGCCGTCCGGCTTGATGCGGGTCAGCTGCCCGGTGCGGATCTCGGTGACCAGCACGTCGCCACCGGGCAGGACGACGGGGCCTTCGGGGAATGCGAGGTCTTCGGCGACGACGCGGAAGTTCACGGTTGGGCTCCTCCGGAGTTGATTCAGCGCGCGGATACTAGCAGAGCGCCGCGAATGGGCGCGGACCCCGCCCTACGCCCGCCGCGCCAGCTTCCCCACGAGGATCTCGGTCGCGATCTCTTCTTCGACCTCACCGGTCTTGTTCGTTCGCTCGGCCTCGATGAGGGCGGCGTAGGCGCGGCGCAGCCCATCCGGGCCGATCTTGCGGGCGCGGGCGATCGCCTTATCGCGCAGGTTCGGCCATCGCCCCGCCGGGCCCATCGCCTTGCCGATCTCCTCCGGCGTCGCGCCCCGGTCGAGCAGGTCGATGATCGTCGCGAGGCTGCGATAGCGCCCGATGAGCAGCGCCACGATGACGACGTCGCCCTGGTAGTCACGGGCGCTGCGAAGGACGTGAAGGCCGTCGAGCGCTTCGTAGAGCTTGCCGTCCATCACGATATCGGCCCACTGCAGCGTCTGCATCTCGCGGTCGCCGGCGCAGCACTCGTAGACATCGTCGACGGTGGTGTCGCGGTCGAGCGTGTAGAGGGCGAGCTTCTGGAGCTCGTTGCCGATGCGCAGGGTGTCGCCGTTCGTGAGGAGGGCGAGCAGGGCCGCCGGGTCGCCGCTCACCTCGCCGCGCATGAACTCCTCGCTCTCGAAGTGCTTCTGTTTGGGCGGCCCGCTGCGGAACTTGATCCCCTGGATCGCCGCCTCTTCACGGATGAAGCGGATGAGCTCCTCCTTCTTCAGTTCCGGGAAGGGCTCGTCGATGACGCCGGGCAGCTTCTTGAGCTCCGGGTACAGGTTGTTCCGCTTGAGCTCGTGGTGCGCGACGAAGACGAGCGTGGTCGTCGGCGGCAGCCCGCCCTTCAGCCCTTCGAGCAGCGGCTTCACCGGTTCGAGGCTGCGCGGGCCGCGCTGGTCGCCCTTCTGCTCGTACCGCTCGAGCAGGTTGTCGACCACGACGAGCCGCTGGGGGGCGAGGAAGGGCGGGGCCATGCACGGCCCGAGGATCTCGTGCGGCTTCGCGTCGCGCCCATCGATGGCGATGTAGTTCGTCGCGAGCATGCCGCTGCCGCCGTCCGCGTCCTCCTTGAGCTCGTCGAGGCGGCGGCGGATGCCGAGCGTGTTCGCGCCATGCACCAGGTGGATCACGGCCCCATCGTACGCCCGTGTGCGGTCAGCCCCCAGCGGCTACGGCGCCGGCTCCAGGAGGCTGCCGGCGAGGCTGCTGATCGCCGTGATCCGGCGGCCCTGGGCCAGCTCGTCGACGAAGCTGTTCGTGCAGTAGCCGAGCGAGATGCCCGTCTCCGGGTCGCCCCAGCCGATCTGGCCGCCGGCGCCGCCGTGCCCGAAGGCGCGCGGCGACACGGTCCGCCCGAAGCCGCGCACGTGCGAGAACCCATCGCCGCCGGCGACCACCACCGTGAGGCCGCGGTTCACCGGGTGGCCCAGGATCGGGTCCTTGTGGAACTCCTTGGTGCGCACCTGCGTGGCGAGCTCGATCGTCTCCGCCTTCATCACGCGGGTGCCACCGGGCCCCACGCCGGCGTTGACCAGGGGCTGGTAGAACATCGCCAGCCCGCGGGCGGTGCCGATGCCGCCACCGCCCGGCACCCCCACCCGCCGGGCTGAGGGGCCGTTGAAGTTCAGGATTGCGTTCGGCGTGACTTCGCCCCAGCCGCCGGGCGGGGGCACTGGCTCCTCCATGTAGCGCACCTCCGCCACGCGCGCGTCCAGCTCCTCCGGCAGCCCGACCCAGAGGTCCGTCACCCCGGAGGGGCGCAGGATGCGGTCGCGCACGTACTCGCGGAAGTCGCGGCCGGTGCGGCGCTCGATGATCTCGGCGAGCACCCAGTGCGCCGATGTCGCGTGGTATTCGAACTGCGAGCCGGGCTCCCAGTTCAGCCGCCACTTCGCGAACGCCGCCAGCCGCCCCTCGCGCGTTTCCCAGGCGGGCGGGCCGAGCGGCGCCCGCGGGAACCCGCCGATGTGCAGCATCGTCTGCTCGACGGTGACCACGTCCTTCCCGTTCGTTCCAAACTCCGGGACGATGTCGGCGACCCGCTCGTCCGTGCGCAGCAGCCCGTCTTCGAGCAGCGTCCACGTGGCCGCGCCGACCACCGCTTTCGTGCTAGAAAAGATGGTGTAGAGCGTCTCGTTCGTGGCCGGGCGGAGCTCGCCACCCTGCACACACGCGCCGAACGTTTCGAACGCGACGAGCTGCCCGTGCCGGGCGACCGCGACCTGGGCGCTATCGAGCGTGCCATCGTCGACATCGCGCTTCACGCGGGCGAGGAGCGCATCGAGCCGGGCGGGGACGATGCCGGAGTCTTCGGGGCGGGCGAGCTCTGATTCCATGGGTCCCTCCTGGTGCGCGGGGATTGTGGCGCGCCCGGGGTGGGATGTCGATGGTCAGTTCATCTCGATCCCGCCGTCCACGTTCAGCGACTGGCCGGTGATGTTGCGGGCGGCGTCGGAGACGAGGAACGCGACCGCCTCGCCGATGTCCTCGGGCGTCTGTTCCCGGCGCAGGGGGCAGTTCGTCTCCAGGTAGCGCTCGAAGATCTGCCGCCGCTCGACCACCTCGGGCGTGTCGTTCGCGCCGATCATGCCCTCCAGGTTGCGCCACATGTCGGTCCAGAGCAGCCCGGGGCAGACGGCGTTGACGTTGATGTTGCGCGGCCCGAGCTCCTGCGCGAGCGACTGGGTGATGCTGATCGCGGCCGCCTTCGATGCGCAGTAGTGCGGCAGCCCACCCGTGCCCTTCCGCCCCGCGATCGAGGCGATGTTCACCACGCGCCCGCCGCCGCTTTCGAAGAAGTGCGGCGCCGCGGCCCGCGTCATGTTCCAGATGCCCTTCACGTTCACTTCGTAGCAGACATCCCAGTCGTCCTCGGTGGCGCCGGCGCCCAGGTGGCTGCCGACCACGCCCGCGTTGTTCACGAGGATGTCGACCCGCCCGAACCGGCTGACCGCCGCGCTCACCGCGTCCGCCGCCGAGGCGGCGTCGCTGACGTCGCAGTGGACCACGAACGTCGCCGCGCCGCCGGCGGCCAGCTCCGCCGCGGTCCGTTCCGCGTTCACCAGGTCGATGTCGGCGATGACGATGCTCGCGCCCTCGCGCGCCAGCACCGTGCTGATGCCCTGCCCGATGCCCCTGCCCCCGCCCGTCACCATCGCGATGCGCCCACTGAGCCTGCCCATATCTGCTGCCCTCCCGTTACGTTTGCGGGCGGGAGAATAGCGGATCGCGGGCGAACCCTCACCCCCGTGCTGGCTGGTGAGCATCGCGGTCGGGATGCCCGAGTTCCCGAACCCTGTTCTGTTCGGCGACGCCCAACTCCTCCCTCTCCCCCGCAGGGGAGAGGGAGGCCGGGAGGGTGAGGGTGCGCTTGTGAGGGTGCGCAGTGGCTCGCGGCGACCCTCACCCCCGGCCCCTCTCCCCTGCGGGGGAGAGGGGAGCCGAGCCGTGCTGGGGGATGAGCATGGCAGCATGCGGCCGGACTTGCCGAATCCTGTTCTGGTCAGCGACGCCCATCTCCTCCTTCTCCCCTGCGGGGAGGGTGAGGGTGCGCTTGTGAGGGTGTCCAGTGGCTCGCGGGCGACCCTCACCCCCGACCCCTCTCCCCTGCGGGGGAGAGGGGAGCCGAGCCGTGCTGGGGGATGAGCATGGCAACATGCGGCCGGACACGCCCGAACCCTGTTCTGATCGGCGACGCCCAACTCCTCCCTCTCCCCCGCAGGGGAGAGGGAGGCCGGGAGGGTGAGGGTGCGCTTGTGAGGGTGCGCAGTGGCTCGCGGCGACCCTCACCCCCG
>JADZEI010000029.1 GCA_020850615.1 Dehalococcoidia bacterium | reverse complement strand
CGCCCTGGGGGATGACGGCTTCGGTCTTGGTTCCGACGTCGACGATGAGGCCATCGGCCGAGGCGCCCATCACCATGCCTTCGACGATTTCGCCGCGCCGCAGTTGCCCGGGCTGGCCGGCTTCAGAGTCGAGGAGTGCCCCCATATCCATTTCCATGTCGATGTCGGCGGCGGATGAGGGGTTTGGCTGGGCGGTGTCTGTGGACAAGTTGGGCTCCGTGGTTGGGGCAACTCTCTTAACGAGGAAAGGCCCGGGGTTGAATTAGGGGGTCGTACCCGATTGTAGCAGTGCCAGATCGACTGCGAAAGCAAGCCCGGGGCGCCAGGAAGGAGCGCCCGGGTGGCGATTCCGCGGGAAAACCGGGCCCTGCGATCGGGACAAAAAAACCGCGTCGAGCGCGGTTCTATTCATTGTACCGGCGGCGGCCTATTTTCCCACCCAGTTGCCCGGGCAGTATCGTCAGCGCTGAGGCGTTTCACTTCCGTGTTCGGGATGGGAACGGGTGGGACCACCTCGCTCTAGCCACCAGTGAGGTTGAGTATGCCGCGCCCGCGGTTGTGGTCAACTGCCGGGCCAACTGGCCCACCGGAGCTTTACGAATCCCCGAGCGTTATGGCGCGCAACGCCCGCCGGACGTTCGCCTTCCCCTTTCGCGGCCAATCTGGCACGGTAGCCGCGCGATGCGTTCCCTCTTCATGCTCGCCCTCGGCCTGGTCTCCGGCGCCGTTGCTACCGTCCTCTTCTTCACGCTCGACCCGGGGTTCGAAGCGGGCAATCCCAACGATGTCGGCGGCGGCAACGCCCGGGTCTCGTTCGATGAAGACGCGCTTTCGGCGCTCGCGACGCGGGAGCTCCGCGGCACGTCGGGCTTCGCCGATGACGCCATTGTGGCCGCGGATATTCGCGAGGACGGCCTCGTGACCTTCGACATCACGCTCGGAGCGCTCGTCGTCGGGGTAAAGGCCAGCATTACCATCGACCCGGAGATCCGCGACGGGCAGCTCGCGCTCGTGGTGGTGGACGCGAGCCTGGGCGAGCTCGGCGTCCCGGGCGATGTCGCGCACCTGCTCGAGGGGCCGCTCCAGTCGCGGCTCGATGCGCTGGCGGGCGAGCTCGACTACCGGCTCACGTCCATCGCCACCGCCGACGACCGCCTTACGCTGGAGATCGAGGTCTAGCGTCAGCCGCCGGTGTTCACGCCGATGAGCTTGCCGATGCCGAACGTGAGGAGCGCGGCCGCGAGCCCGAACACCAGCATGCGGCCGCCGGAGTAGAGCACGCCCCGGCCGGTGAAGAACGAGGTGACGGCGCCGGCCAGGAAGAGGGCGGCGCCGGCCGCGACGCCGCTCGCGATGACCGCGCCCAGGCCGCCGCCGATGAGCCACGGCACCACCGGGACTATCGCGCCCAGGGTGAACAGCACGAATGAGGTGATCGCCGCCACCCAGGCGTTCCCGGCCTCCTCGGCGGTCATCCCGAGCTCCTCGCGGACGAGCGTGTCGAGGGCGGTGTCCTTGTTCGAGACGATGCGCTTCGCGAGGACCTCGGCTTCTTCGCGGCGGAAGCCCTTGGCCTGGTAGATCAGGGCGAGCTCGGCCTCTTCCTCTTCGGGCATGAGCTCGAGCTCCTCGCGCTCGATGCTCATCTGGCGTTCGAACGACTCGGCGGAGCTGCGGACGCTGATCCATTCGCCCAGGGCCATCGAGAAGGCGCCGGCGAGCAGGCCCGCGATGCCGGCGAGCACGACCACGTCCTGGCCGGGGTCCGCGCCGGCGACGCCCATGACGAGGCTCAAGTTCGAGACGAGGCCGTCGTTCACGCCGAGGACCGCCGCGCGAAGGGCGTTGCCGCTGGCACCGCGGTGGCGCCCTTCGAGGCGGGCGATACCGCCGGGCGACGGCGTGCGGGCGCGGCCCATCTCCTGGAAGAGGACCGCGTGGGAGCGTTCTTCGGCCGGGAGGCCCTCGGCGACCGCCTCGGGCTGGTTGTCGTACATCGCGGTCGCGTCCACTTCCATGCGCGCGACGATGGGCGTGACCGCGCCGGTGCCGAAGCGGCGCGCGAGCCAGCCGAGGAAGCGCACGCGCCGGGAGGGCGCGAACGCGGGCACCTCGGCGCCGGCTTCGCGCAGCTTGCGTTCCCAGAGCGCCTGGTGGCGGTCCTCCGACTCGGCGATCTTCAGGTAGATGTCGCGCAGGCCGGGCTCCTGCTCGGCTTCGGCGAGGAGCCGGTAGAGCGCGGCGCCGTCGACTTCGTCCTGGAGGTTGGCGCGGTAGCGGGCGACGTCGGCGGCGCTGGCGCGGGGGGAAACGTCGGTCATGCGTCGAGTGTAAAGGGCGCCGGGGCCGGTCCGTCTTCGCCGGGGCGTGCGGGCGCGGTTAGCCGCCGCGAACCGCAAGCCACTCGATGTAGGCGGGCGGCAGGCCGTGCGCACGGGCGCCCGCGAGGAGCTGTTCGAGGTAGGCGGCCGGCGGCTCGCCCGGTTCGACCGGGGCCACGGAGAGGTAGACCACCGCGAGGAGATCGCCCGCGACGCCGCGGACGGTGACCTGCTCGCGGCAGTAGCGCCCGATGCGGACGCCCTCGGCGCGGTCCAGCGCCTCCAGGTGCTCGGCGGTGACGCGCCAGAGCACGCCGTGCGTTTCGTGGCCGGACGCGGGGACGACGTTGGCGGCGAGCCCGCCCCGGGTCTTGCTCGGGGTGTCGAAGACGAGCTGCCAGCCGGGCAGGACGGCGGGCCCTTCGGCGACGGCGCCCGGGCAGCGCCGGGCCATCTGCGCCGCGTCCATGTTCGAGCCATAGGCGAAGTACCACACGGGTGCGCATGGTACGCGTTAACGAAGCGAGGGGCCGGTTTCCCGGCCCCTCGCGCTGGTTGTCGGAGCTCCGCGTTAGCTGCGGCGCTTGTTCAGCGAGAGCATCCCGAGGCCCGCGGCGATGGCCATAACGCCTGCCACTGCCAGCCAGATGCTCGACATCCCGCGGCCGCTAAGCGGCCCGCTGCCGCTACCGGTAATCGGCGGCTGCGGCGTCCGGGCGCCAGCCGTCTCCGAAGGGCCGGCACCGGAGGTAGCGGTGAGCTCCGGGGTCTCTGTGACGACCACGGGGTCCGTCGCCGACGCGGTCGGGGTGGTGGTCGTCGGGGTGGGCGGCGTCGGAGTGATCGTCGGGGTGGTCGTGACGGTCACGGGCTGCGTGACCGACGCGGTCGGGGTCTCGAGGACCTGCGGCGGCCGCTCCACGATCGCCTCGTTGCGGAAGTAGACGCGAGCGGTGCCGGTGAGCGGAGCCGCCGTCTCGACACCGTCAGGGACGGCAACCCAGCCCAGCTGCTGGGTCTCGGTGATGGTGTATGCGCAGCTGACCGCCGGGGTCAGCCCGCTGAAGGTCGCCCAGCCATCCGAGCCGGTCGTCGCGGTCACGGGGGTAACGCCACAGCCGGTCAGCGTAAACTGCCAACCCACGCCGGGGTTGTTGCCCGTGGCCGGGGTCCACACTTCCTTGTAAACCTCGATTTCGACGAGCTCCTGGTTGTAGAAGTCGACGAATCGGTCCTCGTCGAGGCCGACGGCGACGGTGCGGCTGGCGCCGCCTTCGGGCGTGGCGCCGTCGACCTTCGAGCCGATGACGTTGTAGCCGGCCTGCGGCGTCTCGGTGATGATGTAGGTGCCCGGTTCGAGGCCAGGGAAGGCCGCGAGGCCGCTGCCGTCCGTCACCTCGGTGTCGGTGTACCCGCTGCCGCCGACCTGCGTGATGGTGATGGTCCAGCCGGCGAGACCGGTGGTGCCGGTGAAGTCGCCGGCCGGGTCGTTGTACTTATGCACCCAGATGTCGGGCGCGGAGAGGACGGTGTCGCAGCTGGCGTTTTCGAACCGGATGATGGTGGTCTTGCCGCCCACCACCGCGAAGTTGACGGTCGAACCGCCGACCTCGGCCTCGGGGCCCTGGGGGACGCCGTCGATTGAGACCTGCGCGTTCGTGTAGTAGTCAGTGAGCTGAGCGCCGTCGACGCATTCTTGCGCCTGGCGGAGGCCGTTGAGCTCGAACACGCTGTACGAGCCCGCCGGCACCAGGAACGAGGCCGTCTGGCCGGTCTTCGTTTCGCCGGCGCCCACCGTCAGGTTGATGCTCGTATCGAGCTCGGGCAGGGTCGACTCGAAGTTCCAGGTCTGAGCGCCGCTCGGAACATTCGAAGTCTTGACGAGCTGCACCGAGCCCATCGCCTCGTTGTAGAAGCAGATGACCGGGTCGGCTATTCCCGCGGCGTCAACCGTCGCTGCGATGTTGCCTGTGGTGTCGGTCACGACCGGCTGGTCCGGGCAGAGCTGGCTGGTGCTGGTGAGGATGGTGTAGCCGAGGCCGCGGTAGCCCGCGGGCACGATCTCGGTGAACTGCTGACCGGCCTGCGCGGTGACGGTGAACACGTGGTGCCCACCCGGCAGCTCGGTCACGGGCTTCGGCTCGAGCGGAACCGGCGGCGTGATCGTGAACGGCGTTGTGTCGCCGGTGATGTTCGTGACGACCTTGCGGATGGTCACGTCGTTGTTGGCCGGGACGGCCTTGTTGAAGAAGGTCACCTTGGTGACGGTGTCGCCAAGCTCGCCTGTCTTGCCGTCCACGCCAAGCGACACCGCGGTGCCGTCGTTCGTGGAGTACATCGGGTAGCCCAGGGCATCGTCCATGCTCGTCGCGGACTCGGAGAGCTTCCAGGGCCCGCTCGCCGGGATGGTGATGTCGTCGCAGACCGCTGAGGCGCCTTCGATCACGTCAGTGACGCCCCAGTCGAAGCCGGAATCGGAGCCACCGGGGTAGAGGATGTCGCCGCCGAAGTTGCCGCCGTCGGGGTTGCCGTCGTTGTTCTGCTCGACAACCTTGCAGACCTGGACGGTGCGGGTGGCGGGCGGGTTGTGGAACGCGGCCCAGCTGGAGCCGCAGCCCGCCCCGGCGATCGACCAGTCAAGGTTGCTGGGCGACGAGAGCGTAAGCGTACGCGTCCCACCGCAGGTATCGGCCGAGTAGCCGGCCGGCGCCTGGACTTCGGTGACCGTCCAGGTCCCAAGCGGAAGACCACTCAAGACCGTGTTACCGGCGACCGCCATGTTCTCGTCCGCCCTCGGTGTTGCGCCGGCGCAGGCGGCGACCGCGGCCGGAGTCGCAGCATTGTCCGTCACGCAGAAGGCGTTCGAACCGCTGGTGAGCTTGAAGGTGGCGCCGCCGACCGCTGTCGGCGATGCGGCGCCGTCGTCCTTGTTGATGCGGATGGTGCCGGTGGCGACGACCGCGTCCTTCTCGTTGTAGACGCAGATCTGGGTGGCCTGGCCGGCCGCGACGCTGACGGTCGGGCCCTGGCCCTCGTAGCTGGCCTTGGTCGCCGGGCACGTGGCCGCACCGCCGACTGCGAGGGTGCCGATGCGGGTCCAGCCGCCAACCGGGTCTTCATTCACGGTCACGTTGCCGGGGTTGATGGGGATGGTGCCGGTGCTGCCAATCGTGGTGCCGGCAAGGCTGACGTTCCAGGACGGGTCCGTGCCCGTCGCCGCGTCCAGCGTGCCGCCGAACGCCTGCGTGGCCGCCTCGCTGGTCACCTTGGTGACCTTGATGTCGATGGTGGTGGGTGGTGGCGCGCTGTACGAGTTCTTCGCGCAGACGAGGATGTTTTTGGCCTCGTGCTGCGCCTTCGCCGCGATGGTGGCCCCGTCGTTGAATGGTTCCGACGCAGAGCAACTGAGGTCGCTGAGGACGATTCCCGACTTGATTTCAAAGCCATCGAGGGTCCAGCCACTCGGGGCGACTTCACTGAGTGTCTCAGCGGTCAGAGGAATGAGGGCCGGCGCCGACTTGGCGGACGAAGCACCATTTGCAGCAAGGGTAACATCCACACCGGTGGTGAGGGTCGGGCTGGTCTTGATGTTGAACGTGCCGCCAGGGTGAACGGCTGTCGACGTGAACTTCTGGAACTGAATCTGCCGAGTCGTGCCCTTGCAGATGTGGCTGAGGTTGAAATCCTGGGTGCCGGTTCCGGTTGCGGAAGCAGCGGTCAGCTGGTCCGGGCCAGGAGTCCACACATAAGCGTGGGAGAGGTCAGGATGCGAAACGATCGTCCCGGCCGTGGGCACTGCGCCCGAAATGTTGCCGGCATTGGCGAACGTCACATTCAGCGTGGCGAAGTTGCCGTTGCTGGTGGCGATGAAGTGCCAGCCCCACCAGCCTTCCTTCCCAGCAGGAGGCGTCGGGCAAGTACCGTGCGAAAAGCCCGGATTGGTGGCGCCGATGTGGGACGGGTTGATCGTGAGGTTGCCCACCACAACCGGGTTGGTGTAATACACCTTCACCTGGATGCTGTGGAAGCGCATGTCTTCGTTCGCATCACTCGGATCCGCCTTGATCCGAACACGAAGGCTACTAACTTGTGCGCCGGTGGTCAGACCCCAGTTGTTGTTGTTGGCGCCGACCGAGAATGAGTCGTACTGGAACGTGTCTTCCTCGTTGATTTCGGCGCTGTTCAGATCCGATGAGAACGTGACCCCGTCGGAGCTCACGGCGACCTTTATCCGGTCATCACCAGCGCCGGACCCAGTGCCGTTGCCTGTGCGAGCCTCGCCCGTCACGACGATCCCTTGAATCGTCGCCGCAGCATTGATGCCGTCCGGCGAGAACGTAAAGACCGCGAATTCGCCGTCGTTCGAACACTGGTAGGCGCCGAGGCTCGGCGCGCATCCGCCCGAAGTGTCGGCGCTATCAGGTCCAATGAACCCAGTGTCCGCTGCGCTGGCGAGCTGGGTGTTGTTGAGCACGACGCCGCCGACGAGGGCGACGGCGATGGCGAGAAGCGCCGCGAGCAGCAGCGTGCCCCGGCGCCGGTTCGATTTCCCGTATAAGGCTAGTGTCATTTCCGTCTCTCCTGTCCGTTTCCAGGAACTCGTGCGGCGCCTTGCGGTGCCGCTGGGAGCTCTGCCGGTCCTCCCCGTCGCGCTTCCCGTTCGCTCGTTCCCTGCAGGACAACCTCCCTTGTTGTGGCGGCCTGGTCGGGGCCGCCGAGTCTGCCATGGCCCTCTCCGCATCGCTGACCGGCGGTGCGGGCGGCTCCCCGGCTATACCGGGCACGTCATTCGGTCGGAATGCGCATCCGGGGCCGAGGCTGGGGGACTGCTACCTGGCGTCCACCAGTGGGGACGGCAGGTGTCTCAGAGGTGAACGTACGGGTTTCACCGGGTGGATTACAAGGGACTACCAGTCACGTGGCGGTAGGAAATGCGTTAGAACGGTTGCCGGCTGGTTGAGCGGGCACTTTTCGCCCTGCTTTTCCACCGCGTGTTCGAAATCGCACGGTCGCCATCGCGCCAGCCCGGTCGCCCGAAGACACCTCCCTGCGTGGTCCGGACCTTGCGGCCCGCGAGCTCCGCCGGGGCGGCCATACGGGCGGTGGGTCGTCCCGGCAGCACATCCCGGCGGGCGATCCGGGGCCACACACCCTGGCCGGCGTTTCGCCCATTTCGTCGCAGCGCTACCAAATGGTCTCGCTGGTGTATCGATAGTGAAAAATAGGGGTAAATCCGGCGCGATTCAAGGTGCATTGGACCCAGCGTATAGGGATCCGCGGTACCGCAAGATGAACCTGTAATGCCCAATTACCGGATTATTGCGATGTGTCACGCTTGTCGTGAGACGTACATCACAGTTGCGCCACCCAGCAGCGATACGAGCCCGGCCAGGGCGAGCAACGCTACCGGCGCGCCACCGCCACGCGTGCCGTTGCCCGTCGCGGGCGGGCCGGGGACGACCGAGGGGCCGACGGTGCGCGTACCCGCGATCGCTTCGACGACGGTGCCCGCGGGCGGGGCCGCGCCGACAGCGGGCGGCGGCGTGGGCGTGGAGCTGGCGGGCGGCGCCGCTGTCGCGGTGCGGGTCACGGTCACGGGCGCGACCACCGAGCCGGCGGGCGCCGGCGAGGGCGAGGCGGTGGGCGTGGGTGGCGCGGTCGAGCCAGGAGGCGTAGGGCTGGCGACAGGCAGCGCCGGCGCGCCGGGCGTCGCCACGGGCGGCGGCGCGGCCGCGCGGACGTTGCGGAAGCGGAGCTCGGCGACCTCGCCGGCGATGCGCGGGGCGGCCGTTTGGACCCCCGAGGGCACCGCGTCCCAGCCGGGGACGGCGGCCTCGGTGACCGTGTAGGCGCAGCCATCGGCGGGCGGCAGGTCCGCGAAAGCGAGCCGGCCATCGGCACCGGTCACGCCCTCGCGGGCGACGCCGCAGCCGGTCAGCGTGAACGCCCAGCCGGCGCCCGGGCGGGGGCCGGCGTTGCCGTCCTCCTCTTCCTTATAGACGTGCACGCCCACCATCGGCTGGTTGTAGAAGCGGACGGTGCGGACCTCGTTGAGCGCGACGCTGAGCTGGCGCGAGGCTCCGGGCGCGGCCACGCCATCGGCCACCGAGCCGACGTTCGCCCAGCCGGGGCCGCTGCCCTCGGTGACGATGTAGTCGCCGGGCGGGAGCGTGAAGAAGGCGGCGACGCCGGTGGCATCGGTCTCGGCGAAGGCGCTGTAGCCGCCGCCCACGCGTTCGACCGTGACCGGCCAGCCGGCGACGCCCTCCGAGCCGGCGTAGGCGGCCGTCGGGTCGCGGAGCTTCTCGACGAACAGGGTGGCCGCGCCAAGGACGTTGCCGCAGCTCACGTTCGCGAAGCGGATGGTCGTGGTCATGCCCGGGCGCACGGCGAACGGGACAAAGTCGGCGCCGGCGTCGTAGGGGAGCTCCGCGCCGTCGAGCAGGACGTAGGCCATCGTCCCGTAGTCGGTGGGCAGCGAGCCGGCCACGCAGGTCTCCTCGGTCCAGCGGCCGAGCGTCTCGGCGACGAGGTAGTCGCCCGGCTTCGCGGCGAACGTTTCGGTCGAGGCGGAGGCGATTCCGTCGCCCGGGTCGGCGAGCGCGAGCGTCGTCGCCAGCGCCGGGAGGTCGGATTCGAACGCCCAGGACTGCTCGCCGATGGGCACGTCCGACTCCTTGACCAGGCGCACGAAGCCGAGCTGCTCGTTAAAGAAGCAGACCACGAGCGGCGCGTAGGCGGCCTCGACGGAGAGCTCGGCGGTGGCGCCGGTGCCGTCGAGTTCGGCGCCGGCGCAGGTGGCACCCGGCCCGTCGAGCACGGCCCAGCCGGTGGACGCGAACGCGGGATGCGCGTCCTCTTCAACGACCACGGCCGCGGGCGTGCCGGGCGTAACCGGCACGTCGAAGCCGTCGAAGGGCTGGCCCTGGCTGAAGGTGCCGCTCGCCCCGCCGAGCCGGGCGGTGAAGAACGTGGCGTCGGCCGCATTGTTCGTGACCACCTTGTGGACGGCGACGCGGCGCGTGCAGGGCACGTTCGCGGCGTCGGATTCGTCGTGGGTTGCGCCGCCGACGCCGATGCGGAGCGTGTTCGCGGCCCCGGGCAGGCGGTCCGTCGTGAAAGCGAGCGTGGCGCCGCCAGCGACGGTCCGGGCGCCCGTGGCGCCGGTGGCGAGCTGGGCGAAGTCGAACGTGACGGCGGCCGGGCCGGGGTTCGTGACCTCCCAGCGCGCCTCGAGCTCGGCGTCCCAGCAGACGGCCGCTAGCGAGAGGGCGAATGCGTCGAGCGTGCCGCCGCAGCCGTTGTTCTCCTCGTCCGATTCGGGCACGGTGTCCGCGGGGTCGACGGCGCAGGTGCCGCCTGGGCGCGGGTTCGGGAGCGTGCCCGGCGCGGCCGGGGTGACCGGGAGGGTGACGCGGAGCGAATCGCCGGGCGCGAGCGAGAGCAGCGAGCTCGCCGTGCACGTCAGGGTGGCGCCGGGCGAGACCGCACAGGCGAGGCCCGGGCTCGCGGTGTGGGCGCCGTACTGCGACGCCGGGCCGGGCAGGTCGTCCGCGAACACGGTCGCGCCGGGCTGGAAGACCGCGGGCGCCTCGCCGCCGTTGGCGATGGTGACGACCCACCAGGCGCTGCCGCCCGCCGGCACGGGGCCGGACGGGACCGCGCCCGCGGCGTCGGCGTAGGCGGACTTGGCGGCAGTGAGTTCGGGAGCGGGGCAGGCTGTTCCGTCCTGGTTCGCGGAATCGTGCAGCACGCCGCCGACGAAGATGCGGACGAGGCCGGTGGCGCCGCCCGCGCTGAAGGACGTGCCCTGCTCGGCGGGCGGCACCGCGGAGCCGACGGCCGTGAGCGGCCCGCCGCTGGCGCCGGTGCCCGCGACGTCCCAGGTGAACGACACGGACTCGCCGGTGGCGTTGCGGACGGTGAGGAGCCCGCCGCAGGCCGCATCGAGGCGGAGGCGGGCGCTCGTGACGGTGTCGGCGCAGCCGTTGTCGAGCTCGTCCGATTCGGTCACGGCGTCGCCCGGGTCTGCGGCGCAGCCGCCGGGGGCGGCCGGGTTCCGGAGGTCGCCGGCGAAGCCCGGCTCGGTGGCCTGGCCGGAGAACGTCACCGTGAAGCCGCCGCCGGCCGCGATGTTGACCGCGCCAGCGGCGGTGCACTCCAGGACCGCCGCGTCGATGGCGCAGTCGACGGTGCCCGTGACGCCCGTGACGCCGGAGAGGGCGGGCGTGCCATAGGTGGCGCCGCCGGTCGTGGGGAGCTGATCGCGGAGGATGACCGCGCCGTCGGCGAACTCCGCGGCCCACCCAGCGTTGGTCAGCGCGAGTGACCAGTGCCAGGTCTCACCGGTGAACGCGAGCCCGCCCGTGTCGTTCGCCTTCGCGACCGCGAGGTTGGGCGACGACGTGCGCTCGTTGTAGATGCAGAGGACGGCGACGCCGGTACCGGTATCGGGCACGGGGATGGTCGTGGAGACCGGCGTCGCCGACGTGCTGCCGCGGCAGGTCGCGTACGAGGTGAACGGATCGAAGGTGCCGGTGCTGTAGCCAACGGTCGCGTAAGGACCGGCCGGCGGCGTTTCGGTCACCGAATAGGAGTACTGCGCGCCGGCGAGGAGGCCCGGGAGGACGATGTGGTGCAACGGCGCGTCGCCGGCCGTGAGGGTCGTGAACGCGCCCCCGGCGAGCGGGGTGCCGTTCACGTGGACGGTGCCCGCGAACTGGGCAGTAGCGCCGGGTTCGTTGGTGACCACCTTCGCGATGACGAGCGTGCCGGTGGGCGGCGGGTCGCCGACGACGATGCGGTGGGTGCACCCGTTGTCGCCGTCGTCAGATTCGTCGACGACGTCCGAGGGGTCGATGCGGCAGGTCCCGCCGCCGCGGGGGTTGCCGGCGGGCCCGGCCGCCGTCGCCGTGGCCGGCAGGACGAAGGTCATGCTGCCGCCGGCCGGGATGGTGACCTCGGTCGCGGCCTCGCAGACGAGCGTCTTCGCCGCGTCGATGGTGCAGTTCAGGGTGGCCGTCGCACCGCCGGCGGCCAAGAAGCTGGCCGGCGAGCCGTAGGTGTGGCCGGCGGGCAGCTCGTCGATGAACACGGGCTGTTGTGCCGGGAACACGGCCATGGCGCCACCGCTGTTGCGGAGCTCGAAGTGCCACTCGAACGCCTCCCCGAAGGCGAAGGTGTCCTTCGCCACGCCGCCCGGGGTCTTCGTCAGCTTCGTGACCTCGAGGTCGGGGAGCGGCGGCGGCGGGACGGGGGCGTTGTAGGTGCAGATGTGGACCACGTCGCTAGCAGCGATCGTGAACGCGAGCGGGCTGGCTGTCGCGCCGTTGAGCTGCGATGGGCTGGCGGGCGCATTGGCCCCGAGGCAGGCGGTCGCGTTCGCGCCGCCGTTGAGCAGCCCGACGAAGTCGAAGCCGAGGGCCGTTGGATCGCTCTCGGCGATGGTGTGCGGGCCGGCGGCCAGTTCGACACCGGTACTTGCCGGGCTGGCGGCATCCACGTCCGCGAAGGTGGTGGCGCTGTCATCGAGCGCGAACCGGAAGTCGTGGACGCGGGCAGCGCCGGTGGCGTTCGGCGTCCAGGAGCTGGCGGCGCCGTCCCAGGTGTACTTGTGGACGAGGACACGGCCGGTGGTGGGCGCGACGACGGTGTAGTGGACGATCAGCTTCACGTACTCGAACGTGAGCGTATCGGACGGAGAGTAGGTTGTATTGACGATTCGAACGCGAAGGTCGGAGGCCAGCGAAGCCGCATTCCAGGTCCCGGCCCAGAGATCAGGCCCTGCCGATGGGAGAATGACGTAGGATAGGCTTCCCCCCAGGTCACCCGAGTCGCGGCGTCCTCTCTCATGGCCCTGATCAAAGAATGTCACCGAGAAGTAATCCCCTCCCCTCGGATCTGAGGTCTTGACGCGCAGATCGACCTCGAAACCGGTGACGACCGCTCCATCGGGCAGATCAACCGGGAAGCTGAAGAATGCGAACGTGTCCGTCCCCACGCACGTCATCTCGCCATCCCTGCCGCCGAGCGCGTTCTCGGCGTCGGTACACGTGGCACCTTCGTCAACGCCGCTCGCCGAAATCGTGGCAGCAACGGCCCCGGCGCGGCCTGGCTGGCGGAGGAGGCCGCTGCCGGCGATGGCCGCGAGGAGCACGACTGCTGCGAGGAACAGCGGCGGGATGGTGCGGTTTGCCCTGGTTTCGAACGGCACGGCCGCCCTCCGCGAATGTGCGTGGCCGGGGTGGAGACGGCCCGGCCGTCCCCACCCGCGAATCCTGACCAACTGCCCGGGGCAAAAGGCCCGCGGCCGTTGTCCTCTCCGTGCTGTCCACCTGCCCGATACGTTCCCGTCCGGGAAGTAGACGCGGCGTGAACGGTACGGCGGCAGCTCCGGCGTCGCAAGGGCCGCGCATATGAGCCGCGTTAGAAGCGCCGGATTCGCTACTTCGGGATGCTGGCGACGATCTGCGTGCCTTCGCCGGGCTTGCTGTGGATGGTGACGCTGCCGCCCAGCCGGAGCGCGCGCTCGCGCATCGACTTGAGGCCGAGGTGGCCGGGGAACTCGCCGTCCGAATCGAAGCCGGCGCCGTCGTCGCGGATGTCGAGCGTGACCACCTCGCCGTCGAAGCCGAGCGCGACGCGGACGTTTTGGGCGCGGGCGTGCTTCACCGTGTTGTGCAGCGCCTCCTGCATGATGCGGTAGAGCGCCTCCTTCACGAGGAGAGGAACCTCCGGCTCGTCGCCGAGGACGGCGTCGACGCGGATCCCGTAACGGGCGTGGAGGCTCGCTACGTGCTTTTCGATCGCGCGGACGATGCCTTCGTTCGCGAGGGATTCTGGCCGGAGCTCGAAGATGAGCGCCCGCATCTCGGCGAGGCCGGCTTCGGCGAGCTGGAGCACGTAGTCGACCGGTTCGACCGCCTTCGTGGGGTCGCGGTCGAGGAGCGTGCGCGCGGTGCGCGCGCCGAGGGCGATGCCGTAGAGCGCTTGCGATACGGAGTCGTGCAGCTCGCGCGCGAGGCGCTGGCGTTCCTCCACCGCGGCGAGGTTCTGGGCCTGTTCGTAGAGCTGCGCGTTCTCGATGGCGATGCCGGCGCGTTGGGCGAGGGCGCCGAACATGCGCTGGACCTCGCGCGGGAACGACTGACGCTGTTCGAAGCCCATGAGGTAGAGACCGAACACCTTTTCGCCGACGAGCACGGGGAGCTGGGCGACGGAGTGCACCTTCGCGATCTGCGCGCCGAGCTGGACCATCGGCGAGTCTTCGAGGGCGTCCGAGATGTACACCGGCTGCCAGTTTTCGAACCCGGCCGGGTTTGCCATGCGGCGGAACGCCTCCGCGAGCTGCGAGTACATCTCCTCGTCCACGCCGGTGGCCGACATCGGGACGGGGTAGCCCGCCTCGGCCGACCAGCGGATGAACATGCTCCGGTCGGCGCCGAGGTACTGGACCGCGACGTCATTCAGGGTCTGGACGACGTCGTCCAGGCGGAGCGAGCGGTGGAGCTGCTCGTCGGCGCGGTAGAGGACATCGAGCTGGCGCGTCCGCTCGGCCGCATCGGCGAACAGGCGGGCGTTCTCGAGGGCGAGGGCGGCGCGCTGGGCGAGCGAGAGGAAGACGCGCTGCTCGGCGTCGGTGAAGCGGCGGGGCTGCGCGTAGTTGGCGTCGAAGATGCCGACCATGCGGCCGTCGACGACGATCGGGACCTGCATGAGGGCGCGCACGCCGAGGCGCTCGGCCTCGCGCGGGTCCAGGTCCGGCTCGGCAAGCGTGTCCTCGACGATGCGGAAGCGCGCCTGTTCGAGCTCCCTGAGCCCGCGCGCTTCGACGAGCTCGGTTTCGAGCGCCTCGACGGTCTGGCTGAACCCGGTCCCGGCGACGCGGACGCGTGGGCGGTCTGTGCCCGCGTCCCAGGCGACGACGGCCGCGCTGTCGGCACCGAGGAACTCGACGATGACGTCAGCGATGGCCTGGAGCACGTCATCGAGGTTGAGCGAGCGGTGGAGCTCCTCATCGGCGTTGTAGAGGGCGTTGAGCTGGCGGGTGCGCTCGGCGGCCTGGTCGAACAGCCGCGCGTTCTGGACGGCGAGCGCGGCCTGGTCGGAGATGCCGCGGAGGAACTGCATGTCGCGGTCGTTCACGTCGGATTCGGGGAGGAAGTAGCAGTTGAGGATGCCCGCGGGCCGGCCTTCGTAGACCAGGGGCATCACCGCCAGCGTGTCCCAGCGCATGGTGTCGAGCAGCGGCTGCGCCTCCGCGTAGGCGGGGTCGCGCAGCAGGTTGGTGCGGGCGTTGTGGACGACCTGAATTTCGCCAGTGCGGTAGGCGTCCTGGGTGGGCGAGGGTGCGCCGCGGCGCCAGCCCTTCGCCATGGCGAGCATGTAGCCCTCGGGGAGGCCGTGCTGGGCCGCGAGCCGGAGGTCGCCGCGGTCATCGGCGAGGATCACGGAGCAGGCGACCGCCCCGGTGGACTCGACGATGATCCGGGCGAGGGTGTCCATCGTCCGGCCGATGGGCTGCACGACCGTGAGGCTCGAGGCGATCCGGGTCAGCGCTTCCAGCTCGCGCACGCGCTGCTCGGTCTCGGTGAAGAGGCGAGCGTTGTCGATCGCGGCTGCAGCCTGGTTCGCGATCGCGTCGAGGATCGCGCTCTCCTGGGCATCGGGCTCCTCTTCGGGCGCGTAGTAGGTGTCGAGCGTGCCGAGCGTGCGGCCGTGGATGACGAGGGGCGTGCTGATCAGCGCCTCCCAGTGCGCGTCCTCGACGTATGGGCGGGCGCGTTCCATGGCCGGGTCGGCGAGGATCTGCTGGCGGGCGTCGCGGAGGACGCGGGTGGTGACGGCGGCCCCATCGGGCTCGGCCCTGCCGGAGGCGACGGCGAGCTCCCGCAGGACGCGGGGAAGCGCGCGTGGGACGTTCGCGACGCCCGCGGCTTCGAGGTGGCCGCTCGGTTCGACGATCGAGACGGTGCAGCCCACGGCCTTCGTCGCCGCGACCACGTTGGCGGCGATGTCGTCGAGGGTCTGGCTCATCGCCTGGTCGAGCGTGAGGCCGCGGGCGACGCGCGTGAGCGACTCCAGCTCACGGACACGACGGTCGGCCTCGGCGAAGAGGCGCAGGTTCTCGATGCCGATGGCCGCCTGGCCGGCGATCGCCTCCAGAAAGCGCACCTCGTCGTCGCCGGGGATGCCGCCCGCCGGGTAGTAGCCGGCGATGGTGCCGACAACCCCGCCGCGATAGATCAGCGGCACCGCGAGCATGTCCTCGTAGAACGGCTCGGCGAGCAGGTGGTGGGCGCGGTGCCATTCGGGCATGGCGAGGGCGAACTGGCGGCTGCCGGGGAAGCGCATGGGCTTGCCTGAGCGGGCAGCTGCGAGGAGGCCAGACGTCGGCCCGCCGCGGTCGGCGAGCGTCGCGAAGACGGCCTCGACGTAGCCATCCGGCAGGCCCGAACCGCCGAGGGACACCGGGCGGTCGTCGTCGACGACGAGGACGGTGACCGCGAGTGCGCTGGTCGCCTGGACGATGTCGCCGGCGAGGTCGCGGAGGGTCTGTTCGACCGGCTCGTCGAGGGTGAACCGCGAGGCGATGGTCGCGAGGGCGAGGTTCTCGCGGCCGCGCTGCTCGATTTCGCCGAAGAGCCGCTGGTTCGCGACGCCGATGGCCACCTGGTCGGCCATGGCGCGGAAGAAGTCGGCTTCGCGCTGGCTGGGGACGAAGCCGGGCGGGAAGTAGCCGCCGATCGCGCCGAACGGCTGGCCACGGTAGACCAGCGGCGCGGAGACGAGCGCTTCCCAGGTCTGCTCCTGGAGGAAGGGGTGGAGCGGGCCCCATTCCGGGAAGCTGAGGATGCGCTCACGCCCGTTCGGCGAGATGCGGACGTTCACGGACTCGTTATGTTGCTGGACGATGCGGATGGCGCCACCTTCGAGGGCGCGCAGCACGGCCGCGCGGTAGTCCTCGGTCCAGCCAGCTGCGCCCAGCGCTTCGAACTCGCCGTCACGGTTGATGATCAAGTTGATGCCGACGGCGCGGGTGGCGCGGAGCACCTCCTCGGCGGCGCCGTCGAGCAGGTCCGCCTGGGACTCGGCGAGGGTGAAGCGCGCGGCGATCCGGGCGAGCGCCTCGTTTTCGCCCACGCGGCGAGCCGTCTCTTCGAAGAGCCGCGCGTTTTCGAGCGCGACCGTGGCCTGTGCAGCGAAAGCGCGGGCGAGGTCCACGTGGCGCTGTTCGAAGTAGTTCGGCTCGGAGCGGGACGCGCTCATGAAGCCGAGGACCCGGCCCTTGGCGATGAACGGGATCGCCATCCACGAGCGGACGTGGCTGAAGGGGCCGTTGTCGACGTCGCCGACCGCGCGGCGGTAGGCGTTCGCGAGCGGCTCGTCGGCGCGGACATCGCCGATGAGGACGACATCGCCACGGCTGATCGGCCCCCAGATCGGCTCCGCCAGGTGGACCGGGAAGCGCATGCCGATGCTGCGGTCCACCTGGCGCTCCGTGACCCCGGGGTCGGCGCCGCGGCTGAAGCGGATGACGAGCTCGCCGTCGTCTTCGATGAGGATCGACGATGCCGTGTAGTCGATGACGTTGTGGAGGTGGGTGAGGATGAGCTCGAGGAGCCGGTCGAGCTCGAGTGTGGAGCCCACGGTGCGCGCGACTTCGAGCAGGGTCGAGAGCTCGCGCGTGCGGTCGGCCACGCGCTCTTCGAGCAGCTCGTACGCCTGCACCCGCTCGGTGACGTCGCGGACGATGGCGAGGTAGTGCGTGCGGCCGAGATACTGGACGCGGGAGCCCGCGACCTCGACGTGGAAGACGGTCCCGTCTTTGCGGACGTCGCGGGCGCGGGTGCGGAAGGGGCGGTCCTCGGCCATCGCTTCCATGTAGGCGCCGAAGTCGGAGAGCGAGTCGGGATGGATGAACTTCTCCGGCTGGATGCCGATGAACTCTTCGCGGGTGTAGCCGTGCATGACGATGGCGGCGGGGTTCGCTTCCGCGACGGTGCCGTCTTCGGCGTCGTTCAGGATGACGCCGTCACTCGTGGATTCGAAGATGCCGCGGAACTGGGCTTCCTTCGCTTCGAGCTCCGCGCGGCCGACCTGGAGCTCGGCGGTCATGCGGTTAAAGGAAGAGGCGAGCATGCCCAGCTCGTCCCGCGAGCGGACGGGGATAGTCGTGGAAAGGTCGCCGGCAGCGACAGCGTTCGTGCCTTCGACGAGAGCCAGGATCGGCTTGAGGAGCATGTACCGGCTGAGCACCGCCGAGATGGCGATGACGACGAGGAAGAGGAGCGACATCGTCACGAGGGTGGCGACGATCGTCGTGTCGCTCTCGTCTGCGATGGCGCTGGTCACGCCTGCCGCGGCAGCGGTGATCTCGTCGACGGGCGCGACGAGGCCAAGGCTGCCGCCGGCGCCGGCGATGGGCGCGTAGCTCACGAAGACTTCGCGGCCGTTGAGGCGGATACGGTCAGTGCCGGTCTTGCCGTCGCGCATGGCGGCGAGCACGGCGGGGAGGCCGTCTTCCTCCGGCGCGGAGAGCGAAGAGATGACCTGCGGCGCGGAGGAGCTCGGGGCGATGTCGCCGAGCGCGTCGACGTAGAAGGCGAAGCCGGTCTGGCCCACCTGGAAGTTGTCGACCTGGCTGATTAGCCGGAAGAACGAGAGGTCGACGGCGACGACGCCGCGGAACTCGTCGCCGACGTAGACGGGCGTGGTCGCGGTGAGGATGCGGCCGCGGCCGGTGCGGTCGAAGTAGGGCTTCGTCCAGACGGTGCGGCGCTCGGGGTTCTGCGCGGGCGCGGCGGCGGTGAAGTACTCCTGCGCGCGGACATCGAAGACGGGGAGCAGCGTGTTGTGCAGGCCGATCGCCGGGAAGTAGCGCACGAGCCCGCTGGTGCCGATGTAGTAGATGGCCACGGCCTCGAAGCCGGTCGGGAGGTCCTTCGACTGCTCCTCGTAGAGGGTCTTCAGGGCGGCATCGAGGGTGGCCGACTCGCGCAAGTCGCGGAGCGTGGCGTCGTCGAGCGGGAGCATGCCGCGATACCAGATGTCGGTGGTCCGGTCTTCGCTGCGGTCGTAGACGACACCGCCGCGGCCATCGATGCCGGCAACGTCGGAGGCGTACTCGGTGTCGGAGGCGAGCGCGTTCGCCATGTAGCGCGCGGCAATATCGCTGAGCTCGGCAGTCGCGTCGAGCTGGAGCTGCCCGGCGAAGGACTGGACATCGGCCAGCAGGGCGAGGGTCTCGCGGCTCTGGTCTTCGAACCCCTGGCTGGCGGTCTCGGTTGCGTCGTCCTTGCTGCGGTTGAAGCCGACGACGACGATCGCCGCGACGGCGACCGCAACGATCACGAGGAACGCGGTCAGGCCGATATTGAGCTTGGCGCGAAGCGAGAGGCCGAGGGGGGATCCGGCAGGCACGGGCCCGGTCTCGCTAGTGGTCGCTCAGCTGGTCGGCGGGGACGAGCCCGACGCGGACGGCGTGGAGGGCGGCCTGCGTGCGGCTCTGCACGCCCAGCTTGCTCAGGATGTTGCTGACGTGCGTCTTCACGGTCTTCTCGCCGATCGAGAGGTCGCGGGCGATCTCCTTGTTCGCGCGGCCCCGGGCGAGGAGGACGAGGACCTCCTGCTCGCGTTCGGTGAGGGGCTCCGGGGCCTCGGGCTGGCGCATTTCGCGCATGAGCCGCGCCGCCGCCTGGGGCGAGAGCTGGACCTGGCCCTGGGCGGCCGCCTTGATCGCCCGGCGGAGCTCCTCGTCCTGCGTGTCCTTGAGCAGGTAGCCGATGGCGCCGGCCCGCACCGCCCCGACCACGGAGGCGTCTTCGAGCACGCTCGTGAGGGCGATGACCTCGACGTCGGGGAGTTCGGTGCGGATCTTGCCGATGGCCGTGATCCCGTCCATCACCGGCATGAGCAGGTCCATGAGGACGACATCGGGGAGGAGCTGGTGGGCGAGGCGGACGGCTTCCTCGCCGTTCTGCGCTTCGCCCACAACCTCCAGGTCGGGGTCGAGGCCGAGGAACATCTTGAGGCCCTGGCGGACGACGCTGTGGTCGTCGGCGAGGAGGATGCGGATGGTCATGGTGTCTCCGGTAGCGGGCTGGGAACGCGTCGGGGCACGCTCAGTCTAGCGTGCGGGCAAATGGTACGCCGCCGGGCCCTCCCGCAACTCCGCCCAAAGGCCGAGGCCGGTGACGCCGCTTGCTGGATTCGAACACCACTCGGCTGCGTCACACTGGTGACACACCACCGGCCCAGGCGCCGGGAATCACGACAGGTTGGGTGACCGCCATGCCCCTGCTCACCGTCCTCGAAGGCCCCCGGCACGACGTGTTGCGGTTCCCGGCTGAGCGCACCCGCAGGGCCGGCCGCACCGTCGCATCGAACCAGAACATCGTCGACTTCTTCGCCGCCCAGGACGGCCTCCGCCTTAAGACCGAGGCGGCCACGGTACCGACGGTTGACGCGGTTCCAGCCGCTGCAGGCGTACAACCTGAACCGGAGGGAGAGATGATCCGTCTGCTGCTCGTAGACGACGAAGCGTCCGTGCGCCGCGGCCTGCGGATGCAGCTCGCCCTCGAACAGGACGTCGCGGTCGTCGGCGAAGCCGGGGATGGCGCGGCCGCACTGGCCCTGGTCGAAGAGCTCCGCCCGGACGTGGTGGTGATGGACGTGAACATGCGCGGCATGGACGGCATCGCCGCCACGGAAGCGCTGAGCCAGCGGGCCCCGGGGACGCGCGTCGTGATCCTGAGCCTCCACGACGACACTGCCACCCGTGTGCGGGCGGAAGCCGCCGGCGCGCGGGCGTTCGTCGGCAAGCACGAATCCTGCGACCGGCTCGTGTCGGTCATCCGCTCGCTCGGCCAGGGCGCGAACGTCGCCTGAGCGACGAGCTCAGGGGAACACCAGGGAAGGGGGACGCCACGATGCACACCGCAACCGCAACCGCTGCCCCGGCCGTCCCGCACCTCCGCCTGGTGGAGCGCGCCGATGCCGTCGCCGCGACGGGCCTGGTCAAGACGTACAACGGCGCCGCGAGCCCTGTGCCGGCGCTGCGCGGCGTCGACCTCCGCGTCGAGCGCGGCGAGATGGTCGCGATCATGGGCCCCTCGGGCTGCGGCAAGACGACGCTGCTGAACTGCATCTCCGGGCTCGACACGTTCGACAGCGGCTCCGTGGCCATCGATGGCGTCGACATCTCGACGATGGCCGATTACCAGCGGACCGCCTATCGCGCCGAGAAGATGGGCTTCGTCTTCCAGACGTACAACCTGCTGCCGGTGCTCTCGGCGGTGGAGAACGTGGAGCTGCCGCTGGTCGTTTCGGGCACGAACCCGCGCGAGGCGCGCCGCCAGGCGATGGAGGCGCTGGCGCGCGTGAACCTGCGCGACAAGGCCCACGCCCGGCCGTCGCAGCTCTCCGGCGGGCAACGCCAGCGCGTCACGGTCGCCCGGGCGCTGGTGAACAACCCGGCCATCGTCTTCGCGGACGAGCCGACCGGGGCGCTGGATTCGGCCACCGCGAACGAGATCATGGCGCTGATGGAAGAGCTCCACGCCGCCGGCCACACGTTCGTCATCGTCACGCACGACCCTGCCATCGCCGCGCGCTGCGACCGCGTTATCCAGATGCGCGACGGCCGGATCGTCTCGGACGAGCGGACCCGCTAAAGACACCCCCACCCGGTCCCCCAGCGAAGAAGCCCGCCGATCGGCGGGCTTCTTCGTGTTTCGCCGCGGGCGTGGACAGCCGGGCACAGGGCACGCAGGATCGAGGCGTGACCACGCCGACGCCGACCCGCGAGATTGACACGGATGCGCTGCAGCGGCTGCTCCCGCCCTGGCGCGTGGTGCTCCACAACGATGACGTGAACAGCATGGACCACGTGGTCTTCGCGCTGGTCAGCACGGTGCCGTCGCTGACGATCGACGAGGCGATCGAGATCATGTTCACGGCCCATCACCACGGCGAGGCGACGGTCATCACCTGCCCGAAGGAAGCGGCGGAGCACTACCGGGAGCGGCTCGAATCCCACCAGCTCACGGCCACCATCGAGCCGGCCTGAGTCAGGGCGGGGCACACAGGGACGCCCGGGCGGTGGCCCGGGCGTTGCAGGTTGGTGGCTCGCAGGCGCGGCTACTCGCCGGTCGGTTCGTCGTCGTCGCCGGTGTCCTCATCGTCACCGATGTCGTCGTCATCCTCGCCGGCGTCGCCGTCGTCCGGGAGGAGGCGGGCCTGGCCGCCGCGGGCGCTGCCGTTGGCGGACGGCGTCTCGTCGGAGATGGTGCCGAGGACGGCCGCGCGGGCCTGGGCACGCGAACGGCGCTGCGGTTCGTCCTGCATCGTGAAGGCCGCGATGCTGGCGACCTGGTCCCCTTCGGCGACGCGCATGACCATGACGCCCTGCGTGTTCCGCCCGAGGAGGCTGATGCTGTCGACCCTGGTGCGGATGACGATGCCATCGCGGGAGACGAGCATGAGCTCCTGGCCTGGCGCGACGATGCGCGAGGCTGCGACCACGCCGGTGCGGTCAGTGATGTTGAGCGTCTTGACGCCCTGGCCGCCGCGGCCCTGGAGCGGGTACTCGGGGATCATCGTGCGCTTGCCGAAGCCGCGCTCGGAGATGATGAGGAGCTGGTCGCCATCGTCCAGGGTCTCGACGCCGACGACGTAGCCACCCGCGGGAAGCTTCATGCCGCGGACGCCGCCACTGGTGCGGCTGGCGTCGCGGAGGTCGTCAATCTTGAAGCGGATCGCCTGGCCCTCGCTCGAAACCATGAGGACGTGGGTCTCGTTGGTGGCGAGCCGGGCGGTGATGAGCTGGTCGCCGTCGTCGAGGCGCATGGCGATCTTGCCGTTGCGGCGGACCTCTTCGAACTCGCGGAGCTGCGTCTTCTTGATCACGCCCTGGCGCGTGGCGAGGAGGATGAAGTCCCGTTCGAAGCTCTGGACGGGCAGGATCGCGGTCACGCGCTCGCCGTTTTCGACTTCGATCAGGTTCACGATGGGCAGGCCCTTCGCCTGCTTCTTGGTATCCGGCACGTCGTAGCCGCGGAGGTGGTAGACCTTGCCGCGGTCGGTGAAGAAGAGCAGGTTGTCGTGCGTGTCGCAGACGACGAGCTTCATGACCGCGTCTTCTTCGCGGATGGCGGCGCCACGGGTGCCCTGGCCGCCGCGCTTCTGGGCGCGGAACTCTTCGAGCGGCATCCGCTTGATGTAGTTGCGGATGCTGAGGGTGAGGACGCTCTCCTGGTGGGCGATCAGGTCCTCTTCGCGGAAGTCCTCGGCGTCGGCTTCGACGATCTCGGTACGGCGGTCGTCGCCGTACTTCTTCTTCATCGCCTGGACGTCCTCTTTGATGAGGATGTCGATCTTGCGCGGGTTGGCGAGGAGGTCTTCGAGGTAGTTGATGCGCTCGATGATCTCCTGGTACTCGTCCTGGAGGGCCTGGCGCTCGAGGGCGGCGAGGCGGCGGAGCTGCATGTCGAGGATGGCGCGGCCCTGGACCTCGGTGAAGTCGAACGGGTTCGCGGCCGGGACGCGGATGCGGCGGTCGCGGAGGAGCGCGAGCACCGGCTCAGGCAGCGGCAGCAGGCCCTGGAGCAGCTCGAGCGCGTTGTTCGCGGATTCGGCGCCGCGGATCGTGGCGATGACCATGTCGAGCAGGTCGATCGCCTTGAGCAGGCCTTCGAGGATGTGGGCGCGTTCGCGGGCCTTTTCGAGCTGGTACTCGGTTCGGCGGCGGATCACTTCGCGGCGATGTCGGATCCACTCGTCGAGCGCGCGCTTGAGGCCCACACGGCGGGGCGCGCCATCGACGATCGCCATCATGTTGATCGCGAAGGTCGAGCGCATGGCCGTGTGCTTGTAGAGCAGGTTCTTGATCTGTGCGGCGGAGCCTTCGCGCTTGAGCTCGATGACGATGCGCATGCCGGTGCGGTCGCTCTCGTCCCGCAGGTCGGCGATGCCCTCGATCTTCCGGTCGCGGACGAGGTCGGCGATCTTCTCGATGAGGGTGGCCTTGTTCACCTGGTAGGGGAGCTCGGTGACGATGATCTGCATGCGCCCGCGGGAGCTCTCTTCGATGGTGGTGCGGGCGTGCATGGTGATGCGGCCGTGGCCCTCGCCGTAGGCGAGGCGGACCTGCTCGCTGTTCTTCCCAACGAGGGCGACGCCGGCGGTCGGGAAGTCGGGACCCTTCACCACGGTAAGGAGGTCATCGAGGGTGGTGTTCGGGTCCTCGATGAGCATGCCGATCGCGTCGGCGAGCTCGCCGAGGTTGTGCGGCGGGATGTTCGTGGCCATGCCGACGGCGATGCCGGCGGAGCCGTTCAGCAGCAGGTTCGGGATGCGGGCGGGCAGCGGCATCGGCTGCTGGTGGCGCCCGTCGTAGTTGGGCTCGAAGTCGACCGTGTTCTGGTCGATGTCGGCGACGAGCTCTTCGGCGATCGGCGACATGCGGGCTTCGGTGTAGCGCATGGCCGCGGGCGGGTCGCCGTCGACGCTGCCGAAGTTGCCCTGGCCATCGACGAGGGGGTAGCGCAGGGAGAAGTCCTGGGCCATGCGGACGAGGGCTTCGTAGACGGGGCTATCGCCGTGGGGGTGATAGCGGCCCATGACCTCGCCGACGATGCCGGCGCACTTGCGGTAGCCCGTACCCGCGCGGGCGCCCTGTTCGAACATGCCCCAGACGATGCGGCGCTGCACCGGCTTGAGCCCATCGCGGACATCGGGGAGGGCACGGGCGACGATGACGCTCATGGCGTAATCGAGGTAGCTCGTGCGCATCTCGCTTTCGATGCCGATGGGGCGGATGTTCGAGGTGGGTTCCATTGAGGTCATGCGGACTCCGGGGGACACGCTGGGCGGGCGATACCGCTAAGCCTATTGTACCAATTCCCGCGATACGGGCACGTACAGGGAACTGGGCGCGCCGGGCGGTGTGTGCCACGCCCTTTCATGTCGAGAGCGGCGCTGCTACCATCCTTTGAAGCGTCAAGAGGGCGCCCCGCGCAGGCGGAGGAGCCCGGCAACCTGGTTATGCCTCCAAGGTGCCGAAACGACGTGGCGCGCGGTGCAAGCCGCGGGCAACAAAAGGCGGGCCTTGCCCGCCCCTCATCGAGGGGACGTGCTTCGCGTGAATGCCCGTGCCCTTCGGCCGTCCGAGGGGCTTTTCGTTGCGCACACGAAAGCCGATACCTCCAGTAGCGCAAGGCAAGGAAGAGACAGAACCCAGATGGGCGAACGCAAGCTCCTCACCTCCGAGTCCGTCACGGAGGGCCACCCCGACAAGATCTGCGACCAGATCTCCGACAGCGTCCTCGACGCGATCCTCGACCGCGACCGAAAGGCGCGCGTGGCCTGTGAAACGGCGATCACGAACGGCCTCGTCCTCGTCACCGGCGAGATCACGACAGCCACCTACGTCGACATCCCGGGCCTCGTCCGCCGGACGATTAAGGAAATCGGGTACACGTCCTCGGAGATGGGATTCGACGCCGACACCTGCGGCGTGATCACCGCGATCAACACGCAGTCGCCGGATATCGCGCAGGGCGTCGACCGCGGCTCCGAGATCGATACGGGCGCAGGTGACCAGGGCATGATGATCGGCTTCGCCTGCGACGAAACGCCGGAGCTGATGCCGCTGACCATCTCGCTGGCGCACCGGCTGACCCGGCGACTGGCCGAAGCGCGCAAGAGCGGCGAGCTGCCGTGGCTGCGCCCGGACGGCAAGTCCCAGGTGACGATCGAATACGACGACCACTTCGCGCCCGTGCGTGCCGAGGCAGTCGTGATCTCGACGCAGCACGCGCCGGACGTGGACTGGGAGACGATCCAGACCGAAATCCGGCGGCACATCATCGGCACGATCATCGACCCGCGGCTGGTCGACGACTCGACGCGGGTGTACATCAACCCGACCGGCCGGTTCGTCATCGGCGGGCCGCGCGGCGACGCGGGGCTAACCGGGCGCAAGATCATTGTCGACACGTACGGCGGCATCGCGCGGCACGGCGGCGGCGCCTTCAGCGGCAAGGACCCGACAAAGGTGGACCGCTCGGGCGCGTACGCGGCGCGCTGGGTGGCGAAGAACATCGTCGCCGCGGGGCTCGCGACGCGGGCGGAGGTCATGCTCTCGTACGCGATCGGCGTCGCGGAGCCGACGTCGATCGCGGTGGAGACGTTCGGGACGGGCCGGGTGCCGGATTCGAAGATCCTGTCGGCGGTGCGCAAGCACTTCGACCTCCGGCCTGGCGCAATCATCCAGGACCTGGAGCTGCGGCAGCCGATCTACCGGCAGACGGCGGCGTACGGCCACTTCGGCCGGAACGACCTGCACGTGCCGTGGGAACGGACGGAGCGCGCCGCCGACCTGGCCGCCACCGCCGGGCTGTAGCAGGTAGCATTGCCGCCGATGGACGCGATCGTGCTGGTCGGCGGCAAGGGGCTCCGCCTTCGGCCACTGACCCAAACCCGCCACAAGAGCCTCGTGCCGGTCGTGAACCGGCCGGCGATCGAGTACCTCTTCGATTGGCTCATCCGTTCCGGCATCCGCCGGGCCGTGCTCGCGCTCGGCCAGGACAACGACGACCTGGCCGACGCCTACCCGCAGGGACGGTACGCCGGGCTCGAGCTGACGTTCGTCCGCGAACGTGAGCGGCTCGAGTCCGGCGGCGCCATCCGCAACGCTGTCCGGGTCGCAGGCATCGAAGGCCGCTTCGTCGTGCTGAACGGCGACGTCTTCGTCGACTTCGACTTCGAAGACGCGCTCGAACGTCACGAGAAGGCGCACGCGGACCTGACCATCGCGCTTTACGAGATGGACGACGTGACCATGTTCGGCGTGGCGGTGGTGAACGAGGATGGGCTCATCGACGGCTTCATCGAGAAGCCGCCGCCGGGCACCGAGCCCAGCCGCCTGGTGAACGCCGGCGTCTGGATCTTCGAACCCCACCTCGTGGACGAGATCCCGCCCGGGCCCGTGCGGGTGGAGGAGACGCTGTTCCCGTCGCTCATCGCGCGGCGCAAGCCGGTCGTCGGGTACGTGTTCCGCGGCGTGTGGGCGGACATCGGCACGCCGCAGCGCTACCTGGCGCTGAACGAGGCGCTGCTCAGCTACCAGGCGCACGTCTCGGTCTCGTCCGATGCCACGGTGGACCCCTCGGCGATGGTGCTGATGAGCTCGATCGGGAGCGGCTGCCGCGTGGGTGCGGAAGCGGTCGTGGACGGGTCGGTGCTCTGGGAGAACGTGACCGTGGGCGCGGGCGCGCGCGTGGTGGAGAGCATCCTCGCGGACGGCGTCGAAATCGGCGAGGGAGCAATCGTGGAGCGCTGCGTGATCGGCGCGGGCGCGACGATTTTGGCAGGCGCCCGCCTCGCGAATGCCTCGATTGAGCCGGGCGCGCGGTATGATGCGGGGGATGGATAACCCCGTAAAGTTCGGTACCGACGGTTGGCGCGCCATCATTGGCGAGACCTTCACCTTTGACAACGTCCGGGCCTGTTCGCAGGCCATCGCCGCCCACTTCACCGAGACCTACGGCAAGGAACGCCCGGTCGTCGTCGGCTACGACACGCGCTTCCTGAGCGACGAATTCGCCGATGCCGTGGCGCGGGTGCTCGCGGGGAACGGCTTCACGGTGGACCTGGCCGACCGGCCGGCACCGACGCCCGCGCTGAGCTACCGGATCATCGAGACCGGCGCCTGCGGCGGCGTGGTGGTGACGAGCTCCCACAACCCGTTCCGGTGGAACGGGATCAAGGTGAAGCCGCACTACGGCGGCAGCGCGAGCCCGGAGATCGTCGCCGACATCGAGCGGCGGGTGCCGGCGATCCTCGAGAATCCGGCGTCGATTGCGCTGGCACCTGCGAGCAGCGACGCAATCCGCACGTTCAACCCGGTGCCGGGCTACCTCGGCACGCTGGAGCGGCAGGTCGACGTGGCCCGGCTGCGCTCGGCGGGACTCAAGATCGCGCTGGACCCTATGTATGGCGCGGGGGCGGGCCTGTTCCAGGAGCTCCTCGGCGGCGGGAGCACGACCATCACGGAGATCCACAACGTCCGCAACCCGGCGTTCCCGGGCATCCGCGCGCCCGAGCCGATCGAGTCGAACCTCGGCGAGTTCCTCGCGCTCATGGCGGGCGGCGACTTCAGCGTGGGTGTGGCGAACGACGGCGACGCCGACCGCGTCGGGCTGGTCGACGAGCGCGGGACGTACGTGGACCAGCTGCGGACGTTCGCGCTGCTGGTGAACTACCTGCTCGGCTCGCGGGGGCTGCGCGGCCCGGTCGTGAAGTCGGTGACGACGACGAACATGGCGAACCTGCTGGCGGCGCACTACGGCGTGCCCTGCTTCGAGACGCCGGTCGGGTTCAAGCACATCGGCCCGCTGATGATGCAGGAGGACGCGCTCATCGGCGGCGAGGAGAGCGGCGGTTACGGCTTCCGCGGCCACCTGCCCGAGCGCGACGGCATCCTCGCGGGCCTGTTCCTCCTGGATTATGTCGCGGCGACGGGGAAGCCGCCGTCGGAGCTCCTCAAGGAGGTGTTCGACATTACCGGGCCGCACTTCTACGAGCGGCTCGACTTCGACCTGGAGCCCGGCTCGAACGAGAGGGTGAAGGCGACGCTCGACGGGGCAAACCCGACGGAGATCGCGGGCCGGCCGATCATCAGGAGTGACCGGACGGACGGCTGGCGGTTCCACATCGAGGAGGGGTGGCTGCTGTTCCGCCTTTCGGGCACGGAACCGCTGCTGCGGATCTACACGGAAGTGAAGGACGAATCGCTGGTCCGGCCGATCCTCGAAGCCGGCAAGCAGATCGCGGGGGTGGCGCGATGACGAACCTGGACGACCCGAAGGCACTGGAGATCGACAACGCGGGGATGTTCGCGCGGGTGCGCGAGCTGGGTACGGAGCTGATCCGCGCCTGGGAGCTCTCCGAGGAGCTCGTCCTGCCGCCCGGCGCTTCGGACGTGAACAACGTCGTCGTCGCGGGCATGGGCGGCTCCGCGACGGGCGGGGACTACTTCGCGGCGCTCTGCGCGATCTCGTCCGAAGTGCCCGTGCACGTGGTGCGGGGCTACACGCTCCCGAACTATGTGTCGGAGCGGACGCTCGTAGTGATCTCGTCGTACAGCGGCGACACGGAGGAGCTGCTCTCCTGCTACGACGACGCCTGGAAGCGGGGCGCGCAGCTCATCGCGGCCACCAAGGGCGGCAAGCTCGGCCAGCGCGCGCGGGGAGACGGCGTGCCCGTGTACACCATCACCTACGAGTCGCAGCCGCGGGCGGCGCTCGCCCATTCGCTGGCGCCGCTGTTGCGGATCGGCGAGCGGCTGGGGTTCATCTCGCTCTCCACGGCGGACGTGCGCGCCGCGGGCGAGGAGCACCGGGACCTGGTCGAAGGCGAATTCGTACCGGAGGTCGTGGAGGCGGCGAACCCGGCGAAGCAGCTCGCCCGCGCACTCCACGGGCGTCTGCCGCTCGTGCTTGGCGCGGAGCACCTCGCCTCGGTGGCCTCGCGCTTCAAGAACCAGGTCGCGGAGAACGGCAAGTCGCTCGGCGGCGCCGACATCCTGCCCGAGGCGGACCACAACCTCGTGGTCGGGCTCGGGACCGGCAAGAAGGCCGGCGAGTCGGCGGCGCTGGTCACGCTGGAGGCGCCGGACACGTACGACCCGCGCGTCCAGAAGCGGTTCGACGTGACCTGCCAGCTGTTCGAAGAGGACGGCGTTCCGGTGCACCGTCTGACTGTTGGCGGGAGTTCGATCCTCTCGCAGCTGTTCCAGGGCACGGCCTGGGGCGACTACGTCTCGTGCTACCTGGCGCTGCTGAACGGCGTGGACCCTTCGCCGGTGCCGCAGATCGTGCGGCTGAAGGCAGCGCTGGCGGGGTAGAATCGCGGCATGGCCACGCCGGACGACGCCACTTGGGCCGAAACGGCGTTCGAAGCCGACGTGCGCCGCGCGCAGGCGGACATCGAAGAATCGGAGGCGGAGTACCAGGCGCGGTTCCGGGCGATGGTTGAACGCGGCCGCGCCGACGCACGGGCGGGGCGCAGCTCGACCACCGATGAGGTGCGAGCCCGGCTTGGTTTGCCACCGCTGGCCATTCGCACGCCGTGAGCTTTCGTATCCGGTAGGCTACGGACATGGCCATGCCGGACCGGCGCCCAACGGTGAAGGAACAACTGCACGCGCGCGCCGACGCGCTGCCGGACGATGTTGCCTGGGACGATGTCCGTCTCCTGGTAGCAGCAAAGGCAGCCGTCGAGTCGGGCCGGGCGTCCATCCGCGCGGGGAAGTCCTATTCGCACGAGGAGATCGGCCGGGAGTTCGGGTTCGCCCGCTGACGACGATCGTCTGCACGTGCGCGCGGGGCGGGGCGCGGGTAGGCTTCGCGCGTGGACTGGCACGACACCCCGCAACTCCCCACCGCCGTCGACCGCAGCGACCCCCGGTTCGTCGCGAACCAGGCCGCGAACCGCGCGCTGGTCTCGGACCTGGAGGCGCGGCTGGCGCGCGTGCGCGAGGCCGGCGGCCCGGCGAACGTGGCCCGGCACCGCGAGCGCGGCAAGCTCCTCGCCCGCGAGCGGGTCGACCGGCTGGTGGACCGCGGCAGCCCGTTCCTCGAGATGAGCGCGCTCGCGGCGGACGGCGTCTACGACGACGATGTGCCCTCCGCGGGGATCGTCACCGGTATCGGCGTGGTGGCCGGCCGCGAGTGCGTCATCATCGCCAACGACGCGACGGTGAAGGGCGGGACCTACTACCCGGTGAGCGTCAAGAAGCACCTGCGCGCCCAGGAAGTCGCCGAGGAGAACCGGCTGCCGTGCATCTACCTGGTCGATTCCGGCGGCGCGTTCCTGCCGCTGCAGCACGACGTCTTCCCGGACAAAGGGCACTTCGGGCGCATCTTCTACAACCAGGCGCGGATGAGCGCGAAGGGCATCTACCAGGTAGCGGCGGTCATGGGTTCGTGCACGGCCGGCGGCGCCTACGTGCCGGCGATGAGCGACGAAACGGTCATCGTGCGCGGCAACGGGACCATCTTCCTCGGCGGGCCGCCGCTGGTGAAGGCGGCGACGGGCGAAGTCACGACCGCAGAGGAGCTCGGTGGCGCCGACGTGCACACCCGCGTCTCGGGCGTGGCCGACCACCTCGCCGAAGACGACCTCGAAGCGCTGGCGATCGTGCGGAGCATCATCGCGAACGCGCCGGGCCGGCGGGAGGCACCCTGGGAGCTCGCCGCGCCGGAAGAGCCCGCGTACGACCCGGCCGACATCTACGGGATCGTGCCGACGGACTCGCGGCTGGCATATGACGTGCACGAGATCATCGCGCGGCTGGTCGACGGCTCGCGCTTTCACGAGTTCAAGGCGCGGTATGGGCGCACACTGGTCTGCGGGTTCGCGCGGCTGGCGGGCTTTCCCGTCGGCATCGTGGCGAACAACGGCATCCTCTTCGGCGAAAGCGCGCTCAAGGGCGCGCACTTCATCGAGCTCTGCTGCCAGCGGCGGGTGCCGCTCATCTTCCTCCAGAACATCACCGGGTTCATGGTGGGGCGGCAGTACGAGAACGCCGGTATCGCCAAGGACGGCGCGAAGATGGTCACCGCGGTCGCGAGCGCGGAGGTGCCGAAGTTCACGGTCGTCATCGGGGGCAGCTTCGGCGCGGGGAACTACGCGATGTGCGGCCGCGCGTATAGCCCGCGCCAGCTCTGGATGTGGCCGAACGCGCGGATCAGCGTGATGGGCGGCGAGCAGGCCGCGAGCGTGCTGCTCCAGGTGCGGCTGGACCGCGGCGAAGAGCTCTCACCCGAAGATCAGGCCGCATTCAAGGCGCCGACGATCGAGCGGTACGAGCACGAAGGCTCGCCGTACTTCAGCACGGCACGGCTCTGGGACGACGGCGTGATCGACCCGCTCGACACGCGGCGGGTGCTCGCGCTGGGGATCGCCGCAGCGCTGAACGCACCCATCCCGGCGACCCAGTTCGGCGTATTCCGGATGTAAGACAGCCCGGCATCGACGGCCCTGGTTCGAACACAGGTTGCAATAGCCGCCGGGCGCATGGAACTTCGCGTGCGACCGCAGCGTCTTACCGAACGCGAGGGAAACTCCAGATCGGAGAACCGTATGTCCGTATTCACTGCTACCCGCGCGAGGCGGCGCGTCAGCCTCATCGGCCTCGGCGTTGCCGGTGCCGCGATCATGTTCGGCACCGGCGCGCTGGTCGCCGGGGCCGTCAGCGACGACGAGGAGCCCAGCTCGCCGTCCGTGACGATCCCCATCTCGAACGTCAGCCGGGACGATGGCGGCGTCGCATCCAACACTCCGAGCGTGAACGCGGTGCCGCCGAAGCAGGATGCGGACGGGGGGCGCGGTGGGGCCATGACCACCTACCCGGCCGGCTGCGCCGCGCCCATCGGCGACGTGGTCGGCGCCGGCGTGATCGACCCGGCGAAGGCCGGCTTCGTCATGAACGTGCCCGCATCTGGGTACACGCTCACGGGCGTGAACCTGCACGCCGTGGGCAAATGCGACGACACCGGCAACGCAACGAGCGGCGACCTCGCCCTCGACACGACCTGGAAGCACACCGAGAGCGGCCTCGATGTCTACATCTCCCAGGTGAAGAGCAGCATCCGGGCCTCGAACGTCCGCTGGGAGACCTCAGCGACGTTCGCTTCGAACGGCTACAACTACTCGGTCGCCGTGAACGGCTACCGCATCTACCCGGCGGGGACCATCGTCGACGACGCGCCGGACAGCGCGAGCGGTTCCGGCAGCGCTTCGTCCCCGGCCATCGCGCCCGGCGAACCGTACCCGGGCAGCGAGATCGACCCCCGCGCGGCCGCGGTCCTCGAGGACCTCGTCGCGAAGCTCGCGCCGGAGCTGGCCGGCGGCAAGTGCTTCTACACGGAGACGCAGGGCACCTGGGCGGACCTGGTGGCGGCCGGCATCGGCGACCCGCGCAGCGCGATCCCGTCGGGCTTCGCTGAGTCGTCGACCAACTTCCGCACGTTCGTGGCGCCCTCCAGCTGCGATGCCGGGCCGGCGCCGGCCCAGGGCGGCTACGAAGCGACGTTCGAACGGGCGAATCCGTTCGGCTTCTTCTACATCTCGGTCTACCCGCTGGGCGAAGGCTCCGAGCCGTATCCCGGCAACCTGAACGAGTACGGTGCGAACTGGGCCAACGCGAAGTGGCAGTTCAACATCGGCGCGAAGTCGGAGCAGGGCATGGGCATCGATGTCATCTCGGCAATCGCCCGCGCCCTCGACCCCGGGTTCGCCAACGCCTGCCTCGCGACGAACGTGCCACTGACCGAAGCCGACATCCTCGCGATGGGGCTCAAGTCGCCGGCCGCGGACGGCTACACGACCAAATTCGGGCCGGCGAGCAAGACCGAGCTCACCGGGAACTGCACGCCCGCGCAGAGGGCGATGTACACCGGCAACGAGCAGGCTGCCTGGACGCTGACCGACACGGAGGGATCGACGATCGACGTGCGGGCGTACCGGTACGGAGCTGGCGCCACCAGCTCCCCCGGTTACATCGGCCAGGGCAGCGCCAACTGGCAGGGGCCAAACAACTGGCGCATCGAGATCTACGGCTGGAACCGGACGACGGGTAACCCCGTCGACCGCGACATGCTGATCGAAGTGGCCACGAGCATCGACCCCGGGCTCGACGTTTCGAAGCTGCAGGATGGCGGCGACGTGAAGCCGCTCCCGGTTGAAGAACGCTCGGCCCGATAGCAGACGGCGCCCCGTCGCCTCAGCGAAAGCCCCCTCCAACCCCGCGGAGGGGGCTTTCGCACGCCGGCCGATTGCCTCGTAGCGGGGCGCGGCCCACGATCGGGCGGTGGCGATCGAGCTCGTATCCGGCCCGGCCCGTGCCATCGTCCTGCCGGAGCTCGGCGGGCGGCTGCACGCCCTGGCGGTGGAGGTGGGCGGCGCGCTGGAGGAGCTGCTCTGGCAGCCGGATGACCCCGCGGCCTACCTCGAACGGCCGACGCGGGGCGGGTCGTTCCCGATGGCGCCGTGGCCCAACCGCGTCCGCGAAGGGCGCTTTTCGTATGGCGGCGCGGAGTGGACGGTGCCGCTCGACGGGAAGCCTCACGCGAACCACGGCCGCGTCTTTCAGCGACCGTGGGAGGTGGTGGCCCGCACTGCCCGCGTGGTCGAGCTCCGCTGCGCGTTCGACGACGGCTGGCCGTGGCAGGGCAGCGCCTGGCAACGCTACGAGCTGACGGATGCCGGGCTGCGCATGAAGCTCGAAGTGCGGAGCGCGCGGGAGCCGTTTCCCGCCGGGTGCGGCTGGCATCCCTGGTTCCGGCGGGACGCGGCCGGCGCGAGCGAAGTGCGCGTGCAGGTGCCGGCCGAGCGGCGCTACATCCTCGCCGATGGCATCCCGACCGGGGAAGTCATCGAACCGGCCGGGGAGCACGACCTGCGCGCGCTGCAGGAGCTCGGCGACCGGCGGATCGATGACTGCTTCACCGGGGTCACCGGGCCGCTCGTGGCGGACTGGGGGCGGGTGCGGCTGACGATGAGCGTGGACTGCGCCGTGCCGCACGTGCAGGTGTTCACTCCGGACTACGCGTTCTGCATCGAGCCGCAGACCTGCGCGCCGGATGCGTTCAACCTCGCGGCTAACGGCTTCGGCGGCGACGGCATGGCGATCGCCGCGCCGGGGCGCCCGGTGGCGATCGAGAGCCGCTGGACCTGGGATGTGCGCTGACTCAGACCAGGTGGCGCCCGGCGATTTCGATGCCGTCTTCGACGTCCCGCAGGAAGCCGATGACCGCATCGGCGAAGTCACCGGGGCGGTGCATCGGCACGGTGTGGCCGGCTTCGCGGAACTGGACGTAGCGGGCACCGGGCAGCTCGGCCGCGATCACCTCTGACGCGCTGCGGACCGGGTCCGTCTCGCCGGCGACCACGAGCACGGGCATCGCCAGGCGGGACTGGAGCACTGGGAGCAGGTTCGGGCGCTCGCGGCGGACTTTCGCGGTGCCGATGAAGCCCTCCGGGGAGAGTGAGGCGTAGCGCCGGATGGTCGCCTGGCGGAGGAACTCGTCGGCGATGCCGGCGGCGAGCTGCTTGCCGAGCCCCGCAGTGCCGGCCTTCCGGACGGTCTCCTCCATGCGGTCGATGCCGCGCTCGCGCTCGAAGTACGGCTCCTCGTAGCGGCTGTCCTGGTATGCGGCGGAGGTGTCGGACAGCACGAGCGCGGCGATGCGCTCCGGCCACTCGGTGGCGAAATGGGCGGATACCATGCCGCCGAAGCTCGACCCCACGAGCGCGAACAGCCCGAAGCCGAGCGCATCGACCAGCGCCTTCACGTCGCCGGCGAAGGCGGCCATGGTGTAGGCGTCGAGGTCTTCGGGCGCCGTCGTCCGGCCGTGGCCGCGCAGGTCCGGGGCGATGACGCGGTAGTCCTCCGCGAAGGCCGGGGCGTGCTGGGCCCAGCTGCGCAGGTCGGCGGTGAAGCCGTGGAGCAGCACGACGGCCGGCGCCTCGGGGTCGCCCCACTCCTCGTAGTTGATGACGAAGCCGTCGACGAGCGTCAGTTCGGGCATCGAGCGAGTGTAGCAGCGGCGCGCCGTAGGGTCGGGCACAGCTCAGCGCCACCCCGGGAGTGCCGCGCGGGCCACGGCGTCCGCGGCCACGACCACGGCCCACACCCGCGTGAACCGTGAATCGTGAATCGTGAATCGCCCCCCTACTCCGTCAGGCGGCGGTACAGCGTCGGGAGCCGGCTCGGGAGCGCCTCGATGTCGGCGACGACCTCGTAGCCCATGTCTTCGCACATGGTCTTGAGGTAGTCGTGCCCGGAACGGTCGACGGTGAGCGCGAAGGGCGTGATGCCCTCGCGCTTCGCCTCGTTCAGCGCCTGCTTGGTGTCGTGGATGGCGTACTCCTTTTCCGTGCGGTCGCGGCCGTAGCCGTGGTCCTGCGGACGCCCGTCGGAAAGGAGCACGAGGATCTTCACCTTCGCGTCGGTGAGGATGAGCTTGTGCGTGGCGTGGCGGATGGCCGGGCCCATGCGCGTCGACCGGATCGGCACGACCTTGTCGAGCCGCTTCTTGATGTTGTTGTCCAGGTGCTCGTCGAAGTCCTTGATGACGAAGAACTCGACGTTGTCGCGGCCGTAGCCGCTGAAGCCGTAGATGCCGTACTGGTCGCCGATCGTCTCGAGCGCGGTCATGAGGAGGACCGTCGATTCCTTTTCGAGGTCGATGATCCGCTTCGGCGGGCTGGTCAGCTCCTGGCGCCGCTTCGAGACCCACCAGCTCAGGTACTTGCGCGGGTCGTCGTCGTAATCGTCGTCGTCGTACTTCTTCTCACGCTTGTTGATCTCCTCGTCGGTGCTGGCGGACATGTCGATCAGGAAGGCGACGGCGACGTCGCGCTCGATCTTGTTCCGGCGCCAGTAAATCTTCTCATTCGGCGCGCCGCCGGCCTTGCGTTCGATCATCCAGTCGATGGCGGCGTCGAGGTCGAAGTCCTCACCTTCGGGGAGGCGCTTGAGCTTCCGGAAGAGCTCGGGCTTCATGAGCTCGAACTGCTTGCGGGTCTGGGCGACGAGGCCGGCGTGCTCCTTGAGGGCGTTTTCGTAGAAGCCTTCGTCGCCCTCTTCGAGCTTGGCTTCCTTGACGGCGCACCAGCGCGGCTTGTAGTCCTGCGCGCGGAAGTCCCACTCGTCGTAGTAGTAGATCGTGACGATGGGCTTGAGCGGCTCTTCGCCTTCACCGGCGCCGGTGGAGTCATCGCTCATCGGCTGGCCGTTCTTGTCCTTCTCCGAAGTGGGCGTGCCCGCCTCCTTCTGGAGGTTGTTCATGAACATGCCGGTGGTGGCGTCGAGGTCGCCCTCCATGAGGGCGTCGAGGTCGATTTCGACGCTCTTTTCGAGCAGCTCCTGGAGCTGTTCGGGGGTGAGCGCCTGGGGAGACATCTCGCCGGCGTCGCCCCCCTGGGCGTCCTTCTTCAGCTTCATCAGGAGCTGGACGAGCTCGGGCTTGAAGTCGCCGCGGAAGTCGACGTCCTCGGGGCTCTGGTACTGCTCTTCGCCCTCGCCTTCGCCCACGTCGCCGAACTGCGGGTCGCTGCCGCCGCCGCCCATCTCGCCGGCGCCGTCCATGGGCATGGACTGGCCGCCTTCCATGGGCTCGACCGAATCCCAGTCGTTGTCGTCGCCGTCCTGGAACACGTTCGGGATCGACATCGCGAGCATGTAGAGGCGGACAGTCGCCTCGGCGGTGTCTTCGACGGAGGTGCCGGGCCCGGCGAGCTCCTGGAGCAGCCCAAGCGCCTGGGCCATCACCTCGGCGCGATCGCGTGGCCAGAGCACGGTGTCGTGTGCGTCCAGGCTGGCGCGGACCAGGTTCTCCACGAACGCGATGCGGAGCGGCATCCGGCGCACGTCCGGCCGCTTCTCCACTTCGTCGCGCTGGATGCGCTGGAGCGGGCGGCGGATGCCGCCGTACTCGCGCTTGATCGCGCCATCGATGCGCGCGTCCTCGGCGAGCTCGTAGAGGTCCGCCGCGAGCTGCCGTTCGCCGAAGAGGTCGAAGAAGCGCTCCATGTCGGTGACGGCGGCGCTGCTTTCGGAACGGATGGACTCGCGCGCCGTCGCCCCGAAGAGGGTGCCGGGCCGGTCGTAGGCGAAGTCGAAGCTGCCGAACTCGATGTGTGCGGCCTGGTGGGTCGCGAACACCTTCACGGCGGCGAAGTTCGAGTCCTTCTCGTGGTACCGCTCCATCACGTCGGGCAGGAAGATAGTGCTGCCCTCGGTGCTGGCGCGCTGCTCGTCGACCCAGCCGATGCCCTTCTCCGCGAGGTTGGAGGTGGACTGGATGCTGACGTTCCGGCCGGTGAGCGCCTTGCAGTAGAGGCGGAGGATCTCGCCCACCTTGTTCAGCTCGACGCGGGCGGAGAGCGTGTCGAGGATGTCCTCGCCGCGGGTGGATTGCAGGCGGAAGTAGGCCTCGCCGCCGTCGTGGCTCTGCTTGAGGATGCGGAGGCCCGCGTCCTGCCAGTTCTGGAGCTCGTCGATGCGGACGCGCTGGAGGACGCGCGGCACGCTCGTGATGAAGTCCATCGCGGCGTAGGCGGAGTAGGGCGCCAGCTGCTCCGCGAGCTCGATGACCTTGTTGTGGTCGTCCGGCTCCAGCTCGCCGAGGGCGACAGCGGCCTCTTCGAAGTACTGGAAGGCGGAGCGGTTCGGGCCACGGGCGACCTGTGCGGCGAGCAAGAGATAGCGCTCGCGGACGGGGCTGTGCACCTTCTGAATCAGCGGTGCGCCGCGTTCGAAGTAGAGCCGCGAGTCGGCCCAGCTGGACTGCGCCAGCTCGACCGCGAAGGCGATGAACGGCAGGCGGTCGTCGTCGTCCAGCTTCTTCAGGACTTCGGGTGCGACGCCGAGGCAGGCGGCGGCGAGCTCGTAGCTGTGCCGCGAAAGCTCGTCGACGAAGAGCACGAGGCGGGAGGCCTGCGAGACGCGCACGACCTGGAAGAGCTGCGGCGCGAGGTCGTAGAACTGCGCGGCGAGCGAGGAGCTCTTCCAGTTGCCCTTGTAGAGGCGGCGGCCGAGGTCGGCCCACTGGCGGATGTGCGACGGGCCCACCGCGGCGATGGCGGCAGGCGCGGCGCGCAGGAAGGAGACGGCCAGCGGCGCGGAATCGGCGGCCATGGTGACGGCTTCGCGGCCGAGGGTCTCGATCGCCTCCCAAGTCGTCTCCTTCGGGAGGTCCGGGCCAGCGCGGAAGTACTCGGAGGCGGCTTCCCAGGAGCGGAGGCTCAGGGCCGTGAGCTCGACGCCGGTCTCGGTCCATTGCTGGAGCTGCGAGGGCGAGAGCCGGGGCGCGAGGGCGCGGAGACCGGATTCGAAGTGCTGTTGGAGCGGCGCGGGGAAGCCCGCCAGTCGTTCGTGGTGCCGGGCCAGCAGTTCACCGACGATGCTCATGCGGCAGGACCTCTCCTTCAGACGTTCAGTCGGGTTCGGCGCCCGCGAAGGGCGCTCGTGAGCGGCTCAGGTGAGCTGTCCCGACGATGCGACGAAATTGCGGGTGGGATCCGGGTAATCGTAGAACGTCACTTCGTCGCTTGTCGTGTCCCACACCGCGCACGACAGCTGGAAGTCGTTCCGGGAGTCGCGGGGGTCGCTCGCGGAACCGGGGTTGATGACGAGGACATCGCCGAAGCGCTGGGCCATCTTGAAGTGGGTGTGCCCGACGACGACGACATCGGTGTCGAGCGAGGCGGCCTTCGCCCAGATGGTCTCGTGGGGGTAGTGGTACTCCTTCCACGGCTCCCAGGGCGACCCGTGCGTCAGGAGCACGCGCTTGCCATCGAAGACGAGGTCCATGCGGAAGGGCTGTTCGCGCATCCAGGCGACGAGCTCCTGGTCCACCTTCGGGCTGGAGATGGCGCGCTCGCCGTCGCGGCTAAGGATCGTCTCTTCGTGGTTCCCCTGGACCACATACGCCCCCAGCTCCCGCAACCGCGCCACGACATCGTTCGACCAGCGGAACTGGAAGACGGAATCGCCCGCGCACAGCAGCGCATCGAACGGCGCCATGAGCTCGAGGGCGCGTTCGAGGCCGGCGAGGTTGCAGTGGATGTCGGAGACAATGCCGATGCGCACGGGTGGGAGTCCTTATTCCGAGCCCGGCGCAGAACGCGGTTTGGAGTGCTGAGTGCTGAGTGCTGAGGCAGACCGCCCGGTGGGGCCGGAACTCCATCCGCCACCGTGCCGACGTTCGATCGACGCCCGCAGCCCACCGATGATGCGCCCAACCTCTTCCGTCTCGCTGTGCAGCACCTGCCACAGCGGCCGATCGAGGTACCCCGCGTCGAGCGCGACGTAGAGGTGGGAACGGAGCTCGCCACAGGACGCCTTCGCGACGGACAGAAACTGGTGGAACTCGGCCGGACGACCCCGTTCGAAACCCTCAGCGATGTTAGCCATCACCGACACGGCGGCACGCTGCGCCTGCTGCCCGAGTGCGCGGTCCGCGCGGAACGTCCCCGTGCGAGTGACTTCGTAGACACGCCTCGTGAGGGCCCGGGCGCGTTGCCACGCGACGAGGTCCTCAAACCGTTCGGCGCGGCCCCTGACGAAGTCCACGACCTCAGCACTCAGCACTCAGCACTTTGCGTCCCCCTCCCGGAGCCCCGAACTGCAGACTCCCAGACGTCACTCGAAGATCGACGTCACCACCTCTTCGATGCTGCGCTGGACTTCGGCGTCGTCCGTGAGGGCCCAGGTGATGCCGACCTGGCAGGCGCGGCGGGCGGGGATGCCGTTGGCGATGAGGCGGCCGGCATAGATAAGGAGGCGGGTTGAGACGCCTTCGCCGAGGCCGTGCTCCTTGAGGTTGCGGACTTTTTCGCCGAGCTTGGCGAGGTCGGTCGCGGCGGCGAGGGAGCAGCCGGATTCGTGCGCAATGATCTCGGCTTCCTGGTCCTTGGGCGGGTAGTCGAACTCGATCGCGATGAAGCGCTGGCGGGTCGAGTGCTTCAGGTCCTTCAGGGCGCTCTGGTAGCCCGGGTTGTAGCTGATGACCAGGAGGAAGCCGTCCGTTGCCTCGATGACCTGGCCGAGCTTCTCGATGGGGAGCAGGCGCCGGTAGTCGGTGAGCGGATGGATGAGGACGGTGGTGTCCTTGCGCGCTTCGACCACTTCGTCGAGGTAGCAGATGGCGCCTACCTTGACCGCGCGGGTCAGCGGGCCATCGACCCACTTCGTGCCGTCGGTATCGAGCAGGTAGCGGCCGACGAGGTCGGACGCGGTGAGGTCTTCGTGGCAGGCCACGGTGATCAGCGGCTGGCGGTATTCCTCTTCGTTGCCGCTTTGCGAGGACACCTTCGTGAGGGGCCGGCCAAGGCGCCAGGCCATGTACTCAACGAACCGGGTCTTGCCGGCGCCGGTCGGGCCCTTGAGAAGGACGGGGATGCGCTGCGCGTACGCGGTTTCGAAGAGTTCGACTTCGTCGCCGATCGGGAGGTAGTACGGTTCTTCCTGGACCGTGTACTCCTCGACCGCGTGCACCTTGGGTCCGGTCTTTGTCGCTGCCTCAGTCACTCACCATCACCTCCCGGCCGCTGTGCGCAGCCGTTGCTGAAGTTCTTCCCATGCCTGTCCGATGTTGCGCTCGAGCTCGTCGAGTGTGCCGTTGTTGGTAATCACGATGCCGGCGCGGGCCGTGCGTTCGTCGTTCGAAAGCTGCGAGGCCAGGCGCGCGCGGGCCGCGGCTTCGTCCAGCCCGTTGCGGGCGGCGAGGCGGGCGACGGCCTGGTCGGGTTCGACGACGACGACCCAGATCTCGTCGACGAGGTCCTCCCAGCTCGCTTCGAAGAGCACCGCGGCCTCGAGGACGGCGATCGTGTTGCCGGCGGTCTCGAGCGCGGCGAGCTCCTGGCTAGCGAGCTTGCGGATGCCGGGCCAGACGACGTCGGTCAGGCGCTTGAGCTCGTCGGGCTTGCCGAAGACCTTCCCGCCGAGGACCTTGCGGTCGATCGAGCCGTCGGGGGCGACGACATCCTGGCCGAAGGCGGCGATGACCTGGTGGTAGGTCTCGCTGCCCTGTTCATAGGTACGGTGGCCGAGCAGGTCGGCGTCGATGACGGGGACGTCCTTCGCACGGAAGAACTGGGTCACGGTGGACTTACCGCTGGCAATGCCGCCAGTCAGGCCGATCACGTGCACGTAGGGAATCTCCGGGAAAACCGCTGGCGGTCGTTAGTCGAACAGAAAGTGTATCCCCGGCCCCAAACGGCGGCAAACGGCGGGGTGGTTGTCAGTCGTCAGTTATCAGTTATCAGCCGGGGTGTGCGGGCCCGGTGCTGCGTGGCTCCTGCGGCGTGGGGCTGGGTTGGGTGGCATGGTTGGGCGGGGCGGCGGGCATGGCGAGCTGGTGCTGGAGCGGCCGGGGCGGGGTTTCGAGCGCAGGAGGGGTGGGCGAATGGCCAGGAGCGAGGTACTGGGCTTCGTGTGTTTGGTGGGGAACAGGGTGGGCGGGGCGCGTCCACCGGTTTGTCACCGGGGGGCTACCGGCTGTCCACGCGTTGTCCCCCGGCTGTGCCCCTAGTGGTCGTGGGAGCGGCCCGATAACCAACAGGAACGACCGGCCGCAAATCCACACCGCGGTTGGCTCGCCCCGGAGACGGGGCACAGGATCGGGAGACACACAGAAATGTCATCGATCGTTACCAACGTCGGCGCCCTGAACGCCCAGCGGAACCTGAGCAACACCAGCCTGAAGATGGGCAAAGTCCTGGAGAAGCTCTCCAGCGGCTACCGCATCAACCGCGCCGCCGACGACGCCGCCGGCCTCGGCATTTCGGAGAAGATGCGCAGCCAGATCCGCGGCAACTCGCAGGCCCTGCGCAACGCCCAGGACGGCATCTCGATGATCCAGACCGCTGAAGGCGCGATGGACGAAATCCACAGCATCCTCCAGCGCGCCCGGGAACTGTCGGTCCAGGCGGCGAACGGCTCGATGGACGCCTCGGCGCGGACCTCGATCGGCACTGAAATGGTCGCCCTGCAGGCGGAAATCGACCGCATCGCGGGCGTGACCCAGTTCAACGGCTCGCAGCTCCTGAACGGCACGCTCGTCGGCTCGCTCGACGCGGCCTCGGCGACGGAAGTCGGCACAGTGCTGAGCGGCGCCGGCGGCGACGCGACGGTGGCGGCCCTCGACGTGAGCCGCGCCCAGGCGGGGACGTACGCCATCACCTCGACGGCGACAACGATCACGATGGGCACCGAGACGATCGCGCTCAATGACATGGCTGCGAACAGCACCCAGGTCCTCAACTTCGCCCAGACGGGCGTGACCATCACCCTCGTTAGCGGCGCCGCGAAGTCGGCCGCGAACATCAACACCGACATCGGCGACTTCGGCGCCGGCGTCACGGTGACGGGCAGCGGCTCGGCGGTCTTCCAGGTCGGCGCGAACGTCGGCAACACGATGAGCGTGGCCTTCAGCGACGTCCGTGCGACGCAGGCGACGGGCCTGAACCTCACGAGCTGGGTTGCGAACACGGCGGTGCAGGACCTGACGGCGGCGAATGCGCGCATCACCGAAATCGACACCGCGATCACGACGCTGAACACCCGCCGCTCGAACCTCGGTGCGGCGCAGAACCGGCTCGAGCACACGATCAGCAGCCTCGGCGTGAGCGTGGAGAACCTGACGGCTTCGGAGAGCCGGATCCGCGACGCGGACGTGGCGGACCTCTCGAGCAAGATGGTGAGCAACCAGATCCTGCAGCAGGCCGGCACCGCGGTGCTCGCACAGGCGAACCAGGCCTCGCAGTCGGTCCTCAGCCTCCTCCGGTAGTCCTCCGGCTCCGGAGCCAACACAGGAGGGCCCCCGCGGTAACCGCGGGGGCCCTTCTGCGTGTTCACGCGGAACGTAAGGGATTCCCTGATCTTTCGCCCCCGGCCCTGTTGGCGGAGGCGGACGTTTCGATACCTACCGTGAACACCTGCTGTCCACCGAAATAACACCAGCGGTGGACGCCCCGGAGTGAGGCCCCGGGGTTCGTGCAGGAAAGCCGGAGGATCACCATGGGTATGTACATCGCCACCAACGTTGCCGCGATCAACGCGCAGCGGAACCTGAACACCACGAGCCTGAAGATGGGCAAGGTCCTGGAGAAGCTCTCCAGCGGCTACCGCATCAACCGCGCGGCGGACGACGCGGCGGGGCTCGGCATCTCGGAGAAGATGCGCAGCCAGATCCGGGGCTCGGCCCAGGCGTTGCGCAACAGCCAGGACGGCATCTCGATGATCCAGACCGCTGAAGGCGCGATGGACGAGATCCACAGCATCCTCCAGCGGGCGCGCGAGCTGGCGGTCCAGGCGGCCAACGGCTCGATGGACGCGGCGGCCCGCACCTCGATCGGCACGGAGCTCGTCGCCCTGCAGGCGGAAATCGACCGGATTGCCGGGGCGACGCAGTTCAACGGCGCGCAGCTCCTGAACGGCACGCTCGTGGGCACGCTGGACGTGGCCTCGGCCACAAAAGTCGGCACCGTGCTGAGCGGTGCGGGCGGCGATGCGACGGTCGCGTCGCTGGACGTGAGCCGGGCCCAGGCGGGCGCCCTGTCCATCACCTCGACGGCGACGACGATCACGCTCGGCAGCGAGACGATCACCCTCAACGACATGGCCGCCAACAGTACCCAGGTGCTGAACTTCTCGCAGAGCGGCGTGACGATCACGCTGGTGACGGGCGCCGCCGGCAAGACGGCCGCGAACATCAACACCGACATTGGCGGCTTCGGCGCCGGCATCACCGTGACTGGCAACGGCTCGGCCGTGTTCCAGGTGGGCGCGAACGTCGGCAACACGATGAGCGTGGGCTTCAGCGACGTGCGTGCGACGCAGGCGACGGGCCTGAACCTGACGACGTGGGTCGCCAACACGGCGGTCCAGGACCTTGCAGCATCGAACGCCCGGATCACGGAGATCGACACTGCCATCAGCACGCTGAACACCCGCCGCGCCAACCTCGGTGCGGCCCAGAACCGGCTCGAGCACACCATCGCCAGCCTCGGCATCGCGGTCGAGAACCTGAGCGCGGCGGAGAGCCGGATCCGTGACGCCGACGTGGCCGAGCTCTCGAGCATGATGGTGAGCAACCAGATCCTGCAGCAGGCCGGCGTCAGCGTCCTTTCCCAGGCGAACCAGTCCCCGCAGGCGGTCCTCAACCTGCTGAAGTAAGGGCGGGTTCACATCCGGCGTGAAGCCCGGGCCTCGCGAGGGGCCCGGGCTTCGCCGTTTCTCAACCGGGCGAAACCTCGCCCGTAACGGCAGGAATCGCTCAAGCGCATGGAATGCGCGCCGATGATCAGGGAGAACCCCGGAGGTAGGTGACCATGGACCGCTTTACGCTGGCTTCGGTAGCCCCGGTCTCTATCGGGGTGCACCAGGCGACGTGGGACCAGGCCGGGAGCCACCCGCGCCACCAGTATCGCCAGCCGCGGCGAAACGCGCGGCAGCGGCTGCTGGCGGCCATCCTGCCGGCGCGGGACCCGGAGACGTGCGATGTCGCCTGCGAGTTCGACGCGCAGGGCGAGCTGGAGGGTGTGGTGGTGCGTGATGTGGCAAGCGGCCAGGTCATCGCCCGCGTGAGCGCCCGCCAGATCGCGCAGCTCAGCGAAGTCAGCGACCAACGCGGGCTGCTCTTCGAGCGGCGGGGGTAAACCATGGCCGACCCTGTCCGGCTTTCGAACTTCTTCTCCAGCTTCGACACGGAGTCCGTGATCACGCAGCTGACCGCGGCGCGGTCCACGGTGCTGACGCGGCTCAACACGCAGATCACCTCGGCGACCCAGCAGAAGAACGCGCTGGCGGACCTGCAGACGAAGTTCTCGGCGCTGCTGCTGCGGACGAAGATGCTCGCGGACGTGACGTCGGTGTCCGGCAAGACCGCGACGGTGACCGGCGCGGGCGTGACGGCGGCCGCCGCGCCCGGTTCGACCACCGGCTCGTTCACGGTCAACGTGACGAGCGTCGCCAGCGGGACGACGGCGACGGGCGGGGCGCTTTCGGCGGCGCTGAACAGCAGCTCGCTGATGAACGCGGCGAGCTTCGCGACGCCGGTGACGGCGGGGACGTTCACGATGCGGACGGCGACGGGCGGGACGGCGACGATCACGGTCGACCCGGCGACGCAGACGCTCGACGACATCGTGACGGCGATCAACGGCTCGGGCATCGGCGTGACGGCGACGATCGAGAACGACGCGAACGGCCGGGCCAACCTGCTGCGGCTGACGTCCACGCAGGGCGCGATCACGCTGGGCACCGGCGGCGACACGTCGAACTTCCTGGCGGCGACGAACCTGCTCGCTTCGAGCGGGACGACGACGCGGGAGAGCACGCTGGGCATCGCGCGGCTGAGCACATCGGCGAAGATGGACGCGGCGACGTGGGAGGGCGGCGCGCCGGCGGGCGGCGACCACTTCTTCAAGATCAACGGCGTGCAGATCAACTACAACGCGGCGACCGACTCGCTGAACGACGTGATCTCGCGGATCAATTCGAGCACGGCCGGGGTGACGGCGCGGTACGACACGCAGACGGACACGATCCGGCTGCAGCAGACGAAGACGGGCTCCCTGGCGATCGCGCTGGAGGAAGACGGCGCGGGCGGTGACTTCCTCTCGAAGACGGGGCTGCTCGCGGCGAGCCAGTCGCTCGGTTCGAACGCGGCCTACTCGATCGACGGCGGGGCGACGCAGTACGCGAGCTCGAACACGGTGAGCGTGAACGGCACGTCCGTTACCTTCACGGCGGTGAGCGGCGGGACGCCCGCGACGGTGACCGTGGGGTCGGATACGACGACCGCGACTTCAGCGATCACGAACTTCGTGGCCGAGTTCAACGGCGTCCTGAACGCCATCAGGACCGCGACGAAGGCTTCGAAGGACGGCGGCGGCGTGCTGAGCGGCGACACGAGCGTGCGCGTGCTGGAGACGAACCTGCGGTCGATGGTGACCTCGACCGGGATCAACCTCTCCGGGCGCTACTGGACGCTGAGCGAGATCGGGGTCAGCTTCGGTGCGGTGGGGTCGGCGGTGGGCGCCACCAACGAGCTGAAGTTCGATGCGGTGAAGTTCAAGGACGCCATGGCGGCGGACCCGGCCTCGGTGCAGGGCGTGTTGAGCGAGTTCAAGCTCGCGGCGACGCTGACGCCCGGCGGGACGGGCTCGATCGCGAGCATCGCGGGGACGTACGGCGGGAGCAAGGAAGGCTCCTACGCGATCACAGACGACGGCGCCGGGAACCTGACCGCGACCTTCACGCCGCGCGACGGGACGGCCGCGACGACGACCACGGGGACGATCACCGCGGGCGGGACGAACTCGACGCTGATCCCCGGGGTCACGATCACGGCGGCGGGGGCGCTGGCGGCGGGGAGCCACACGATCGAGGTGGCCCCGGAGCGTTCGAGCGTAATCAAGCGGGTCCAGTCGTTCGTGGAGGGCCTGGCAGCTGCCGGGGGCGTCTTCCAGCAACGGCAGTCGACCTACGACAAGCGGATCAAGGACATCGAGACGCGGTTCGACCGGGTCTCGGCGTCAATCGAGGCGGAGATGGACCTGCTGCGCAAGAAATTCGCAGCGATGGAGCAGGCCCAGGCCCGCGCGCAGACCATCCTGCAGTCGATCTCGAACGCAGCGACACAGTTGAGCAATTCGAAAGAGTAAGAGCAGGGTTCCCCCGATCCCCGGCCGCTGAGGCGGCGAGGAAACTGGGGGCACTGAGGCCCTTCCCAGGAGGAGCATGATGCCGAACGCCTACGACGCCTACCGCACCGCCGACGTGAGCACCGCGGACCCGGTGACATTGACGACGATGCTGTACGAGGGGGCGTTGAAGGCGCTCAAGAAGGCGCGGATGTTCCACGCCGATGGCCGGCGGGAGCGGTTCCTGGACGAGACCCAGCGGGCGCACCTGATCATCGGCGAGCTGCTGGCGACGCTGGACCACGAAAAGGGCGGGGAGATGGCGGCGAACCTGGCGGCGATTTACGCCTACAGCATCCGCTGCATCATCGATTCGACGACCGGCGACGTTGCGAAGCTGGACGAAGCGGAGAAGCACATCACGCGCATCGCGGAAGCCTGGCGGTCGGCGACGACCGAGCTCCGGATCGCGGCGGCGACGGCAGCGGAGCAGGGCGAGGCGGTCGCCTGATGACTGCGGCGGCTTCGGCGCTGGCCCTGGCCCGGGAGCAACTCGGGCTCATCCAGGGCGGCGACGTCGAGGCCTTTCTCGCCGGGAACCAGGTGTGCTTCGAAGCATGCCAGGCGGCGCTGGACGACCCAACGGCAACTGAACAGGCGGCGGCGCAGATCGAAGAGCTGGCCGCCGTGACGCGCGCGATCAGCGAGGAGCTGGCGGCCGCCATGGAGGCGACCACGGAGCGGACGCAGCAGCTCGCGCAGCGGCGGCGGGCGGCGAGCGCGTACCTCGCGCACCCTGCGGGCGAGGCCCTGGGCACGCGCGAGCTGTAGGCCGCGCGGGAGCGCGTGAGGTCCTTCACGCACGGGCCAGCTGTTCCCTAATCGTCCGCCATTCGACCGCTGCGGGTCGTCAAGATCCACCTCTTTCTGCCGACAGTTAGAGCAGGAATGCACCGCGATTCCCACGCGGGAACGGCGCGCGGGACGCGGGCATGAAGGGAGGTGGAGGCCGATGGGCAGCACTCGCGCGCGCGGACTCCTGAGCGCCTCCAACGTGATGACGGCAGCGCTGGTGGGCGCGGCCGGGCTAGTCGCCTGGTTCGGCAGCACCACGGTCCGCGAAAGCGTGACCGGCGGGCACGCACCGGCGCCGGCGGCAGAGACCGTGACCATCCCGGGTGAGCCGGACTCGGTGCCGGTGGTGCTCGGGCGGAGCGCGGAAGGGCTGCTCCCGACGCGCGTGGTGGTCCCGGCGGCGGGCGTCGACCAGGCGGTGACGGAAGTCGGCGTGGTGGTGAAAGACGGCAAGCCGGCCTGGGAAACGGCCTGGAAGTCGGTCGGCCACCTGCTGAGCTCGGCGCGGCCGGGGCAGCCCGGGACCATGGTATTGACCGGGCACGTCTCGGTGGCGGATGCAGGGAACGTGGCCGCCTTCCAGTCGCTGGACCGGGTGGCCGTGGGCGACGTGGTCGAGGTGTACGCGGGCACGACGAAGTACAGCTACCGGGTGACGAACGTCCAGGTGGTGGCGCCGACGCAGACGAAGGTGCTGCGTTCGGACCACCAGACGCTGGTGACGCTGATCACCTGTACGCCGGACCTGAAGCAGCGGCTGGTGGTAACGGCCGCGTTCGAAGGAAAAGACCAATTGTGAGGGCCGCTCGCGCGCCCTATGATCGAATCGAGGTACGCCATGTCTGAGATACGCAAGACCTCCGGCTCACGGGCCGTGGTGTACGACATTGCGAAGGCACGGGAGCGGAAGGAAGCGACAGCGACGGCTGCACAGCCGGCCGACGCGACCGGGATCAGCGAGGGTGCGCGCGAGCTTTCCCGGGCGCGCGAGGCGGTTCAACAGGCGCCGTCGGAGCGCGCCGAGCGCATCCAGCAGCTGCGGGAGCAGATCGCGCGCGGCGAGTACAACCCCGACCCGCGGGAAGTCGCGAAGCGGATTCTCGAACGCGGCCTATAGAGGAGCGTCGGAGCAGCGTCGCGGGCCGATCGGGGCAGTCCTCGTGCGACCAAGGGATACTCCCAATGCCCGCGCCCGGGACCGGGACCTAGCATGAATTGTGGTGGCGGGGCGCCGGTTTCGCACCGGGAGCGGTGGCGGCGACGGCCCGCGTGGAAGGGAGTACTTCGTTGGCAAGTGTCCTGGCAATAGCCCCCGACACTCCCCCGGCCCTGCTTGGCCGGCACCTCATCGGTGAGCAGATCACCGTGGAGGTGACGGCGGACCCGCGCGTGGCGCTCCGGCGCGATACCGAGCGGTCGTACGATCTCCTGGTGCTGGCCGGGTTCAGCGTGGACGAACAGAACGAGCTGGCGCAGCAACTGCAGCAAGAGCGCCGCTGGCGGATCGTGCCCGTGCTCTACCTGGTGACGCCCGGGCTGCCGGGGCTCGCGGTGCCGGGGAGCTTCCGGCCGGACATCGACGGCATGGTGCGTGGGACGCTCGAGACGCCAGCGGTCCAGCGGCGCATCCGCGAGATGGCGCGCGAGGGCGTGGCGGCGGCGGAGGTGGTGGTCGCGGGGCCGTTCGAGCTGGACCCGATCCATGGCCGCCTGCGGTCGTCGCAGATGGACGTGCCGCTGACGGAGCGCGAGGCGGAGATCCTCTCGCTGCTGCTGGCGCGGCCGAACAAGACGGTGACGGCGGGCGAGATCATCGAGCGGAGCTGGGGCGTGGACCCCGACGAGCGGTACCTGCAGATCCTGCGGCGGCACGTCTCCAACATCCGGCGGAAGCTGGAAGGGACGCAGGCGGGGCGGAGCGTGCGCACGGTGCGCGGCACCGGGTACCGGTTCGACATCCGCCAGGCGAGTTAGCGGCGGGCGGCCCAGTCCTTCAGCGCGGCAATCGTGGAATCGAAGGCGAGCTCGTCCCACGGGATGCTGTGGGGCGGGAACCAGCCGACTTCGAGCGATTCGTGCCCGGCGGAGGCATCGCTGACGGCGATGGCTTCGTAGACGATGACGACCACGCCGGGCCCGGGACGCGTGTAGACGCCGACAAGCGAGAGGTCCCGCACTGCGAGGTTCGCCTCTTCCATCGTCTCGCGGACGGCGGCCTCCTCGGCCGTCTCGCCGACATCCATGAAGCCGCCGGGGAAGACCCACTGCCCGGCCTGGGGCTCGATCGCGCGGCGGACGAGGAGGATGTGGCCGTCCGGTTCGCGCACGGGGATGATCCCGGCGACCGGGCGCGGGTTAATGTAGTGGACGAAGCCGCAATCGAGGCAGACGAGGCGGCGCTTGAAGTCGCCTTCCGGGGTGGCGGTGGTGAGCCGCTGACCGCAGTGCATGCAGTAGCGGCTGAAGGAGTGCGGGTGGCTGATCGTGCTCATGCGTCCTCGTGGGTCAACGCATGCTGGCGGGCGCCTGCATGCCGAGCGACTCGGGGCCTTCGATCCATTCCTCGCCGTCTTCCCATACTTCCTTCTTCCACACCGGGACGCGCTTCTTGATCTCGTCGACGAGCCAGTGGCCGCCTTCGAACGAGGCGGCGCGGTGGCCGCAGCTGACGGCGATGAGCAGGCTCGTCTCGCCGATTTCGAGGCGGCCGGTGCGATGGAGCACGGCGCAATCGATCAGCCCGAAGCGGTCGCGGGCCTCTTCGGCGATTTCGCGCATGACCTTCTCGGCCATGGACGGGTAGGCGTCGTACTCGAGGTAGGCGACCCGGCGGCCCTTGTTGTTGTCGCGCACCACGCCGAGGAAGAGGCCGATGGCGCCGGCCCCGGGGGATTCGACGGCGGCGGTGGCTTCTTCGGGCCGGAGGACTTCTTCGGTGACGCGGATGAGCATGGGTCAGCCTCCGGAGACGGGCGGGATGAGTGCGAGGGTGGCACCGGCATGGACGGGGGCGGCCGTGTCCACGTACTCCTCGTCGAGCGCGTAGAGCAGGTTGGGGGCGAAGCGGGCGAGGGCGGGGCGCTCCGCGAGGAGGCGGTCCCGGACGGTCGCGACGGTGTCGCCGTGCTCGATGGGGAGCTGGAGGCGGCGCGCGCCGGCAGCTTCCGCGACGGAGGCGAAGAGCAACACCGTGATTTCCATGGGATCGATTGTAGCGGGGTGGGGGCGGGGGCGCGCATGACCCTCACCCCCCGCCCTCTCCCGCTGCGGCGGGAGAGGGAGCTGGACCGATGGAGGGCGACGGCGTTCCGGGCAAGCCGGGCGGGCGCTCCGCTGCCGCCCTCGCAGCCCCGGGCGTTGGTGGCCTGTCGGTGGGGCATCCGTGGGCTTCCGCTCAGGGCCCACCAGGGGCCCGGGCTACGGCGGGGTGGTGCGGGGTCGTGCGCTGGCGCGGGGCGGTGGCGGGAGGGGCACGCCTCCGCTTGCTACGCGCGCGGCTCGGATTCGCGGCGGGCGCCACGCTGCGCCTTTGCGCCTTCGAGAATGAGTCAGTCGCGGGTGACGATGAGGGAGGCGTTCTGGCCGCCGAAGCCGAAGGCGTTGAGCTGGAGCGTGGTGACGTCGGCCTTTGCGGGCTGGCCGAGGACGAGGGTGAAGCCGATCTCGGGGTCGGGGGTGGTGGTGGAGGCGGTCTGGAGGATTTCGCCCCGCTGCATGCCGACGAGGGCGGCGGCGAGGTTGAGCGACGCCGCGGAGCCGCCGGGGTGGCCGAAGTGGCCCTTGAGCGACGTGACCAGGAGGTCGCGGCCGCGGTAGCCGTAGACGTCGTTGATGGCGTGGATCTCGGCGGCGTCGCCGGCGCGGGTGCCGGTGCCATGGGCATAGACGCCGACGACCCCGGCGCCGTCGCCCAGGCCGGCATCAGCGAGGGCGCGGCGCATGACGAGGGATTCCCACTTACCGGTGGGCTCGGGGCTCGATGGGTGGTAGCCGTCGGCGAGCGAGGCGTAGCCGCGGATGACGCCGAGCTGCTTCGCGCCGCGTGCGCGCGCGTGTTCCGCGGATTCGAGCACGAAGATGGCGCCGCCATCGCCGCCGGCGATGCCGGTGCGGTCGGCGTCGAACGGGCGGCAGGCCTTCGTGGGGTCGGTGGTGGGCGAGACCATGCCGTAGCTCATCTGGTTCGCGCTGAGCGCGGGGAGGAAGTCGACCTCGCCGTTCGAGCCCTCCATGGCGCCGGTGATCGCAACATCGGCGAGGCCGGACTGGATGAAGCGCGTGGCGGTGCCGATCGCGTCGATGGAGGCGGCGCAGGCGGTGCAGATCGTGAGCGACGGGCCGTGGACGTCGTATTCCATGGCGATCTGCGCGGCGGCCATGTTCGGCCAGACCTGGATCTGGAGCTTGCGGGGGACGGCGTCCGGACCGTCGCGTTCGAGCAGGGATTGGCCGCGCTGGAGGGCGCGCGTGCCGCCCATGGCCGTGCCGAGGACGATGGCGGTACGCTCCTGGTCGAGCTGGGAGAGTCCCGCGTGGTCGAGGGCCATGCGCGTGCCGGCGAGCGCGTACTGGGCGAAGCGGTCGGTGCCGTCGGCGACGCGCGGGGACATCCAGTCGAGCGGCTCGAAATCGGGGACGAGCGCGGTGTAGAGGCCGGACTCGGGGGGCATCCAGGGGGTGGGGCGGATGGCGATCTCCCCGGCGGCGAGGGCGTCGTAGTAGGCGTGGAGGTCCGTGCCGTAGGGAGTAACCGCTCCGATACCGGTGATGACAACGTCTCGACTCATGGAGGCCTCCGCGGTCCAGGGGGATGTGCGCCGCAGGAGCGCCGCATCCGTAGCCTATGGAACGCGGCGGGAGGCGTCCAGCCGAACGAGCGACCGAACGGTAGCGAGGCTATGGGCCCGAGCGGATCCGCCGGCTGGGCTATGGATGACGCCCAGCGCGGGATACATCCATAGCCGAAGCATATTCGTGCGCGGTGAGCCATAATGCGCGAAACACACCTCGGGGTATTCCATGGCTTTCACCGTCGAACCAGACCAGTATCGCTTCAACGACGCCGTCGCCGCCGGCGTGCGCGGCAAACGTGTCCTGATCACCGGAGCCGGCAAGGACGGCGGCATGGGCCAGGCGTTCGCGCTGGCTGCGGGGCTCAACGGCGCGGAATCGGTGGCGGTGCACTTCCATCGCAGCTACGAAGACGGGTTCGACCTGGTGAACAAGCTGCGCGAAACCGGCGTGAACGCGTTCCCGCTGCAGGCGGACGTGACGAACATGCGCGACCTGTGGGCGAGCCGCAGCTACGTCATCGAGCAGATGGGCAAGAAGACGCCGAACCTGATCATCTGCAATTCCGGCCTCTCCGAGAAGGGCTACTCCTTCGGGCGGGCGCTGCGCGAGGTGGAGGACGAGCCGAAGGCCGTGCGGCGGGCGCGGGTGCGGCAGCACTTCATCGACAGCCTGGAGGAGTCGCGTGACGTGCTGGGCACGAAGATCGACGGCTTCATGGCGATGACGCATCTCTGGGCGGGCGAGGCGGTGTACCACAACGACCCGCTCCAGATCGTGTACATCTCGTCGCGGCAGGCGGTGGACCCGGGCGTGAGCGTGCCCGGCTACGTGATCGCGAACTGGGCGGTGCTCAAGCTGCCGGAGGTGCTGCGGGTGAACCTCGGCAAGAACGCGAACCTGGTCTCGGCGTTCTCGGTGCTCTACCCGTTCGTGCGCACGGGCATGACGGACGAATACGCGGCGAACCCGAAGGTGTTCGGCCGCTGGCAGCCGCGCATGCTCGAGACGCACGAGGCGGCCCAGGCATTCCTCCAGATGCTCGCCCGGCCGGCGGAGGAGACGAACGGCGGCATGTTCGAAGTGATGGTCGACCCGGACCAGGCGAACGAGGGCGGCGTGCGCGTGACCTGGAAGCAGGTGACGTTCGACGTGCGTGAAGAGACGCTGCCCTGGAGCGCCGAGGAGGCGCTGGTCTACGAGAAGTAGTCCCAGGCGCCGGGAATGGAAGGGGCCCGCGGTGCGGACGCGGGCCCCTTCGCGTGTCCAACTTGTTTCGTGAACGATTTCACATGGATTTCACAGCGCCCCCCGTTTCGGGCAGGTTGCGAAACCTATAATCAGTCGAAACGAGGGGGCCTATCGTGCGGACTGTGTTTCTCGTGACCCGTCATCCGGACGTTGCGCGACTTGGCCCTGCCCTGGAGCGCACGGGGTTTTCGGCGCCGGTGGTGCCGCCGGACCGGCTCGCCACCGACGAGATGAGCCCGCGCGCGGACGTGGTCGTGCTCGACCTGCGGGACATCCCGGGGGCGGCGTTCAACCTGCTCACGGCTTCGTACGCGGAGAACGGCGTGGTCCTCGTCGTGCTCGTGCCGGAGGAGCAACTCGACCGGATCAGCGTCGACCTGCAGGTGGACGACTTCGTGATGCTGCCGGCGAACGCGAACGAGCTCGGCCGCCGGATCGAGCGCGCGTTGTGGCGCCGCCACGGCATCGACACGGAGAACTACGTCCGCTGCGGCGCGCTCATGCTGGACCTTTCGAACTACAAGGTGAGCGTGGACGGCGAGGCGCTGGTCCTGACGTTCAAGGAGTACGAGCTGCTCCGCTTCCTGGCGATGAACGCCGGCCGGGTGTTCACGCGCGAGCAGCTCCTGAACCGGGTCTGGGGCTACGACTACTTCGGTGGCGCGCGGACGGTGGATGTCCACATCCGGCGGATCCGTTCGAAGATCGAGATCCACGGGCACCAGTTCATCGAGACGGTGAGGAACGTGGGCTACCGGCTGGTCGCCGAGGCACGCAAGGACACCAACGAGGAGTGACACCGGCGTTGCGGGTGCCGGGGCAGGCGAGCATCCTGCGCGGGTGACACTGCAGAACCGCGTTTCGCCGTTCGGCGCGCTGGTGGCGACACCGGCGCGGGGGACGATGTTCGGCAACCGCGGCGGATGCTTCCACGATGGCGAACAGCGGCTCACGCGGCGGCGGTGGGCATCGGGGGCGTGGATCTGCTGCGAGCTGGAGTACAAGGGCAACCACATCGAGCGGTTGATGGCGCCGGGCCACTACACCGAGCTGTTCTTCCTGGACGAAGCGACCGCACTGGCGGCGGGACACCGGCCGTGCTTCCTCTGCCGGCGGGCGGACGCGGTGCGGTTCCAGCGGGCGTGGTTCGAAGGAAACCGGGAGGCGCTGGCGCTGGAGCGAGTGCCGAGGGCTCCGGCGATCGACGCGGTGCTCCACGGTGAGCGGCTGGCGGTGGTCGGGAAGCGCGACATCGTGCCCTCACCCCGGCCCTCTCCCGCTGCGGCGGGAGAGGGGGAACAGGATCGGCTGCCTGAGATCGACGTGGCGGCGGTGGCGGATGGGGTGATGGTGATGTTTGGCGATGACCCGGGCGGTGCGTGGCTGGTGTGGGGTGGCCTTGTACGGCGGTGGTCGTTCGAGGGGTACGGGGAGGTGCGGCCGGCGGAGGGCAAGGCGCGGCTGCTGACGCCGCCGTCGGCCGCGCGGGCGATCGCGGCGGGGTATGTGCCGCGGGTGCATGCGTCGGCGGGGTGACGGCGCGCGACGCAGGACGTCCCGGGGCCGTGGTGGGCGCCCGGGACGTACGGTGAGGATGAGCGGGTCGGCTAGGAGCGTTCGATCGGGACGCCGACGGAGTTGCCCCACTCGGTCCAGCTGCCGTCGTAGTTGCGGACGCTGGGGTAGCCGAGGAGGTGGGTCAGGACGAACCAGGTGTGGGAGCTGCGCTCGCCGATGCGGCAGTATGCGATGATGTCGTCGCCGGACTTGAGCCCCTGCTCCTGTTCATAGATGGCGCGGAGCTCCTCGGCGGACTTGAAGGTGCCGTCCTCGGGGTTGGCCGCGCGCGCCCACGGCACGCTCTTGGCGCCGGGGATGTGGCCGCCGCGGAGCACGCCTTCCTGGGGGTATTCGGGCATGTGGGTCTTCTCGCCGCTGTACTCGGCGGGGCTGCGCACGTCCACGAGGGGCTTGCCGGCGGCCTGGTGCGCGAGCACCTGGTCGCGGAAGGCGCGGATCTTCTTGTCGTCGCGCTCGGGGGCGGTGTAGGTGGTGGCGGCGTAGGAGGGGACCTCGCGCGTCATCTCGCGGCCTTCCTTCTCCCACTTCAGGCGGCCGCCATCCATCACCTTCGCGTTCGTGTGGCCGAAGAGCTGGAAGACCCAGAAGGCGTAGGTCGCCCACCAGTTGTTCTTGTCGCCGTAGAAGACGACGGTCGTTTCGGGCGTGATGCCGATGCGGGAGGCGAGGCGTTCGAAGCCGGCGCGGTCGAGGTAGTCGCGGCGGAGCTGGTCGTTGAGGTCGGCGGCCCAGTCGACCTGGACGGCGCCGGGGATGTGGCCGCTGGGGTAGAGGAGCTGGTCCTCGTTTGATTCGACGATGCGGACGTTCGTGTCGTCCTTGTGCGCAGCGACCCAGTCGGTGCTGACGAGGACATCGGGGTGGGCGTAGCCACGGTCGGCGATTCCGGACATAGGTGACCTCCTCCTGGGGGAAAATGGCGCTCCCTGCGTGGTGCGTTGGAGGCACAGCCTAGGCCGGGCGAGAAAGTTAATCAAGATGGTCAACAATCTCGCGGGCCATGCGGTGTGCGATACTGGGGGCATGACGAGCACGCAGGCGATGGACCTTCGCGACCCCGAGCGGATCGAACGGCCGGCAGTGCTGGAGATGAGCTTCGAGGAGTTCATCGACTGGGACCACCAGGGCGGCCTGGCCGAATGGGTCGATGGGAAGGTGTACCTCTGTATGTCCAACACGAAGCGGCATCAGCAGATCGTGAACTTCCTGCAGCGGTTCCTGGCGGCGTTCTGCGAGCTGGCGCACCCGGGAGCGCTCGTGACCACGGCTCCCTACGCGATGCGGGCGACCCCGTTCGGCCCGGCGCGCGAGCCGGACGTCGTCGTCGTGCTCGACGGTCAGGCGGAGCGCGTGGGCAACCGGTACCTTTCGGGCCCGGCTGACGTCGTGGTCGAAGTGATGTCCGAGGGAAGCGTGGACCGCGATCGCTTCGACAAGTTCGATGAGTACGAAGCCGCGGGTGTGCGGGAGTACTGGCTGATCGATTCGCGTGCGGGGCACGAGCGGGCGGACTTCTTCGTGCTCGGGCCGGACCCACTCGGTATCCGCGAGCGGGTGTACGTCCCCACGGCCCTGGATGGAAGCTCCTTCCACTCGCGGGCCCTCGAAGGCTGCCGCGTCGATGTCCGCTGGCTCTTCGACGAGAGCGCGAGCCCGCTGCGTTGCCTCGCGGAGGTGGTAGGGCGGGAGCGGATGGCCGAACTGCTGGGCTGACGCTGCCGCGACCGGGGCGGGCGATGCGGTGTGCGATACTGGGGACATGACGAGCACGCAGGCGATGGACCTTCGCGACCCCGAGCGGATCGAACGGCCGGCAGTGCTGGAGATGAGCTTCGAGGAGTTCATCGTCTGGGACCACCAGGGCGGCCTGGCCGAGTGGGTCGACGGGAAGGTGCACCTCTACATGTCGAATTCCGACCTGCATCAGCGAATCGTGGAGTTCCTTCACATCTTCCTGGACAGCTACGTGCGCCTCCATGGGGGTGGAGCGGTGAAGCTGGCGCCGTACGCAATGCGCGCGATGCCTGGCGGCCCGGCGCGGGAACCGGATATCACGGTCGTGCTCGAGCGGACGAGGCTGGGTGACCTCCTCCTGGAGGGACCGGCCGACCTCGTGGTGGAGGTGGTCTCGGACGAGAGCGTTACCCGGGACTTCCGCGACAAATATGAGGAGTACGAGGCAGCCGGCATCGCCGAGTACTGGATCGTCGATTCGAGGCCGGGTCGTGAAGCGGCGCAGTTCTTCGTGCTCAGCCCGGACCCGGCTGGGCGGCGCGAGCGCGCCTACGTGCCCCAGCCCATCGAGTCAGGCCGCTACTATTCCTCTGTGCTCCCGGGGTGCTGGGTGAACGTGCGCTGGCTCTTCGACGAGAACGCGAGCCCGCTGCGTTGCCTCGCGGAGGTGGTAGGGCGGGAGCGGATGGCCGAACTGCTGGGCTAACGCTGCCGTGACCGGGGCGGTGCGCTACGATCGTGGCGTGACGAATCCTGAATCGAACATCCCCCAGAAGTTGCGCGAGGTCCTCGATGACTTCGCATTCGTTGACCGGAGCGAGCGGGCCGAGCTGCTCATCGAATACGCAGACAAGTTCGCGGAGGTGCCGGCGGCGGTCGCGACGCGGCCGTTCCCCGAGGAGAACCACGTGCAGCGGTGCGAATCCGAGGCGTACGTGTGGGCGGAGGACCTGCCGGATGGGTCGATCAAGTACCACTTCGCCGTGGAGAACCCGCAGGGCCTCTCGGCGAAGTCGTGGGCGGTGATCATGGATGAGACGCTTTCGGGTCAACCGCTCGAACAGGTGGCGGCGGTGCCCACCGACGTGATCTTCACCCTGTATGGAAAGGACCTCTCCATGGGAAAGGGGCAGGGCCTCATGGGGATGCTGGATCACGTGACCAGCCACGCGCGGCGGCGGCTCCGGGAGCGGCGCGGGTAGCGCGGGTCAGGCGGGCATCGGCAGGCCGGCCTCCCGCCGGGCGAGCTCGTCCTTCTTCGCGGCTTCGGCGGCCTTCGCCGCTTCGGCGCGCTCGCGGACCGTGAGCGCGGGGATGACTTCGCGGCCAAACAGGCGGAGCGATTCCAGGACCTTCTCCTGGGGGATGGTCTCGCCGGTGTTGACCAGGAAGCACATGCGGTCGACGCCGACTTCCTCCCACCACTTGAGCTGCTTGATGCACTCGTGCGGGTCGCCGACGGGCGTGCCTTCGCGCACCGGGCCGACGACGTCGCCGGGGCGGTTGCGCAGGGGGGCGGCGCTGGAGTGGGCGTGGTAGGCGGGCGAGGGGTAGATACCGCCCACGCCGACGAGGTGCGCCGCTCGGACGCCGAACTGCATCGCGGCCATCCCGCCGAGGGCTTTGGCCTCGGCATCGTCTTCGCCGCAGAACATGAACGAGACGCCGTTGACCTGCTCATTCACGGCTTCGCCGACGGATTCGCAGGTGCGGATGGCACGGTGGTAGTCCTTCACCATCTGCTGGTAGTCGAGCGGGGCGCCGAGGGTGACGCCGAGCATGCCCATGCCGCGCTCGCCGGCCTGGACGGCGGTCTCGGGTGACTGGACGGCCACCCAGAGCGGCGGGTGCGGCTTCTGCAGCGGCTTCGGGACCACGTTGCGCGGGGGCATCTTGAAGTGCTTGCCATCCCAGCCGGCGTCCGAGCTGGTCCACATGCGGACGACGGCGCGCGTGCATTCGTCCCACATCTCCTTGGTGACGTCGGGTTCGCAGCCGAAGGCGCCGAGCTCGGTCCAGGTGGCGGAGCGGCCGGTACCGAACTCCAGGCGGCCATCGCTGAGAATGTCGAGCGCGGCGGCACGTTCGGCGACGCGGGCGGGGTGATTCACCGGCGGCAGCATGAGGGCGATGCCGTGTCCCAACCGAATTCTCGACGTTTTCGCCGCGCAGAAAGATAGAAAGACTTCGGGTGCGGGCGAGTGGGAGTACTCCTCGAGGAAGTGGTGCTCGACCTCCCAGACCTGGTCGAAGCCGGCCTCTTCGGCGGCGACCACCTGTTCGACGGCCTGGTGGTAGACCCGGTATTCGGAGCGCTCATCCCACGGCTTCAGGACCGAGTGCTCGTAGAAGACCCCGAACTTCATCCCCGTGCCTCCCCGTTGGCGGGCAGGTTGGCGAACGGCCCGGACGCTGTCAACTCGTGAGCCCGAGGCTAAATGTTTGTGCTAGGATCCCGGCCGCTGGCGGGGGGAGGCGAGATGCCGCGCATCGTGCTCGTGACCGATAGTTCGGCCGGCATCCCGGGCGCGGTGGCGGCGGAGGCCGGGATCGTCGTGGTCCCGGGGACGTTTGCCCTGGGCGACACGACACTGCGCGACGGCGAACTGGCGGCGGCGGAGATCTACCGGCGGATGGCGTCGGAGGGCTGTACGCCGCGGCCGTTCGGGGTGAGCGAACCGGCGTTCCGGGCGGCGTTCGAAGCCGTGTTCGCCGCCGGGGACGAGCCGTTCTGCCTGCTCACGCCATTCGAAGTGAACCCGAGCTTCACGATCGCGAACGCGGCGATGCTCTCGTTCGACGGCGTGGACATGAAGGTGGTAAACCCGGGCGTCGCTTCGACCGGGCTCTGTTCGCTGCTGCTGACGCTGTCGGGCGGGCTGGCGCGCGGCTGGGACCGGCGGGAGCTGCTCGACGCAATCGACGGCCTTGCCCCGCGCTGCGACAGCGTGTTCGTCCCGGCATCCGCCGCGTGGCTCGAACGGTCGGGGCGGCTGGCGCTGATCCGCGACCGGCTGGGCGAGGTGGAAGGCGGCCACCTGGTCGTGCGGGTGGGTACGCGGATCACGGGCGTGGCGCTCGCGGCGACGCGCGACGAGGCGCTGGCGCGGGCGGTCGCGGCGGCGGGGCAACGCGCCGCCGGCGGGCCCGTGGTCGTGACGATCGCGCATGCGGCCGCGCCGGATGCCGCGGCGGCGCTCGAACAGATCGCCCGCGCCGGGCTCGCGATCGCGCAGCTGGTGGTGACGGAGCTGAGCGCGACGTTCGGCTCGCAGCTGGGGCCGGGCGCGGTGGGGATCGGCGTCGCGCCGGCACTCGCGGAGGTGGGCGATGCCCGATAGAGGACTGCTCGACGTGGGCGCGGTCGCCGCCGGGCAGCTCGCCCCGGGGGAGCGGGCGCCGTGGCGGCTCGCGGGCGCGCGCTGGGCGCAGATCACGTTCGAAGTGGCGCAACAGGCGGCGCTGGCGATGCTGCCGCCGGACACGACGCGGCCCATACCCACCTATGCCCGCCTGTTCGTGCTGGACGCGCCGGAGAGCCCCGCGGGGCCGTTCCGGCTGGCCGCGCTGCTCGTGGGTGCGCGCTACCGGATGCTCCCGCGCAACGTGCTCGTGGACGGGATCGTCGAAGGGCCGGTGGAGGCGGTGGCGGCAGCATACGGCGGGCCGTTCCGCGCCGGGACGGTGGCGCTGCAACGGGAGGGGCCGCGGCTGACCGCGGAGGTGGCGGCGGCGGAGGGGCCGCTGGCGGCGATGACCCTGCCTGCGCTGTACGCGACCGAGCCGGGAATGCTGCGCTGGGACGCCTGGCTGGGCTTCGCGTCGACTGAGGGACGCACCGGGCTGGTCGAGTTCGTGCCCCAACAGGGCGAGGTGCAGGCGTGGCTGAGCAAGGGCGCGAGCGTCGAGATGGCGCCCGGGCTTCCGCGGGAGCACCGCTGGCGGACGTTCCGGGACCTGCTGACGATCTCGGCGTGCTACGTGGAGGGGGAGGTGGAGTTGGGGGCGGCGGTGGCGCAGTAGGGGGCTGTTAGCTATTGGCTGTTGGCTGTTGGTGCCGGGATCGCGGCGATGGCCCTTCGCCTGGCCGGGGCCGAGGGAACAGGTGGCAAGAGGGGCACGACGTTCCGAGCGAGCCGGGCGGGCGCTACGCTGCCGCCCTCGCAGCCCCGTGCATTGGTGACCTGTCGGTGTGACATCCGTGGGCTGCCGCTCAGGGCCCACGAGGGGCCCGGGCTACACCGCGTGGCCGCGAGGGGACCCGGATACACCGCCAGCGCCCACGAGGGGCGCGGCCACGCTCCGCCGGGGGCGGCTGTAAAGCGGGGGCAAATTCGGTGGGGAGTGGTGATGTGCGCCTTGACCCAGGGCGGAAGGGCGGTGTTATGGTCGAGCGCGGCGGGAGACGGTTTATGGAATGAAACGAGTGATACCGCTCGCGGCGGTGATGGTCGCGGGTGTGGCGTTGCTGGCGTTTGCGCTGGCGGGAAGTAAGCCGGAGGCGGCCCGGGCGGCGGGGCCCTGCGGCACCACGCACGACGCGGTGACGTCGGAGGAGCTGCAGCTGCTCGGGCTGCTGCAGGCGTGGCGCGATGCGAACATCGCCGGGTCTGTGCCGATGCAGCAGTCAGGAGCGCTGAACGCGGCGGCGGCCTGGTACGCGCAGCACCAGGTCCAGGCGGGGCCGTTCGGCGGCCACCAGGACCAGTACGGGCGCACCTGGGTGCAGCGCGCGGCGGACTGCGGGTATGGCGGCTACGCGGCGGGAAGCGGCGAAGGCGTCTCGGTCATCGCGGGCTCGGGCTCGATCCACATTGGCCCGGCGGAGGCGATGCAGGGGCTGAATTACCCGGGCAGCGGCATCAACATGCCGCAGGTTTCGAGCAGCCTGCCGTCGAAGTGCGTGGGCGTTGGCGTGTACCGGGAAGGTGGCGCGACGGCCTGGATCGTGATCATCGCGCAGTTCCCGGCGGCGCAGGCCTGCCCGGCTTCGACAGCTACCAGTCCCTCGGCGACGGCGACCACGCCGGCCACGGGCACGACGACCACGGCCACCCACACGCCGACGCGGACGGCCACGGCGACCCCGACGCGGACCCCCACCCCCACGCCCACCCCGACGCCAACGCTGATCCGGCGGTACATCCCGCAGGTGGGCTGCGACTCGTGCGTGGCGCTGGTGCCTGCGACGCCGTCGGCCACGCAAACCGCGACGCCGACGCTCACTCCCACCGCCACCGCGACTTCGACGCCGACGGTGGGCCCGCCGACGCCCACGCCGCCGGCGGAGGGGTGCAGCGGGGACGCGGACATTGTCTCGATCGCGAAGTCGGGGAACCCGGAGTCGGTGACGGTCGCGGGGACGGGGCTGATCGCGGGGTGGTACATCGTGAGCGAGAACGGCAGCCAGCGGTTCGACTTCCCGACGGGCTTCGTGCTCGACGGCACCGTGGACGTGATCTCCGGGTGGGACGGTGACCCCGGTGGGCTGCCGCCGAAGACGATCTTCTGGACCGAGGCGAACGTCTGGCTGAACGGCGGCGACGACGATGCCTTCCTGTATGACTGCCAGGGGATCCTGCGGTCCTACTGGGACGATGGGGTGTAGGCGGAGCTCATCAAGACGGGCGGCAGGGCGGAACGTGGTTCGCGGCGAGCCGGGCGGGCGCTGCGCTGCCGCCCCCGCAGCCCCGGGCGTTGATGACCTGGCGGTGGAGCATCCGTGGGCTGCCGCCCAGGGCCCGCGAGGGGCCCGGGCTGCACCGTGACCCCCGAGGCGGGGTCCCGGGGGCGCCGCGCAGCGGCCACCTGCTCAAGTGCGCGGCCGAGAGACGACGAAAGGCCGGCGCCCCGTTACCGGGTGCCGGCCTCTGTGCGCGGCGGGCGAGCAGAGATCGCCCGCGCCCGCATTCTCAGGGGATAGTCCAGGCGTCGGAGCTGGCGATGGTCCCGCCAAGGGCGCCGAGGGCGGCGGCACAGACGAGTGCGACGAACGCCAGGATCAGGGCGTATTCGGCGAGGCCCTGGCCGGGTTCGTCGTCGCCGCGGTGGGTCACAAGTCGTTTCGCCTTCTGCCAGGTGGCCCGCATGATGCACCTCGTTTGCCGCGTTTTTACTCTGATTTTGCATTCGGCCGCCGCGGCCCCGGAAAACCGGCGCGGCGGGGAGCGGATCCGTGACTCCGCAGTGAAGAATCGTCCGTTTACGCGCGTTCTTGAGTGAATCCGGCGAGCGCAAGTGGCGAGTCGGTGATGACCGTGGTGACACCGGGTGCACAGAGCTCGCGGAGCAGCGGGAGGGTGACGTCGCGGCCTTCGTCGCGAATCGTCCAGGCGCGAGCTCGACGCCATGGCGGGCGAGCCCGTGGCCAGGGAGGAAGCCGGGCGCGGCCATGTGGCGCAGGGTGCGGTAGTCCACCTGCCATTCGCAGGCGCCCGGGACGAGCGCGCAGGTCGTCGAGCCGGGCGGCGACGTAGCCGGCGGTCGCGACGCCGGGCATGGCGGCAAGGGAGTTGGGCCGGTAGGGGTGGTCCAGGCTGGCGCCGCGGCAGCAGAAGACGCGCTGCGCGCCGAGGGCGGTGCATTCCGAACCGTGGCGGAGCTGGCTGCACCGGCGAAGTGCACGGGCGGGACTGAATTCGTCCCACGCACCGGGGACGCCGAGCTCGGGGTACGACAAGTCGTGCAATCTGGGCGATCAGACGATGCGTAAGGCTACTCGTTGCGCGATGTCATACCGGGGCGGGATCGGGCGGTTTCGAAGCTGGAACGGCGCTGTGAGGGCGCTGAAAGCTTGCGCGAGGGGGCGGCTCGTGCGACGGTTGTGGGGTAGAAGAAGAGAAGAAGCGCCACGGCCACGCGATACAACGTTCGAGTGTGTTAAGGCATACGAGAATTCTTATCGTAAACCACTCCCTCTTGTGGCCAAGGGAGCCCGCGCGGTAGACTCCGCGCGTCCCGAACGGGGGCCGCTAGCTCAACTGGCAGAGCAGCTGACTCTTAATCAGCCGGTTGAAGGTTCGAGTCCTTCGCGGCTCACCAATCCCTGTTCCTAACTGGCCCGCCCACCCAGGGCGGTCCAGTGCACTTTGTGGGGAAGTGTCGGAACTGGCAGACGAGCATGACTTAGGATCATGTGCCGCAAGGCGTAGGAGTTCGAGTCTCCTCTTCCCCACACACTCGAGACAGGGAGGGAATCTCCGGCGAGGGGATGCTTCCGGGCAAACCGGAAGCGGCAGGAAGGAGAAAGGATGGCGCTTCTCGAGGTCAAGGACCTGCGAACCTACTTCTACACGCAGGAAGGCGTCGTCAAGGCGGTCGACGGCACTTCGTACGTGGTCCAGGAAGGGGAGACTCTGGGGTTGGTGGGGGAATCCGGCTGCGGAAAGAGTGTCTCCGCGCTGTCCATCCTCCGTCTGATCCCGCAACCACCGGGAAAGATCGTGTCCGGGGAGATCATCTTCCAGGGCCGGGACATCCTGAAGCTGGACGAGGACGAACTCCGGAAGATCCGCGGCAACGAAATCGGCATGGTGTTCCAGGAGCCGATGACGTCGCTGAACCCGGTGCTCACGATCGGCCGGCAGATGACCGAGGCGCTCGAGCTGCACATGGACCTGCACGGCAAGGCCGCGCGGGACCGGGCGGCGGAGTTGCTCGAGATGGTCGGCATCCCGGAGGCCCGGGGCCGGCTCGATGACTACCCGCACCAGTTCTCGGGCGGCATGCGCCAGCGCGTGATGATCGCGATGGCGATGAGCTGCAACCCGAAGCTGCTGCTCGCGGACGAACCGACGACGGCGCTCGACGTGACGATCCAGGCGCAGATCCTGGAAGTCATGAACCGGCTGAGCCAGGAATTTGGCACGGCCGTGATCATCATCACCCACAACCTCGGCGTGGTGGCCCGCTATGCGGACCGCGTGAACGTGATGTATGCGGGGAAGGTGATCGAGACGGCGACGGCGGCGGAGCTGTACGACAACCCGAAGCACCCCTACACGGTGGGCCTGCTCAACTCGGTGCCGCGGCTCGATGAGACGCGGAAGGAGAAGCTGGTGCCGATCGAGGGGCTTCCGCCGGACCTCGCGCACCTGCCGCCGGGTTGCCCATTCTATCCGCGCTGCTCGTGGCGCCAGGAACACTGCCGCGAGGAGTATCCGCCGTTCAAGCTGGTGGCCGATAACCACTACGCCGCCTGCTGGGAATCTGAACGCGTGAAGCGGGAGGTGGCAGTTGGTGCAGCAAGCTAGTTCCTCGACCCGTCAGCGGGTGGGCACGGCCGGCGAGACGCTTGTCGAGGTCAACGACCTCCAGGTGTACTTCCCGGTCACGGCCGGCCTGATCTTCCAGCGCAAGGTCGCCGACGTGAAGGCGGTGGACGGCATCTCGTTCCAGGTGAAGCGCGGCGAAACGCTCGGGCTCGTGGGCGAATCGGGCTGCGGCAAGAGCACGACCGGTAAGGCCGTGCTCCAGCTGACCCGGCCGACGGCTGGCGCGGTCAACTTCGAGAACACGGACCTGACGAAGATCAAGGGCCGCGAACTGCGCCGCTTCCGCCGCAAGATGCAGATGATCTTCCAGGACCCGTACGCGAGCCTGAACCCGCGTATGTCAGTCGGGAGCATCATCAGCGAGCCGCTGACCATCCATAAGCTGGCGAGCGGCAAGGAGAAGAAGGAGCGGGTGCAGAACCTGCTCCAAACGGTGGGCCTGAACCCGTACTTCGCGAACCGCTTCCCGCACGAGTTCTCCGGCGGCCAGCGGCAGCGCATCGGTATCGCCCGGGCGCTGGCGGTGGAGCCGGACTTCATCGTCTGCGACGAGCCGGTCTCGGCGCTGGACGTGTCGATCCAGGCGCAGATCATCAACCTGCTCCAGGACCTGCAGGACCAGTTCAACCTGACGTACCTGTTCATCGCGCACGACCTCTCGGTGGTGCGCCACATCTCGGACCGCGTGGCCGTGATGTACCTCGGGCACATCATGGAGCTGACGGACCGGGACTCGATCTTCGAGAACCCGCTGCACCCGTACACGAAGGCGCTCATGTCGGCGGTTCCGATCCCGGACCCGAAGATCGAGCGTCAGCGTGAGCGCATCATCCTCCTCGGCGACGTGCCGAGCCCGCTGCGGCCGCCTTCGGGCTGCGTGTTCCACACGCGCTGCCCGATCGCGATCGACGAGTGCCGCGCCCGCCGGCCCGACTGGCGGAACGTTGGCACAGCGGACAAGGAACACTGGGTCTGGTGCCACCGGGTCTAGGTTGTTCGAACTGGCGAGAGTCAAAAGGGGGTGCTCCTTCGGGGGCGCCCCCTTTCGTTTGTTCACGATTCACGGTCCACGGTTGACACGGGTTCGGGGCGGGGTCCCCTGCCCCGGCAGGGAAGCGAGCGGCGGCGCAGAGGCTGGCAGGGGTATGATGGCGGCATGAGCGCCCAACCGACTTCGAGCGCCGGTGTGCTGCACGTCTCCGAGGAGGAGTACCTGCGGCACTACACGGCAATGCGGCCCTCGTACGAGTACGTCAACGGCGAGGTGACGCAGAAGCCGATGACGCTGAGGACGCTCATGCTGCTCGCAGGCACGATCAACGCAGCCCTGTACAAGTACGAGCAGCTGGTCGGTGGCCTGGGCGGCGAAGACCCGACCGTGAACCTCAGCCGGCACGGTGACCGGCGGTACCGGGCGCCGGACGTGGCCTATTGGCGGGCGGACCGCAACACGGGCGGCGAGATCCTGGCCCCGCCGACGCTGGCGGTGGAGATCCAGTCGCCGGGGCAGACGCTGGTCTTCCTGCGGGGAAAGTGCCGGGAGTACCGGGAACGCGGGGTGGATGTGGCCTGGCTCGTGCTGCCGTCGCGGCGGGTGGTGGAGGTGTTCGAGGCGGGCCGCGATGGGGTGGCGCTGAGCGGGGAGGACGTGCTCACATCGCCGCACCTGCCGGGCTTCGAGCTGCGCGTGGCGGAGCTGTTCGCAGTGCTCGGCGGGTAGATGCGGCTGGTCACCGGCGAACCCGGCACCCGGGCGTCGCGGTATGATGGCCGCATGAGCGCGGAACCGACGTCCCTCGCACCGGTGCGCATCTCCGAATCGGAGTACCTCGCGCGGTATGCGGACCTGAAGCCGCCGTATGAGTTTGTGAACGGCGAGGTCACGCAGAAGCCCATGACCAAACGCGAACACACGCTGCTGCAGGACGAGATCCAGGCGGTGCTCCGGGAGTACCGCCGCCGCACGAAGGGCGCCCTCTCCGGGCCAACGCCGACCGTCAACATGAGCCAGCGGGCGGACCGGCGATATCGTGTGCCCGATGTCGGGTACTGGGGGCCGAGCAAGCCGCAGGGCGGCGAAATCTTCGCGCCGCCGACGCTCGCCGTGGAGATCCAGTCGCCGGGGCAGACGCTGGCCTTCCTGCGGGGGAAGTGCCGGGAATACCGCGAGCGCGGGGTGGATGTGGCCTGGCTCGTGCTGCCGTCGCGGCGGGCGGTGGAGGTGTTCGAGGAGGGCCGCGATGGGGTGGCGCTGAGCGGGGAGGACGTGCTCACGTCGCCGCACCTGCCGGGGTTCGAGCTGCGCGTGGCGGAGCTGTTCGCGGTCCTCGACGAGTAGTAGCCCCTGACTTCGCGACAAAGAAAGGCGCCCCTCCCGTGACGGGAGGGGCGCTTTGTGTCGGTGCGATGTGCGGGGCCGGTTAGCCCTGCTTGGCGGCGGCGACTTCCTTGAGGTGGTCGGCGAGGGTCTGGCCGGTGCGCCACATGGGCTCGGCGCCTTCGAGGCTGGTGATGGCGGCCCAGTTTTCGCCGATCCACTCGGCGTCCTTGAGGTCGGCCATGCCGGGCTGGACGCCCGGGCCCTTCACGATGGCGGCGCGGCTGAAGTTGCCGGCGCCGGCTTCGATGACGACGCCGGTGTCGGTGTTCTCCTTCGAGACCATGTAGACGACCGCGGGCACGACGTACTCGGGCTTCAGGCGGTCGACCATCTCCTGGGACATGACCTGGGCGGTGAGGCGGGTGCCGGCGACGGGCGCGACGGTGTTCACCATCACGTTGTACTTGGCGCCTTCCTGCTTGAGGACGTTCATGAAGCCGAGCATGGCGGTCTTGGCGGCGCCGTAGTTGGCCTGGCCGAACTGGCCCCAGATGCCCGAGGACGAGGTGGTGAGGACGACGCGGCCATACGACTGCTGGCGGAAGACCGGCCAGGCGGCGCGGAGGACCGTGAACGAGCCCTTGATGTGGACCGCGAAGATCTTGTCCCAGTCCTCTTCGGCCATGTTGTGGAAGGCCATGTCCCGGAGGATGCCGGCGTTGCAGATGACGACGTCGAGGCGGCCGTAGGTATCCATGGCCTGCTTCACCATGTTGAAGCCGCCGTCGTAGCTGGCGACGCTATCGAAGTTGGCCACGGCCTCGCCGCCAGCTGCCTTGATCTCGTCGACGACCTTCTGGGCGGGGGCGCGGTTTTCGCCGGTGCCGGCGGGGTCGCCACCGAGGTCGTTGACGACGACCTTGGCGCCGCGGCGGGCGAGGTCGATTGCGTACGCCCGGCCCAGCCCGGCGCCGGCGCCGGTCACGAGCGCGACCTGGCCCTCAAAGGAAATTGCCATGTTGTGTGTGATTCCTCTCCAGTGATGTACGTCCGGGCCCTGCCCGGGGGTTGCGATAGGAAAGATTACCAGCTAAGCGGACTTCGTTCCGCACCCGCGGAAACGGCGGTGCGCGGTTGGTCGACGAGCGCCTGGAACCAGGCCTCGGTGCTGATGACGCGCCAGGTGAGGGCGTCGCCGCCCTTGCGGCCGAGGTGCTCGCGCAGCTTCGTGATGGCGGCCGGCTTGAACACCTCGTCGCGCCGTTCGGCGTCGCGCAGGAGGCCTTCCACCCAGGGGCGAAGCGACTCGCGAACCCAGCGGCGCTGAGGCGGCGCGTAGGCGAGCTTGTCCTTCCGGTCGAGGATCTCGTCGGGGACGATGCCGCGCATGGCCCGGCGGAGCGGCAGCTTCGTGACCGCACGGTGCAGCATGAGGTCCGGCGGCAGTCCGAAGCAGTACTCGGCGAGGCGGTGGTCCAGGAATGGCAGGCGGACCTCGCGGCTGAAGGCCATGCTGTTGCGGTCGGCGTAGCGCAGGAACTCGGGGAGCTGCGTGGTCATCTGCCAGCGGACGAGCTCGTTGCGCAGGCGGTCGGGGAAGGGCTCGATCGTGTCGACGTGAGCGGGCGCGAAGTCGGTGTGCAGCTCCGGCGAGACGATGTCGGACGAGCGGTAGTAGAACTCGGCGAGGCCGTCGCGCAGCTTGCCGGGGAGGGAGTAGTAGGCGGCGAAGAGGGCGGGCTCGCGGAGGGCGTGGTAGCGGCGCGAGAAGGCGAGCAGCTCGCGGCCGACGCGATCGGGGCGGCCGCGGCGGAGCCAGTGGGCCCAGAACATGCCGTGCGCCTGGTCGTACCCGGCGAGGAGCTCGTCGGCGCCCTGGCCGTCGAGCAGGACGGTGGTGCCGTTTTCGTGGGCGAGCCGCATGACGAGCCACTGAGCGAAGGGGCTCGAGCTCGCGATCGGCTCTTCCTGGTGGTACTGCAGGCGGTCGAACTCAGCGAGGAAGCAGTCGGGTTCGACCCAGATGTCGTGGCTCTCGGCGTCGACGGCGTCGGCGACCAGGCGGATGTAGCGCCCTTCGTCGTGCGCTTTCGAATGGAAGCGGGCGCTGAACGTCTTCTGGTGGACGCGCCGGGAGCCCTTCTGGGCATTGATCGCGGCGACGATGCTGGAGGAATCGAGGCCGCCGCTGAGGGAGCTGCCGACCGGCACATCGCTGCGGAGCCGGATGCGAACCGCATCAAACAGCAGCTCGCGGAACCCTTCGACGGCCTCGGCGGGGTCCTTCGGCACGCAGGCGGCGGCGGGGCTCCAGTAGCGGCGGGGCTCGCCGCGGCCGGCGGCATCGAGCATGAGGTAGTGGGCCGCGGGGAGGGCTTCGATGCCCTCGAAGAACGTCTCCTCGTCGAGGTCGAGATCGCCGCGGGCGATGTAGCGGAAGACGACGCGGCGGTTCGGTTGGCGCAGCTCCGGGCGGACGGCCTGGATCGCCTTCATCTCGCTGGCGAAACAGACGCCTTTCGGGGAGCGGGCCATGTACAGGGGCTTTTCGCCGAAGCGGTCACGGGCGAGGAAGAGGTTGCGCTTCGGGCCATCCCAGAGGGCGAAGGCGAACATGCCGTTCAGGCGCGAAAGGCAGTCGACGCCCCACTCCTGGTAGGCGCGAAGGAGCACCTCGGTGTCACCGGTCGAACGGAACTGGTGGCCGAGCCCGATGAGCTGCTTGCGGAGCTCGATGTAGTTGTAGATCTCGCCGTTGAAGATGAGGGCGAGGCCGGCGGCTTCATCGATGAACGGCTGATCGGAGCCGCAGGTGAGGTCGATGATGGCGAGACGGGTGTGGCCGAAGGCGATGCCGGGCGCGAAGAAGCTGCCGTCGCCATCAGGGCCACGGTGACGGAGCGTGGCAATCATGGCCGCGACCTGCCCGGGTGGGACCGGTTCGCCATCGGCCCTGAGGATCCCTGCTATCCCGCACATCGGAGCGCGCCTTCCGGGCGGTAAGTCAGGAGCCTGGGTGGAACCAGGCAACCTGGCCCGCGCGTTCGATGCTACCAGCCGCCGGGCGCACAGGCGAAAGAACCCGGGGCGGCGCTATAGTGGCGCATGGCCGGAAACACCCTGGACGAGCCCGAGCAGGACATGGACCTGCGCATCCTGCAGGTGGGGGCGCTGCCGCTGGAGGGCGAGCAGGCGTTCCGCATCGTGCTCCAGACGACGCGGGGCGAGATCGAGGGCATCCTCCACGCGGTCGAGGGCGGCACGAGCGCGATGGTCTGCGTGGGCGGGGCGATGGGCGGAGTGGACGGGCCGGCGGGGACGCTCTACGGGCGGCTGCCGGAGCTCCTGGCCGAGGGGCAGGTCACCGTGCTGCGCCTGAACTACCGGCATCCGAACAACTTCCTGGAGTGCGTGCTCGACACGCTGGCAGGGTGCAGCTTCCTCCAGGGGATTGGCGCGACCGCGCTGGCGCTGGCGGGGCACAGCTTCGGCGGCGCGGTGGTGGTGCGTGCGGGGCAGATCCATCCCCGGGTGAGCGGCGTGGTGGCGTTCGCGCCACAGGTGTACGGCACGCAGGAGGTGCAGGAACTCGGCAAGCCGCTGCTGCTGGTGCACGGCACCGGCGACAACATCCTCCCGCACCTGGCGAGCGAGGACATCTATGGCCGTGCGCGGGACCCGAAGCAGATCGTCCTGTTCGAGGAGGACGACCACATGCTGAGCCGCGCCGGCGGACGGCTGGATGCGATCGTGACGGACTGGCTGCTGGCGCGCTTCCGGGGCGACCCGGCGGAATCGGGGCGGACCGAGATCGCGGCGAGCGACGCGGCGGCGACGTAGGGCACGCCATGCCTGAGATCACGATCCGGAACGCGACCGAGGCGGACAACGCCACCCTGGCGGAGCTGGAGCGCCGGTCGCCACTGGTGTTCGCGACCCACGAGCTCGTCATCGACCGCGGGCAGGACTACTTCGCGGCGGCGCGGCTGATGGAGGAGGCGGCGGTGCTCGTGGCCGAGGTGGACGGCACGCCGGCGGGCGTGATGTGCGGTGCGATCCACCGGGCGCCGATTGGCGGCGTGGAGCGGACGCTCGTGTACATACACCACGCGCGCATCCCGCCGGAGTACCAGCGGATGGGGCTGGGGCGGCGGCTGGCCGGGCGGCTACGCGAGATGTTCGCCGGCCGCGGGGTCGATTCGCAGTACTGGTACATCGCGCCGGACAACGCGCGCTCGCAGGGGTTCGCCTCAGCTGCGGCGAACCGGTGGAGCTTCGGACCGCAAATGCTGAGCATCGAGACGGCGGAGAACGGTGGTTCGTGGTGCGGACGCTGGGCGACGGCGACGGACGCGGAGGAACTCGCCGCTATCTTCAACGCCGGCCACGCGGGCGAGGAGCTCTTCGCGCCGTACACGGTCGAATCGCTGCGGGCGCGGATGACCCGGGCGCCGAAGCAGTACAGCTGGGGCAGCGTGCTGCTCGGGCGGGGCGCAGCGGTGGGCGTGTACCGCGAGGGCGACTGGGTGCGGACGCTGTCCCGGACCGCCGAGGGCGAGGATGTGCACCCGCCGGGAGCCATCGCGCTCGATTACGGGTGCCCCCCGGGGCGGGAGAACGAGCTGTTCGACCTGTTTCGCTGCGTATGCGCGGTGCTCGCGGGCGATGGGTTTGCGGACCTGACGGCGTTCACGTCGCCGGGGGCGCTGCTGGGCGACCACCTGCGGGCGCTGGCGACGAGCATCCGGCCGCTCGACTTCTGGACGCCGGATATCCCGGAGCCGGAGGGGGCGCGGGGGCACGGGCTGTACCTGGACCCGGTGCACTTCTAGTCGATGGCGAAAGGCAACGGTCGAAACGCGAACGTGCGTTGACTTCCCTGGCGGGGGTGGGAAGACTGTGGCGGCCCGGCGCGGGTGGGAAGCTGCGCCGAGGACGAAGCAGGGAGAAGCCACGATGAAAGTGGGCGTGACGCTATTCGCCCAGAATTATGTCGATTGGGACCGGTTCGAGCGGGCCGAGGCGGACCCAGAAGCGGGCGAGCTACCGCAACTCGTGCCCGACGCGCAGATCTACCGGGAGCAGTTCCACCTGGGGAAGCTGGTGGAGCCGCTGGGGTTCGATTCGCTCTGGACCGTGGAGCACCACTTCACGCCCTACACGATGATCACCAACCCGACACAGTTCCTGGCGTACTTCGCGGGCCAGACGACGCGGATCGACATGGGCACGATGATCGTTGTCCTGCCCTGGCACGACCCGGTGCGCGTGGCGGAGGGCTACATCGCGCTCGATTACATGCTCGATGGGCGGACGCTGAAGGTCGGCTTCGGGCGGGGGCTCGGCGTGCGCGAGTACAACGGGATGCGCGTGGACATGGCGGAGTCGCGCGAGCGGTTCCAGGAGTCGCTCGACATCTTCCGGGCGTCGGTTTCGAACGAGTGGTTTTCGTACGAGGGGCAGCACTACCAGGTGCCGCGGATGAGCCTTCGGCCCCGGCCGCGGCCGGGGAACACGCTGCTCGACAACATGTACATCGCCTGGGGGAGCCCGCAGTCGATGCCGGTGGCGGCGCACCAGGGGTGCAAGCCGCTGTTCATCCCGCAGCGGAGCTGGGAGGAGCACCGCCAGGAGCTCGCCGAGTACAACCGCATCCGCGTAGAGGAGCACGGCTGGGAGGCGGAGCGCCCGACGACGGTGTGCTGGGTGTATTGCGCCGAAACGGACGCGGAAGCGGAGGCGGGCGCGCGGCAGTACATGGCGGAGTACGCGGACAGCGCGTTCCGGCACTACCAGCTGCTCGGGGAGCACCTCCAGGGGCTGAAGGGCTACGAGTACTACGCCCAGATGGCGAAGCTGCGGGCGAACCTGCCGGCGGACTTCCGCCCGGAAGACGTGTACATCGCGAACCACGTCTGGGGCAGCCCGGAGTCGTGCATCCAGAAGCTCCGCGACATCAACGACCGGATGGGGTCGGAGGAGTTTGTGGCCGTGTTCTCCTATGGGGCGATGCCGGTGGAGAAGGCGGAGGCGAGCATGCGCCTGTTCGCGGAGAAGGTGCTGCCCGCGGTGCAGCAGTTCGAACCAGCGGCGGTGCCGGCGTTCGTGTCGTAGCTGTCGGCCGTCGGCCGTCGGCTGTCGGCGGCGTGGTCGCGGGACGCGGGGCGTCTCTGGGCTGGCGCGGGGAATAGTTCGGACAATCCCGCGGAGCAATGCTCCGCGGCTACGCCTGCGGCGCCCTGCCCGCGCGCGGCCGATAGCCGATAGCCGATGGCCGATGGCGGGCGACCGCCCCTGCCTACGATTCTGCCCAGAGGACGTCGCCGTGGAGGTCGGGGGCGTGGTCGCGAGCGGCGAAGAGCTCGTATTCGGCGCGGCTTTCGCCGATGGTCGTGCGCGCGCCGTGGCCGGGGTAGATGACCGTGTCCGGCGGCAGGGCGTAGAGGCGCGTGGTGATGGAGGCGATCTCCTGCTGGAGGTCCTCGTTGGTGCGCGTTCGGCCCGGGCCGCCGGGGAAGAGCGTGTCGCCGACGAACGCGTGCCGGCCGTGCACGAAGGTTGTGCTGCCCGGCGTGTGGCCGGGCACGCTGAGCACGCGGAAGGCCAGGTTGCCGACGCGCAACTCGCCGTCGTGGGTGACCGGCTCGTCGAGCCAGCCGTCTTCGAGCCAGGGCTCGTTGGCATCGGCGTAGAGGCTAAGGCCGTAGTGGTCGCGCAGGGCGGCGAAGCCACCGGTGTGGTCCATGTGGGAGTGCGTCAGGAAGACGGCGCGGGGGACGACGTCCGCGTCCTCGGCGAGGTCGATGCTCTTCTGGGGCTCGCCCGGGGCGTCGATGAAGACCGCCTCGTTGGTCTCGCGGTCGACGAGCAGGTAGATGTTGTTGGCGTAGGGGCCGGCGGGGCCGGCCGCGTAGATGACCAGGTTGCCGTCTTCGAAGCGTTCCACGATGCCCTCCTTCGGTACCGGAGAGCCTACAGGGACGGAAGGCGCCGCGAACAGCGGGTCAGTTGACCGGGAGGTAGACGCTGAACGCCGCGCCGCCGGAAGGCGCGTTCTCGACTTCGACCCAGCCACCATGGGCGCGGCTGATGCCGTGGACGATGGAGAGCCCGAGGCCCGTGCCTTCGCCGAGAGGACGGGAGCTGAAGTAGGGCTCGAAGATGCGGTCGAGGAGCGAGTTGGGGACGCCGGGGCCCGTGTCGGTGACGGTGAGGCGGGCGTACTCGCGGGGCGCGCCGGCCACGGGGTCAACCCGGGTTGCGGATTCGGCGCGGATGTCGATGCGGCCGTCCTCGCCGAGGACATCGCGGGCGTTGACCACGAGGTTCATCAGGACCTGCTGGACCTGCACCGGGTCGGCGAAGAGGGTGAGGCCGGGTTCGGCGCAGTGGGTTATTTCGATGCCGGGTCCGACCAGCCGCTGGAGGATGCGGCCGGCGTGCGCGACCACTTCGTCGGCGTGGAGCAGCGAACGCGCCGGCTGCCGCTGGCGGGCGAAGGTCAACAGGCTGCGGACCAGCTCGGCGCAGCCCTGCACGGCGGCGCGGGCATCTTCGAGCTCATCCCAGCGCTCCCCGGGCCCGACCCGCATGCGGGCAAGGTCGATGTTGCCGAGGATGGTGGTCAGGTAGTTGTTGACGTCGTGGGCGACGCCGCCGGCGAGCGCGCCGATGGTCTCCATGCGCTGGGCGCTGTGGACCTGGGCTTCGAGCTGCTTGCGGGCGGTGACGTCCTGCATGACGCCGATGACGCGCAGGAGCTTCTGGTTCGGGCCCCATTCGAAGGCGCAGTGGTCCCAGATCCAGCGGTAGGTGCCGTCGGCGTGGAGGTAGCGGTACTCGAAATCGAGGACGGTGAGCTGGTCGTCGCCGGCGCGTTTGCGGCGGGCCTTCACCTGCGCGCGGTCGTCGGGGTGGACGCGGGAGAACCAGTCTTCGAAGGTCTCGCCGTGGGCCTCGCGGGTGTAGCCAAGCACATCCCGGAGGCTGCCGCCCCAGTTGATCGCCATGGTGGCGGCGGTCCATTCGTGCGTGATCTGACGGCTGGCGCGGACGACGAGCTGGAATCGCTCATGCTCGGCTTCCCAGGCTTCGCGGAGGATGCGTTCGCGCTCAACGCGCTCGGTGACGTCGAAGAGCATGCCATCGGCGAGGGACCGGTCACCCTCGGCAACACGGCCCGTATCGCGGAGGATGCGGACCTGGCCGTCCTTGCGGGTGACCCGGTACTGGTGGTCGAAGGGCTGGCCGGGGGGCGTGCGGCGGATGGCATCGAAGGCCGGGAGGTCGTCCGGGAGGACGAGGCTGCGCATCCCGCCGTCCAGCGCGAGCAGTTCGGCCTCGGGGTAGCCGGTCATCTCGGCGATGCGGCGATCCAGCCAGGTCAAGCGGCCGCCGTTGGCGAGGGTTGCGCTGTAGACGGCGCCGGGCATGTTCCGGACGAGGAACTCGTTCCGGCGGCGGGTCTCGTCGAGCTGGCGCTCGACGGTGCGCTGCCCGGTGACGTCGCGGGCGATGGCGAGGCAGTACTGGCTCCCGTCGCCGGCGGTCACGCTATCGACGTTGACCTCGACGGGAAACGTCGAACCATCCTTACGGCGGTAGCACGTCTCCAGGGGGCTATGGGCGCCGCGCGCCGCGGAATGGCGTGCGAAGATGTCGCGGCTGAGCCCGGCGTCCACCGCGAAGATGTTGAGTGTGCGGAGCTCCTCGCAGGTGTAGCCGAGGGCTGCCGCCGCGCCCGCGTTGCACTCGACGATGCGCCCGGTCGCGGTATCGACGGCGAGGACGATGTAGGCGCCGCGATCCAGGAGGGCAGGGAGAAGCGCGCCGGCCGCTGGCTGGTTCATGGGCTCCCTCGTCCGGCCGGGTTCGCGCGCATGCTGGTCAAGGATTCCCGAGCCTGTGGGTGGTGTAAATCAGGGCACGCCCGTATTGCCGGGGCGTCACTCCTTCGGCTCTTCGAAGTAGCCGGGCTCCTGGTCAACGCTCGGGTCGCGCGTGGCGATGTCTTCGGCGACGAGGGCGTAGGCTTCGGCGGCGGCTTCGAAGCTGGCGAGCACGTCGCCTTCCCGGTAGGCGTTGTCGAGCGCTTTGCTGCAGGCCTCGGCGTACACCGATTCGGCGCCGCCCTGGCGGGCGACGATGTCGAACCCGCACATCAGCCGCACCTCGCCCTGGCGGGCTTCGATCGCGCCGAGGCTGGCCCCGGGAGCGCCGCGGTACCAGGCGACGAGCTCGGACTGGAGGGCGAGCACCCCGGCGGCGAAACGCTGGAGCTGGGTCACGGTGCCGTCGTCGCTGCAGGCGAGCGCGGCGAGCTCCGGGTTGGCGGAGCGCTCGCCGCCGGCGGCTTCGGCGGCGGCCTTGCAGGCCTGTGCGAAGCCATCGGCGGTGCCCATGACCGCGACGAACGCGCCGATGGCGCGCCAGGTGGTCACGTCGTAGGGGTCCTCGGCGTCATCGGCGAACCAGGTCGCGAGGTCGGCCTCGGGCAGCGTGGTGGCCGCGGGTGTGCCGATGGTGTCGACGTAGGCGGGGACCGGGGCGGGCGGGGAGACCATGGCGCCGACGATGGGCACGCCTGCCATCGCAGATTCGAAGTCGGCCGTATAGCAGCGGCCCGTCAGGAGTAGCATCAGCGCAACACCGAAGACGAGGTACTTGCCCACGATCGGATCATCGGCGGGTGGCGCGGCGGGGCGTACCGGGACTCGCCACGCAACTGTTACCGCGGCCCGAACTGCGTGCGGCGCTCGTTCGAGCGGGCCGGGGACACGATGGAGGTGGGCCGCGCGCGTGGCCCCTCCCGCGCCTTCGCGGAAGAGGAGGTGCCTGCATGGACGGGCATGAACGCATTGAAGTCGTGGCGGAGGACGGGTCCTACGTGGGCCGGTTGCGCCACGTGGCCGCGGAGCCGGGAAGCGGCCGTGCTTCGGGGCTGGTACTGGAACGAAATGGGTTCGCGGTGATGGTGCCGCTGCGGGCGGTGATAGAAGCACCGCGGAACCGGGTCGTGCTCGCCGGCACCGCGGACGACTACAGCGACCTTCCGCCGTTCGACCGCGCGGGATACCGGCTCCTGGACCACGAGTTCGAGCGGCAGGAGGTACAGCTCCTCATGGAACAGCAGGGCATCGAGGACTTCGAGATCGGCAGCGACGATGACGAGGCCACGCCGGTCAAGCGCGAGGCGCACACCGGCGCGGAGAACCCGTACCGCGTACCAATCCAGGAGCAGGGCCGCCATCCGGCCCCCATCGCGGACGACCCCACGGATATGGATCGAGGCGTAGAGGCGTAGAGGCGTAAAGGCGTGAAGTGGGGCGTCCGCCGCGAGAGTGAGGCGGAGGTGCCTGGATTCGCGCGGCAAGTGCGCGCTGAGAGCGGGGCGAATGTACGCTTCGGGCGGCTCCAATAGCCGGCGCGCCGCCCCCGCGATCGCGGCAGACGCCCACTCTACGCCTTAGGCGTCTATGCTTTTACGCCTCACCAACCGCTGGCGGCGCTTGAGGAGGCCTTCGATGGAGAGCTCGCCGCCGGCGGGGCCGGGCCGGGCGAGGCCGCGCTGGACCAGCGCGAGGGCTTCGTCGACGAAGGCGAGGGCGCGGGCAGGGCTCTTCTGGTGGTGTTCGGCGTACTTGGCGAGCTCGACGTAGGGGAGGACGCGGCGGCTGCGCGGCTCGGCGATGAGGCGCGACCACCAGGCGGCCGCGTCGTCGTGGCGATCGAGCTTCCGGGCGAGGCGGGCGAGGTGCTCCAGGACTTCGAGGCGGGCGCCGCGCGGGAGCGGGCCATCGAGGGCGCGTTCGTAGTGCGCGATGGCCTCGGCATGGTGGCCGGCGTATTCAGCGGCGCGGGCGGCCTGGAGCGGCTCCCCGGCGCCGTCGCAGACGCCGGCGAGGTGGGCGGCGAGCGCCACGAGCGAGAGCACGTCCCAGGCATTGTGGCGCAGTACGGGCAGGATGTGGGTCGGGTCGCTGCTGCGCTGGAAGCGGAAGTAGCGCTCCGGCACTTCGTGCGAGGGGCAGTCGGCCTCGCGCTCGAACTCGAGGAGCTCGAGCTCGACGCGCGTGAGGCGGTGCGACTCCATGGTGTCCTTGAAGATGCGCCGGTTGGGGTGGAGGAGGTCGAGGTGGGGGAGCTGGCGGAAGGTGGGGCGCTGGCGCGAGAGGATGTAGCGCGATTCGAGGAGAGGCAGGTCGAACGACTTGCCGTTGTAGCTGACGAGCGCGCCGGCGCCGGCGAGCTCGCCCGCGAGTCCGCCGAGGAGCCCGCCTTCGAACTGCGGTCCGGGGAGAACGTACTGGCGGAGGCGCAGGAGCGAACCATCGAAGCGGGCCACGCCTGCGAGAAAGACCATCGCACCGGCGCCGCCGAGGCCGGTCGTCTCGGTGTCGACGTAGAGGAAGTCGGCGGGGTTGACGGCGCCGAGGCGGTCATCGCGCGTTTGCCCGGCGAGACGGACCGGGTTCAGCGAGAGCGCGCGGTGGAGGACGACGGAGCCGTGCGCGTGGCCGGCTTCGTAGACGCTTTCGACGACGTAGCCCGGGCCGTCCTGCGACTGGAACCAGCGCCCGCCGAGGGCCGAGAGGTCGGTGAGCTCGGTGACGCTCTCGGCGCGGGGGAGCGAGTCCTTGCGGGCGGGCTGGTGGAGCGCCGCGCGCAGCCGGTCGCGGAGGGCGGGTGCGGCGGCGGGCGGCGGTGGTTCGAACATTTGTGCGAATCATGCCGCGCGGGTGGGCCAAGGTGCAAGGCGTGGCGGGTCGAACGGCGGCGGGAGCGTCAGCGCGGAGATGAGCACGCGGCGAGCCGGGCGGAGCTGCGCTCCCGCCCTCGCAGCACCGGACGTTGTCACGGGCTACCGCGGGGCATGATCCTCGGGGCCGCAGAGCCGATGCTCTGCGACTTCCATGAGAAGGCCAGCCTGGATCAAGCCGCGCCTTTAGCGGGCGCACCAGCTGGGATGTCGTTTCGAAGCTCCGCTTCCATCCGCACT
>JADZEI010000028.1 GCA_020850615.1 Dehalococcoidia bacterium | reverse complement strand
TATTTCGAGGCGCACTGGACGCGGGCGATCACGCCGTCCCCACACGCGTGGGGGTGAACCGGGGAGCGCCCCGGGGCGCATCCTCAAATCCGGGCCGTCCCCACACGCGTGGGGGTGAACCGCCGGGGAGGCCGCGCGCCAGTCGTCCTCGATGGCCGTCCCCACACGCGTGGGGGTGAACCGTAGTCGATCGCTTTTCGCGCCAGTGGGGTGTCGCCGTCCCCACACGCGTGGGGGTGAACCGGACAGGGCTGTGTGCGCCATGCGTCCGCTAGTGCCGTCCCCACACGCGTGGGGGTGAACCGCCTTGCCCCCGCGCGTGCATGAGGAAACCAAGGCCGTCCCCACACGCGTGGGGGTGAACCGGTGGGCGAGCGGCTCATCGCGATGGCGGTCGAGCCGTCCCCACACGCGTGGGGGTGAACCGCGACCACTCGTGGACGCGACGATGCGGCGGATGCCGTCCCCACACGCGTGGGGGTGAACCGGTTCAGGAGGAGTGTCGCGTACGTCGTCTTGAGCCGTCCCCACACGCGTGGGGGTGAACCGCCGAAGCTCGAGGCATTCATTGCGTTCGCCCTGCCGTCCCCCCACGCGTGGGGGTGAACCGTTCGCCGCCATCGTGTCGGACCCGGCGAAGTTGCCGTCCCCACACGCGTGGGGGTGAACCGCCACTACGTGCGGCGACGAACTGAAGGATGAGGCCGTCCCCACACGCGTGGGGGTGAACCGCCACGTGGGGCGTCGCGCCCGCTAGCTATATGGCCGTCCCCACACGCGTGGGGGTGAACCGATCGTGACGTGGCGGGCGGCGTGGGGGATCATGCCGTCCCCACACGCGTGGGGGTGAACCGGCGATTCTGTCGTAGGCGTCGCCGATGTACAGGCCGTCCCCACACGCGTGGGGGTGAACCGATCCCGTCCTCGCGACAGCAGGTGTCGCGGTTGCCGTCCCCACACGCGTGGGGGTGAACCGGGGCGGCGAACTCCGTCATCAGTCAGATCAACGCCGTCCCCACACGCGTGGGGGTGAACCGTCCTTCGGGCAAGCCTGGAACGCCGCGATCCGGCCGTCCCCACACGCGTGGGGGTGAACCGACCATCGCGAACTGGATGGCGGCGACGCGGCAGCCGTCCCCACACGCGTGGGGGTGAACCGAACCCTCGAACGAACTCGATAGCTTGGTCGAGGCCGTCCCCACACGCGTGGGGGTGAACCGGACGCGAAGCCCCAGCTGGTGGTTCTCATCCGGCCGTCCCCACACGCGTGGGGGTGAACCGACAGAAGAGACGACCGCCGAGGCAACCACGGAGCCGTCCCCACACGCGTGGGGGTGAACCGTGGGGTACCCTCCGCCACCTCGACAGGTGCATGCCGTCCCCACACGCGTGGGGGTGAACCGTCGCATCCAGTTTGAATATCCGCTCAGTGAGCGCCGTCCCCACACGCGTGGGGGTGAACCGTCGGCCGATTTTGTCGAGTCCACCGCCATTGCGCCGTCCCCACACGCGTGGGGGTGAACCGCGGTAGGGGCCTGACTCAGCGGTGTGGGGCTCGCCGTCCCCACACGCGTGGGGGTGAACCGATTGATGGGAGGGGGTTGACGCCTTAGATTTCGCCGTCCCCACACGCGTGGGGGTGAACCGATGCCGGTCCGAGCCGTCAGCTGCTGGCTCCAGCCGTCCCCACACGCGTGGGGGTGAACCGCTCACGCGCGCCGGTGGCGGGGTGCCGCGGCCCGCCTTCCCGCACGTCGTGGTGTGGCCGCCTCGGCGTGAGCGATCAATCACGGCTCGCGCGCCGGTTTGGACGACTGTCAGGGGGCGTCGGCCTCCGCGCGGAGCCGGATAGCTCGACGGAGCTGCATGAGCTCCTGGTGGAGCGCGTGCCTGTCTTCTAGTCTGGAAGTCCCGCGGTGAAAACGCTTCGACGTCTCGTTCGCATTTGCGAGCATGCTGACTTCCCAGTGCTCGAGTTGCACCAATGCGCCAGACGGGCCTATGTCAGTCGTCTTCATCGTTCCTTCACATTATTCTCTGAGGTCTTCGAAATGGCCTAGTCACACGCTGACGCCTTGCGGAACTCGTCAGCTGCCATGTAGCCCTCGCCAACAAGAAGTTCGCCTGCTCGCAGTTGACTCAGCTCAAAGGTCATGGACTCACCGTGCGGTAGATCAGTGCTCTTTATCTGTACGTTCAACAGCTTCCCACTCAGGGATGTTCTTAGCGGAACGCGCTGTTCGAACTCTTCGGGCGTAGCTCCCAGTTCAAAGCGCGCCAACGGAGACCCCGCATCTGCCGCAATCTCCCAGATCACTTCGTCGTCGGAGAGGTGCTCCCGCGACTTCCCGAGGTCTTTTAGAACCACCGAATTCACGAGCGACGATTCGCGGCAGTGCTTGTACGCCAGCACAACCTGATCCGGAGCTATTAGAGCGATTCCGATTCGCTCACGCGGTTCATCACAGGCCGACAAGGCAGCCGACAGTAGCACGACTGCCGATAGCTTCTTTGCTGCCGCGAAACTTCGGATGCTTAGCAAACTGCACCTCACGGGTTTGCGCTTGGGGCAACCAGAATGGGAACGCGGACTATCAAACCAGCAAGATTGGCGAGCGCGAAGCACGCCGCCTCCGAGCCATGAGCACGACATAGCGAACTTCACGCAGGTTTCACTTAGGGCGTTATGGAGAGGTACTCTGGCATCCATATGAACTTTCCAGAATACAGACAAACCAATCCGAATCCCATCCCCTCCAATGTTAGCCGTCGCGCTCCTCTATGCGAGAACATCTTCTTACCCTTGAACGACCCACTCTTCCGCTCGGAGAGTTCGTTATGATTCGAGATATCCCACTCCATTGAAGATGGATCCTCAGAAACCGAATAACACACTCCGAACGGCTTTCCGTTATCTGCCCAAACACTAAACTCTATCAAATCGATTAGCTTAAGTGTATGCACCATAATGCGATGGTTATCCCATGAGTAGGAAAAATCTATGTCTATATCGAGAGTATCTTGCTTCAATCGTATCCATGCGTCACAATCTACGGGAATGGTTTCACCGAGCAGTATAAACGTGCCTGTCACGGACATCCCTCCGGATCCAACGGAACATGCCTAGCGTCACGGCTTAGCCTACCCATCTCCGGATCTATCCCCCTGACCACGGGTTATTCGGGTTAACCGCGTCGAGGTCTCGTAGGCCAAACCGAGGGCCCTGCCCTCCATCGTTATCGTTTCTGATAAACCGGCCCCGTCCATCCGGCGACTTTATTTCAATTGTACCGCTTCTGTTGGTGGTCATAGTCCAGCCCCGGTCTTCGGGAGCCGATTCGCGGCCCGGCGCGCCGCGCCAAATGGCATGTATCCGCGGCCGGCTGACCGCGCCCGTCCCGTTCTTCGCGGCCACGCCGTGCGTCCCGAGGGCTAGTTCCCCCCGATCATGTACACGTCGCCGTTGCGCTTCCGCATCCCACCGTCTCGCCATGATGGACGTAGTACCGCAGCGCCGTCGTCGTTGTCCCGGTGCGGTTGATCTCGGTCCGGTCGAGGTTCGAGCCGGTGACACTCGTCAGCCGGTTCGCGGTGTCGTACCCATACGCCACCTGGTTCGAGCCGCGGGATAGGTGACCAATCACGGCGGCGGGGTTAGAGGAGCTCGGGTTGGGTGGAGGTGATATTGAGGGCGTGGAGCTCGGCGATCTCGGGTTCGGTGAGGCCGAGGAGGTCGCGGAAGACGTAGTCGTTGTGTTCGCCGAAGAGGGGGGCATGGCGGTCGCCTTCGGTGTGGGCGCCGGGGAACCGGAGCGGCATCCGGCTGTAGCGGAAGTCGCGGTAGAGGGGGTGGGAGACGGGCTCGTAGATGCCCATAGCGTTGACCTGTTCGTGTTCCATGAGCTGCCGCGGGGAGAGCACGGGGGCGGCGCCGATGCCGGCGCCCTGGAGGGCGTCGGCGGCGACCGCGGCGGGGCGGGCGGCACACCAGGCGGCGGTGGCGGCGCGCAGTTCGTCCACGTTGGCCGCGGGGCCGCCCACTACGGAGGCGAGCGCGGGCAGGCCGGCGGGTTCGGGCACGGTGATGGCGACCCATTCGCCATCGCTGGCGACGAAGGCCTGCTGGAGGGCGACGTCGGGGGTCTGGTTGCCGGTTGGGGTGGGGCTGACGCCAGTGGCCTGGGCCTGCAGGAAGATGTCGGGCATGAGGGTGGCGAGGGTCTCGTTCTGGGCGAGCTCGATGAACCCGGGGTCGCCGCCGGCGCGGACACGGCGGAGGGCGGCGAGGATGGCGATGACGCCGTACATGCCGGCCACGGGGTCGCCGTAGGGGACGGCGGAGCGGATGGGCTCGGGGTCGTCGGGGTAGCCGGTGACGCTGGTGAGCCCAACGAAGCCTTCGATGGTGATGCCGTAGGCGAGGTAGTCGCGGTAGGGGCCATCGAGGCCGAAGCCGGGCATCGAGAGAGTGATGAGCTTCGGGTTCGCCTTGCGGACGGTGTCGTCGTCGAGGCCGAGGTTGAGGCGCACGCGGGGGGTGTTGTTTTCGAGGAAGACGTCGCTGATGGCGAGCAGGCGGAGGAAGAGCTCGTGGCCGCGGGGCTGGCTGATGTCGATGACGCAGCTCTTCTTGTTGCGGCTGAACTTCTGGTAGTGGGCGCCGCGCTCCCAGGGGACCTCGCCGGGGTCGGCATCGGGATAGAGGCCGAAGCGGACCATGTCGGGGCGGCGGACGGCCTCGACCTTGATGACTTCGGCGCCGAGGTCGGCGAGCATGCGGGCGCAGTAAGGTCCGGCCCAGAAGGCGCCGAGCTCGATGACGCGGAGGCCGGCGAGGGCGTCGGTCCTCATCGTGCGGCCCCCGGGGCGGCTGCCCATGCTGCGGGGTCGAACGCGCCTTCGAGGCGGAAGGGCGCGCCGGGGACTTCGAACGCCTGGCCGAGGAGCTGCATCGACTGGAAGAACTGGCGCTCGCGGAACTGGGCATCCTGGAGCACTTCGTGGGCGGTGAGGACGGGACCGCAGGGGACGAAGAACTCCTGGCACTCGCGGACGACATCGGCGGACTTCCGCGATGCGAGCCAGGGGATGAGGGCTTCGTCGATCAGGTCGGCGTTGGCGCGCTTGTTCATGATGAGCTCGACGTCCTGGGCCCATTCGGGCTTGCCGATGAGCAGGCAGAGGTTCTCCCACTGGCGGGCGGGGCCGATGGCGATGGTGACGTAGCCGTCGGCGCAGGGAAAGACGGTGAAGGGGTGGCCGACTTCGTGGCGGCGGGCGCGCTTCCAGTCGTCGGCGGTGTGGGTCCAGGCGATGTCGCCGCGTTCCTGGAAGGCGATGGCGGACTCGAGATAGGAGGTTTCGACGCGGCCACCGCCGCGGCCGGCTTCGAGCTTGAGCAGCCCGGCGAGGGCGCCAATGGTGGCGAAGAGGCCGGCCTGGAATTCGAGGACGAGGCCGCCGTTCTTGAGCGGCTCGCGTTCGGCTTCGCCGCAGAGGTGGAGGAGGCCGCCGAGGGCGGAGCCGGTGAAGGCGGAGCCGGCGCGCCCGGCCCACGGGCCTTCGGCACCATAGGGCGTGAGGACGACGTGGACCAGCGAGGCCCGTTCATGCGCGGGCGCGGGGTCGCTCGAAAGCCAGACCTGGGCGCCGGCGAGGAGCTGGCCGAGGTCGCGGCCGGCGGCCGGGGTCTTGGCGTGGTCGAGGAAGGCGGCGAGCGCGTGCGGGACGAGCTCGCGGTGGCGTTCGCGAGTGACGAGGACAGTGGCGCCGAGCATGCGCAGGAGGCGGCCGGCGAAAGCGACAGCGAGGTCCTGGCCGCTTTCGACGACGGTGACACCGGACAGGGCGTACATCGCTGGACCTCCGTGGCTGCTGGCGCGGTTTAATACACACGTATTGAAGGAGTCAATCGCGTAGTGCGCGCGCATGCTACAGTGCGACCGAAGCAGATGCGCGACAGAATCCTCGAAGCCGCCCGCGACCTCTTCTACGAGAAGGGACTGGATGCCACGTCGATGCGGGATATTGCGGCTGCGGTTGGGCTGGTGCCGAGCTCGCTCTACAACCACTTCCCGACGAAGGATTCGCTCGTGAAAGCGGTGATGGAGCGGAACTTCGAGGCGGTGGACCCGCAGATCGAGCCGCTGTTCGAGGCCGAGCCGAGCGTGGAGCTGCTGTGGACGGTGCTGCAGGCGCATGCGTTCCAGCACATCCGATCCCTCAAAGAGACGATGCTGTTCCACCTGCAGGGCGCGCACATGCCGCAACAGGTGCGGGAGCGCGTGCTGGAGCTGCGCCACGTCTACGAGGAGCGGTTCTACCGGCTGGCCGAGGAGCTCGCGGAGCTGGGGCTGGTGACGCGGCACGAGCCGCGGACGCGGATGCGCTTCCTCCTCAGCGCGGGGGCCGGGATCAACTCGTGGTTCCAACCGGGCGGGCGGCTGAACGCTGAGGCAGTGGCACGGGTGTACGCGGACATGGGGCTGGCGGCACTGGACGCGCGCCGGGACTGACCCGCCCTCTTCCCTACTTCTCTGCGCTGAAAACGGGGCCTGGGCCTTCTTCCACCGCGACAGCCCTCACCCCCGGCCCCTCTCCCGGAGGGAGACACCATGGCAAAGGGCCAGGATGGCGGATGAAAATCGACTCTCGTCAGGGAGAGTCAACGAATAACGAATCCAGATGTCCGGAACCACGGGGCTATTTTCAGAGCAGAGGGGAGTTGGTGTTCCGTGATCATGGTCGAGACGTGCGTTGCGGGCTGGCAGGACATGGTTGCGGGCTACCGCGGGGCGTGATCCTGGGGGCCGCGGAGCCGATGCTCCGCGACTACGCCTGCGGCGCCCGGGCGGCGGGTGGCGGTGCAGCGGACGAAGGTGAGGTTGCGGCTGGCGTCGGTGCGGACCATTTCGAGCTCGCGTTCGCTGGTGCGGGCGCCGTGGGTGGCGCAGAACTCGAGCCAGCGAGCCCAGTCTTCCCAGCCGCGATCGAGGTCGTCTGCGTGGACGGCGGTGAGCTGGCCGCTGCGTTCCAAGTGGCGCTGCCACCAGGCGGCGGTGTGGAAGGTCCAGAAGTCCGGTTCCCAGTAGGGCTCGAGGTGGGCCGGGACGGATTCGAAGGCGTTGACCAGCCCGGGGACGGCGATGCCGAACCGGGCGCCGGGCCTGAGGAACGGCGCGAAGTAGGACAGGTAGAGGTCGTCCGTGCCGAAGTAGTGGTAGGCGTCGATGCTGATGGCGGCGTCGAAGAAGCCGTGGGCGAAGGGGAGCGCGTGGGCCTCGGCGCGGAGCGGGAAGACGCGGTCGGCGACGCCGGCGGCTTCGATGCGGGCGAGGTTCTCCGTAGGCGCGATCCAGAGGTCGGCGGCCCAGACCTGGACGCCGAATTCGCGGGCGAGGAAGACGGAGGTGAGCGCCGTGCCGCAGCCGAAGTCGAGGACGCGCATGCCGGGCTGGAGGGCCATGGCCTCGCAGAGCCACTCGGCGAGCCAGAGCGGGTGCGGGCCCATGTTGTTCGCGGCAACCCAGCCGGCGTCGTAGGACGAGGCGCGCGGATAGGCGGGGTGCGGGAGCTCGACGCCGGTCACCCGGCTGCGGCCCCGGCCCCTGCGGACTGGCGGGCGTGGAGGATGCCGCGCTGGGCGAGGCCGGCGATCTGCTCGTCGGTGAGGCCGAGTTCGGCCTGGAGCACTTCGACGGTGTGCTCGCCGAGCAGCGGGGCGCGGACCATGTCGACTTTCGACGCACTCATCGCGATGGGCGGCGCCTGCATGACGACGCGGCCGCGGTCGGGGTACTGGTACTCGACGATGCGGTCGCGGGCGATGAGGTGCTTGTCGCGGAAGAGGTCGTCGCTGTCGTAGACGGCGCTGCACGGGACGCCGGCGGCGCCGAGCGCCTCCATCACCTCGAACTTGGTGCGCTTCCGGGTCCACTCGGAGATGATCTCGTAGAGCTCGGGGCCGTGATTCAGGCGCTCGGCGACGGTGGCGAAGCGCGGGTCGCCGACGAGGTCCGGGCGGTCGATGGTGATGAGCAGGGTGTCGAACATGCGCGATGTGATGGGCATGATGAAGGCCCAGTCGTTCGAGCCGCCGGGCGCGCAGGGGTAGAGGTCCGTGGGCGGGAGGCCGAGCTTGTTGCCCCGGCGGGGGACCGGCCCGTCGCGGCGCTCGCGGAGGGAGAGCTGCTGGCGCATGAAGTTGAAGACGGTCTCCTGCATCGAGACTTCGACCTTCTGGCCCTCGCCGGTGCGGAGGCGCTGGACGTAGGCGGCGAGGACGCCCATAGCGGCGTGCATGCCGGAGCCGGTGTCGCCGACGGTGGCGCCGGGCTTCATCGGCGGGCCATCGGGTTCGCCGGTGACGCTGAAGGCGCCGCCGGCGGCCTGGGCGACCCAGTCGAAGGACTTGAAGCCCGCGTAGGGCCCCGATTCGCCGAAGCCCTTGATGGAGGCGTAGATGATCGCGGGGTTGTGCTGCTTGAGGACGTCGTAGCCGAGGTTGAGCTTGTCCATGGCGCCGAGGGCGAAGTTCTCCACGACGGCATCGAACTTCGGGAGCATCGCGAGGAAGATCTCGCGGCCTTCAGGGCTGGCGAGGTCCAGGGCGACGCTGCGCTTGTTGTGGTTGAAGCTCAGGAAGTAGAGCGAATCCTTGCCGGGGCCTTCGGAGGCGCGGCCGGGTTCGCCGTGCAGGGGTTCGATCTTGACCACGCGGGCGCCGAACCAGGCGAGATACTGCGTGCAGGTGGTGCCGGCCTCGTACTGCGTCAGGTCGAGCACATTCATGCCATCCAATGCGGCCATCGCTGTCCCTCCTCCGGGCGCAGTCTACGCCGCCGGGCGCGTGGATTGGCAGCGGTGTGGCAAGGATCTGGCGATCCGCGGCGGCGCCTGCTGCGGGAGCTGCTCGCATGCTACTGTTTGGCGTACGGAGACCCCCGCCGTTATGTCCGACCGGCTCGACACCTACCGCAACATGCGCGACTTCGAGCGCACCCCGGAGCCGGAGGGCGAACCCGCGGTCGCGCCGGACGGGCTGCCGCGGTTCGTGATCCAGGAGCACCACGCGACGGCGCTGCACTGGGACTTCCGCCTCGAACGGGACGGCGTGCTCGTTTCGTGGGCAGTGCCAAAGGGGCTACCGGTCGACAAGTCGGTGAACAACCTGGCGGTACACACGGAAGACCACCCGCTGAGCTACTACGACTTCGAGGGCGAGATCCCGAAGGGCGAGTACGGCGGCGGCCGAGTCATCCTCTGGGACCAGGGCACGTATGAGACGGAGAAGTTCCGCGATAGCGAAGTGATCGTGACGCTGCACGGGAAGCGCGCGCGGGGGAAGTACGTCCTCTTCCAGACGGAGGGGAAGAACTGGATGGTCCACCGGATGGATCCGCCGGAGGACCCGGAGCGGGAGCCGATGCCCGAGCAGGTCGTGCCGATGCTGGCGAAGCTCTCGGGGTTGCCGAAGGATGACGCGAACCACGCGTTCGAAGTGAAGTGGGACGGCATCCGGGCGATCGCGTACGTGCAGGGCGGGCGGGTCCGGCTGCAGAGCCGGAACCTGCTCGACATCACGAAGCAGTACCCGGAGCTGGCGGAGCTCGGCGAGGAGCTGGGGCTCACGGAGGTGGTGCTCGACGGCGAAATCGTCGCGCCCGACGCGGATGGCGTGCCCCGGTTCGAGCGGCTGCAGCAGCGGATGAACCTGGCGAAGCCGAACGACATCCGGCGGCGGGTGGCGGACACGCCGGTCGTGTACATGATCTTCGACCTTCTCTACCTGGACGGGCGCTCGACGATGCAGCTGCCGTACACGGAGCGGCGGCGGCTGCTGGAGGGGCTCGCTCTGACCGGGCCGTGCTGGCAGACGCCGCCGTACCACGCCGGCGACGGGCCAGCGATGCTCGAGGCGAGCAAGGCCGGCGGGCTCGAGGGGGTGGTCGCGAAGCGGCTGGACAGCCCGTACGAGGCGGGGCGACGGAGCACTGCCTGGCTGAAGGTGAAGAACAGCCTGCGCCAGGAGTTCGTCATCGGGGGGTGGACCCCGGGGGCGGGGAACCGCGAGGACGCGTTCGGGGCGCTGCTCCTCGGGTACTACGACTCCACGCCGTCGCAGGCCGAGGCGGCCGGGCGCGAGCAGCGGTTCATCTTCGCGGGCAAGGTGGGCACCGGTTTCGACGACCGGCTGCTGCGGAAGCTGATGGCGGAGCTCAAACGCGGACAGCGGGCGACGAGCCCGTTCGATGCCGGCGAGCCGGAATCCGGGTCCTGTTTCGTGGAGCCGGAGCTCGTCGCGGAGGTGGACTTCACCGAGTGGACGGAGGCGGGGACGCTGCGGCACCCGTCGTTCAAGGGCCTTCGCAACGACAAGCCGCCGCGCATGATCGTGCGGGAAGGCACCGAGCCGATGGACGAGCCGCCGGTGGTGGTCGGGCGGCCGGGCGTGGGGGCCCGGGCGGCGCGCGGCGCGGGCAAGCGCCCGGCGGGGCCGAAGACGAAGGGCCAGCGGGTCGAGGTCGAGGTGGAGGGGCGGCGGCTGGTGCTTTCGAACCTGGACAAGGAGATGTACGCCGGGACGGGGTTCACGAAGGCGCGGGTGATCGACTACTACACGCGGATCGCGCCGGTGATGGTCCCGCACGTGGCGCAGCGGCCGATGACGCTGAAGCGGTACCCCGACGGCGCACAGGGGCCGCACTTCTACGAGAAGCAGTGCCCTTCGCACGCACCGACGTGGGTGGAGAAGGCGCGGGTGGGCACGAACAGCGACGTGATCAACTACTGCCTCGTGAACGACCTGCCGACGCTGGCGTGGCTGGCGAACCTGGCGGCGCTGGAGCTCCACCCGTTGCTCGCGCGGGCACCGGAGGTGCTGCAGCCCACGATGGTGGTGTTCGACCTGGACCCGGGGCCGCCGGCGAACATCATCGACTGCGCGCAGGTGGCTATCTGGCTGCGGGAGCTGTTCGAGACACTGGGGCTGCAGTCGTTCCCGAAGACGTCCGGTTCGAAGGGGATGCAGATCTACGTGCCGCTGAACAGGCCGGTGACGTACGACGAGACGAAGCCGTTCGCGCAGGCGATCGCGATGCTGATGGAGCGGCAGCACCCGGACCGGGTGGTCTCGTCGATGACGAAGTCGCTGCGGACGGGGAAGGTGTTCATCGACTGGAGCCAGAACGATGACCACAAGTCGACGATCGCGGTGTACTCGCTGCGCGCGCGGGAGCGGCCGACGGTCTCGACGCCGGTTACCTGGGACGAGGTGGCGCGGGCGATCGAGCTGGGCGACCCGGGGCTGCTCTCGTTCGAAAGCGACGATGTGCTGCGGCGCGTGGAGGAACTGGGCGACCTGTTCGCGCCGGTGGAGACGCTGGAGCAGGAGTTGCCGCGGCTGGGGTGAGCCGGTGATACGGGTAAGTAATGTCGCGGGGGCGTTTTGCAACCCGCGCGGTTCGGCCGCGGGCCTATAGTCGCTGGCAGAGGGCCGGGGCAGAGACCTGAAGAGCTGTATTGGGTAGCCCGCGTCATCGGAGTCGGTTATCTCATCGTCCCGGCCCTCCACTGCCTTTTTCCCCCGAAACGGACGAGCGGCGCGGATGGTTCGCGAACGTGGAGATCTGCACGAATCTTGATGACACGCAGGTTCGCGGCTGATACCGTTAGAGGTGGCTCTCACGTTCCATCGGCCTCACGGAGAGGCTATCTCGTTCAGGTGCTCGATGACCGTAGGGATCCAGGAAACACTCAGGAGGTCGTCGGGTGTCCTACACCGACAAAACGCTCACCTGCATTGACTGCGGGGCAGCATTCACATTCACCGCGGGTGAGCAGGAATTCCACGCATCGAAGGGCTTCACGAACGAGCCGCGGCGGTGCGTGAACTGCCGCCGGGCGCGCAAGGGCGACGCCGGCGGTGGCGGCGGGGGCGGGGCGCCTGCCCGCCCGGATCGTGAGATGTTCACGGTGCCGTGCGCTTCGTGCGGCAAAGAAGCGAAGGTCCCCTTCCAGCCTCGCGGTGACCGGCCGGTCTACTGCAGCGACTGCTTCCAGCCCCAGCCGCGTGGTGCGGGTGGCGGCGGCTTCGGCGGTGGCCGGAGCGGCGGCGGTGGCTTTGGTGGCGGCGGCGGTGGCCGCAGCGGCGGTGGCGGCGGTTTCAGCGGCGGCGGTGGCGGCTACGGCGGTGGTGGTGGCGGCGGCTACGGCGGCGGCTTCGGCGATTTCGGTGGCGGCTTCGGCGGCGGCGAACGCGGTGATCGCGGCGGCCGGCGCGGTGGCGACCGGGATCGGCGGGGCGGCGGCGGTGGCGGCGGCCGGCGCTGGTAAGCTCGCGGTAGCGCATGCGTATACTGCCCGCGGGGGCCCGTAGCTCAGCGGTTAGAGCGGCCGGCTCATAACCGGTTGGTCCTGGGTTCGAATCCCGGCGGGCCCATGTCCCCTCCCCGCGGCCCGTCCCCCGACTTGCGATTTTCGGTTTTCGATTTTCGCTGGTTGGGAGGTGGTGGAGCGCTTCGTGGGGTGTTCGATGTGGTAAGCGGCCGTGGCCCTGTGGGTCATGGCCGCTTTGTTTTGGGGCGGGGGGTGCCGGGTGTGCGGCCCTGCCCTCGCTCACGCCCGCGCTACTGATGGCGGACGGGGGCTGTTCGAGGGGACAGGGGTGCCGGGGCGCGGCCGGGCGCTCGCTCACGCGCGCGCTACTGATGGCGCGGGCCGCAGGTGGTGGGTACGCGGGTGCGGGGGCGCGGCCCTGCCCTCGCTCACGCGCGGGCTGCAGGTGGCGCGCGGGGTGGCTGATGGTGGGGCCGTGGGTGCCGGGGCGCGGCCCTGCCCTCGCTCACGCGCGGGCTGCTGATGCACAAGGGGTGGCTGGTCGAAGAACGTGGGTGCCGGGACGCGGCCCTGCCCTCGCTCACGCGCGGGCTACTGATGGCGCGGGCTGCTGATGGTAGGCAGGTGGCTGATGGTGGGGCCGTGGGTGCCGGGGCGCGGCCCTACCCCTCGCTCACGCGCGGGCTCCTGATCTCCGGCGGGCCGGGACATCGGGGCGCTGCGAGAGGGAGTGCTGACCAGCGTGCGACCGGGGATAGGGCGCGCCGCCCGGCGGGGTGGCCGGGCGAGGCGCGCGGGTATGGGGTCAGCTGGTGCGGCGGGAGCCGACGGAGGGGCGCGAGACGGGGGTCATCGCGGCGGGGACATCGGCGGGTTCGGGCGCGGCGGTTTCGGCGGGTGCGCTCGCCGCGGGGGCGGGCTTCTTTTCGCTGCGCTCGAATTCGAGCAGGTTGGCGCCGCCGGCCGAGCCGCCGGTGGTTGTGACCTTACCGGAGATGCGTGCGCCGTCCTGGATGACGAGGGTGCCGGCGGTGACTTCGCCGGAGACGCGGCACTCGCTGGCGAGCTCGACGCGGCCGGTACAGGTCATCGTGCCCTCGTAGGTGCCGGCGATGTAGGCGTTGAGGGCGTCGACCCTGGCCTCGACCTGGCCGCCGATGTCGATGGTGAGCGTGCCGCGGCACTCGATTTCGCCCTTGGCCTTGCCCTTGACGAGGAGGTCGCGGCCGCAGTTGAAGCGCCCGTCGAATTCGGAGCGCTCGTCGAGGATGCTCGCGCCGTCGTGCGCGGGCGCAGGGGTATGCTGCGGGGCCTCGTGGTGCTCCTGTCCCTGCTGGGCCGGCATGTCCTCCGGCCGCCCTTTTTGCCATTCAAACGCCATGTGGGGTCTCCCAACCTCCCCCGCCGGACTGAACACGCTAACCGGGGCGGGGCTGTCGTAATAGGTACGTTGCGTAAAATCGATGTGGATTGCGAGAAAGATGCGATGTTCGGGCAGACGGGCATCTGCGGGGCAAGGGGCGGCGTAGGAATGGTATGCGGTGGGCGGAGTTTACGTGGGCGTCGCGCCCGCAGCTGGTGGTGTTCGCGGTGGGGCTGGCTGTCGCGCTGGTGCTGGCGTGGCGCTACCTGCTGCCGTACGTGACGCCGGACGGGCCGACGGTGCCATGGTTGCCGCGGTACGGCGGCCAGGTGAACGGAAACGATGCCCTCCTGGTTGGGATCCTGAGGCAGGAGGGGCACTGCCTGTACGTGGGCAGCGACCTCCCGCTGTTCCCCTCGGATTCGCGGTACGACGAAGAGAAGGGCGTGCTCACCGTCCTCGGTAAGAGGTTCCGCGTCGGCGAGGAGTTCCGATCCGGCGGCGGCACGTTCGATTGGTGGCGGGAGGCAGACTTCCTGACTACGCCCCCGGACCCATCGTGCGACACGAGCCAGGTGGTAATCGTCGGGTACGTGGACTGAACTGGCCCGGGGGATCCCCATTCGCGATACTGGGTTCATGGCCGATGCCAACCTCTTCACCATGCTCTCCGCCTACCGCCCGGGTTCGCCGGCGACGCCGTTCGAGAACTACTGCACGTCGGGGCTCGCGTACTTCCTGAAGCGCGGGCAGGTGCTGCTCACGCGGCTCCTGGCCGAAGCAGCGGGCGCGGCCGGGGAGGAGCTGGCGGTGGTCGAAGTGCAGCCGCGGCTCGGCGACGCGGCGATCGCGGACCTGCTGCTGACGTTCGAAGGCGGGCGGCGGGCGATCGTCGAGGTGCAGGTGGAGGCGGCGAGCGACCAGCGCCGCCTGCCGGCGCTGGAGTCGTTCCGCACGGAATGGGACGCGGCGCCGGCGCTGGTGATGGTGAGCCTCCACGCGCAGGATGCGCCGGCGGGGTGGCAGGCGGTCACGTGGCTGCAGGTCATCGAGGCGATCGAGGACGACCCGGACCCGCTGGCGAAGCAGTACACGGAGTTCGTGCTGCGCGACATCCTCGGGCTGGGTGCGGTGCCGCTGGACGAGGCGATCACGACGAACCGGCTGTACGCGCTGGGGGCGGCGGCGGTGCGCAAGCGGTTCGGCGACCGGGCGACGTACACGAACAGCGCCTCGCGGCCGATCGGCGGGCAGTACCGCTACCTGGGCACGACGTTTTCGGTGGACGACGGCGAGATGCAGTACTGGATCGGCATCGTGAACGAGACGGTGCCGCTGGGGAGCCACTACCACCTGATGCTGGCGAGCAAGGAGCGGCAGCTCGACCAGCCGGCGGAGCAGCCGCGGGCGACGGGGGACTGGAAGTGGCTGTGGTGGACGGGCGCGGGCCGGGTGGTGCGGCCGGTGACGCCGGAGCTGTACGAGAACCTGCTGGCGCGGCTGCCGGCGTAGGGGACAAAAGGCGAACGTCGAAGGGCGAAGAAGCAAACCCTCACCCCCCGGCCCCCTCTCCCGCTGCGGCGGGCGAGGGGAGTTGGAGGGGACCGCCGTCAGGTGAGGCGGACGAGCATGCGGCCGCGGATGCCGCCGCGGAGGATCTTTTCGACGGCGGCGGGGATGCCGTCGAGGTCGGTTTCGACGGCGATGGATTCGAGGAGGCCCTTTGGCTTGAGGTCAGTGGCGAGGCGCTGCCAGAGGGCGCGGCGGAGCTCGATCGGGTACTGGACGGAGTCGATGCCGAGGAGGCCGACGCCGCGGAGGATGAACGGCATGACGGTCGTGCTGACGGTGGTGCCGCCGGTGAGCCCGGAGAGGGCGACGGCGCCGCCGTATTTCGTGGTGCGGAGGAGGTAGGCGGTGGTGGCGCCGCCGACGGGGTCGACCGCGCCGGCCCAGCGCTCGGATTCGAGCGGGCGGTTGGATTCGGCGCTCACCTCTTCGCGCGAGAGGATCTCGGTGGCGCCCAGGTTGCGCAGGTAGTCGTGCTCGTCGGCCTTGCCGGTGCTGCCGGCGACGGTGAAGCCGCGCATGGCGAGCATGCTGACGGCGGTGCTGCCGACGCCGCCGGTCGCGCCGGTGACGATGACGGGGCCCTTCGCGGGCGTGACGCCGTACTGTTCGAGCGCGAGGACGGACTGGGCGGCGGTGAAGCCGGCGGTGCCGATGGCCATCGCCTCCTTCGTCGTGAGGCCGTCCGGGAGGGCGGTGCAGAACTCGGCGGGCATGCGGGCGAGCTCGGCGAAGCCGCCGGGGTGCGACACGCCGATGTCGTGGCCGTGGGCGATGACGCCCTGGCCGGGCGCGAACCGGCTATCGGTCGATTCGGTGACCACGCCCGCGAGGTCGACGCCGGGAACCATCGGGTAGCCGCGGACGACGCGGCCGTTCGGCGTGCAGGCGAGGCCGTCCTTGTAGTTCACGCTGGACCATTCGACGCGGATGGTGACGTCGCCCTGGGGGAGGTCGGATTCGGACAGGGTGGTGGTGCCGGCGGTGAAGTTGTCGCCGTCCTTGTTGACGACGAAGGCTCGATAGCTCACGCGGGTCTCCTCGGGAGGTTTGTCGAAGACAGGGTGACGCGAAGCCTGCTATCTTCGGGCGCCGTACGCAAACCGGAGGTGCCCATGCCCGACGACACGAACCCGAACCGATTCGCCATCCACCACGCCAGCCCGCGCGGGTTCGCCCAGGCCTACGTGCGCGAAGGAGCTGGCGGCGTGCCGCTGCTGCTGGTGCACGGCTGGCCGGAGACGAAGCGGATCTGGTGGCGGAACATCGCGCCGCTGGCGGAGGCCGGCTTCGAGGTGATCGTGCCGGACCTGCGCGGGTTCGGCGATTCGGAGGTGGGCCCGGACGGGTTCCACGACGTGCCGTCGCACGTGCGCGACCTGTACGCGCTGGTGCACGACCACCTGGGCCACGAGCGGGTGGTCGGGGCGGGCGGGGACCTCGGCGGGCCAGTGATCCAGGACCTCTCGCTGCGCTACCCGGGATTCGTGGAGCGGATGGTGCTGTTTAATTCGCCGCTGCCCTATGACAAGGAGCGGATGGCGGGGTTCCGGACGCGGCCGGCGCGGGAGGCCTCGGACTACTTCCGGCGGCAGGGCACGGACCCGGACGGGCTGGCGGCGGAGCTGGACACGCCCGAGAAACGGCGCCGGTACATCGCGACGTTCTACGGCTCGCGGTTCTGGGCGCACCCGGGCGCCTTCGACGACGACGCGACGGACTTCATGACGGAGCCGTTCGCGGACGGGGCGAAGCTGCGGGCGAGCTTCGGGGGCTACGAGAGCTCGTTCAGCGCGGCCGCGCGGAGCGAGCCATCGGCGATGGCGGGCCCGAACCCGACGCACACGCTCCTGCTGTTCGGGCCGAGCGACCACGTGATCTACCCCGAGTTCGACCGAATGGCGGAGGTGGTGTTCCCCGACCGGGTGGGGCCGTTCCTGGTGCGCGACTGCGGCCACTTCATGCAGTGGGAGCGGGCGGAGCTGCTGAACGGGGCGATCCGGGCGTTCTGCCGGGACCTGCTGCGGTAGTCAGCCGGTGGCGGGCTCGCGGGCGAGGAAGCGCTCGTAATCGGCCATGAGGTCGCGGTCGCGGTTGAAGCCGCGGTCGGTGATGAGGACGAAGGCATCCTCGGCCTGCTGGAGGGCGTCCTCGCCGACGCAGCGGAGGAGCGCGGCGATATCCTCGCCGTCCTGGGGGCGGCCGATATCGTGGGCGAGGACCTTGAGCGCGAGCAGATGCCCGGCCGCGGCGACGGGCACGTCCGTGCCAGCGATAGGGCGGCGGGTGGCGGCGGCGGCGAGCTCGGGCTCGATGCCGGACGAGGCGAAGAGGAGTTGAACCGGCTGGACGCGGTCCTCGTCGCCCTTCACGTCGAGGCGGACGGAGGCGAGGCGGCCGGTAGCCTCGTCCTCGACGGAGGTGACGAGGGCGTAGCCGCGGTCCTGGAGGGCGCGGACGACGAGCTCGGCGGTGGCGTCATCGGCGACGGCGACGGCGGCATCGATGTCATCGGTGGCGCCAGAGCCGCAGTGGGCCTGGACTGCGATGCCGCCAACGACCGCCCAGGCGAGGTTCAGGGCGTCGAGGTCTTCGGCGAGGCGGGCGAGGGCCTGGCGGCCGGGGGCGTCGATTCGGGCTCGGGTCATAGGCGGACGGTACGCGGGCGGGGGCTGCAGCCGCATCACGCCGGCGCGGCGCGCCGCTACAGGGGCGTGGCCGGGCTCAGGAGGTCAGCAGGCGCGAGGTGCCGGGTCAGCTGCGCTGTTCGCGGTGCTCGCGGAGGGCACGCTCGCTGGCCGTCTCCTTGCGGGGGTTGGCCGCCTGGCGGGCGCGCTTTTCGGCGGCCTTCGTCTGGCGGGGTTCCTGGCGGACCGACTCGCGGGCGATGCGCTCGGAGATGGTTGCGATGGCGGCGGCGGCCGCCTGCTCCGGGTCGGTGGTGGCGAGCTCGCCCGGGTCGGCGGGCGCGTCGAGGTGGTGCTCGACGATGGGCTCGTGGTCGACCGCGGTAGCGGCGAGGTCCTCGGCGCTCGCCTTGCCGTTGCCGGCGGCTGCCGGCACGGGCTTGCGGGCGGTGCGGCGTTTCGGCGGCGCGGCGGGCAGCGGCGCGATACCGTACGGCAGGGTACCCGCGGCTTCGAGGATCGGGCGCAGGTACTGACCGGTGAAGCTGTCGGCGATACGCGCAACCTCTTCGGGCGTGCCGGTGGCGACGAGCTGCCCGCCGCGGTCGCCGCCGAGCGGGCCGAGGTCGACGATGTGGTCCGCGGCCTTGATGACGTCGAGGTGGTGTTCGATGACGAGGACGGTGTTGCCGGCATCGGCGAGGCGCTGGAGCACGTGGAGCAGGTGGGCGACGTCCTGGAAGGAGAGACCGGTGGTGGGCTCGTCGAGCACGTAGAGGGTGCGGCCGGTGGAGCGGCGTGAGAGCTCGCCGGCGAGCTTGATGCGCTGGGCTTCGCCGCCGGAGAGCGTGGTAGCGGGCTGGCCGAGGTGGATGTAGCCGAGGCCGGTGGCTTCGAGCGTCTCGAGGATGCGGCGGACGCGGGGGAAGCGCTCGAAGAACTGGACCGCCTCGGAGACGGTCATATCGAGGACCTCGGCGATGTTCTTGCCGCGGAAGAGGATTTCGAGGGCCTCGCGGTTGTAGCGCTTGCCGTGGCAGACCTCGCAGGGGACGGTGACGTCCGGGAGGAACTGCATTTCGACGACCTTGTAGCCGTCGCCGGAACACTCTTCGCAGCGGCCGCCCTTGACGTTGAAGCTGAAGCGGCCGGCCTTATAGCCGCGCGCCTTGGCTTCGGGGACGGAGGCGAACATGTCGCGGATGATCGTGAAGACGCCGGTGTAGGTGGCCGGGTTCGAACGCGGCGTGCGGCCGATGGGCGACTGGTCGATGTCGATGATCTTGTCGAGGGCGTCGAGGCCCTCGACCGCGTCGTGGATGCCCGGGCGCTGGCGCGCGTTGTGGAGGACGTTCGTGGCCTTGCGGACGAGGATGTCGGTGATGAGCGAGGACTTGCCGGAGCCGGAGACGCCGGTGACGGCGATGAGCTTGCCCAGGGGGATGGAGACGTCGAGGTTGCGGAGGTTGTTCTCGCGGGCGCCGCGGACGACGAGCTGCTTGCCGTTGCCGGCGCGGCGTTCCTTCGGCACGGCGATCTCGCGGCGGCCGGAGAGGTAGGCGCCGGTGATGCTCTGCTCGCTGGCCTTGATCGCCTCCATATCGCCCTCGGCGACGACGTGGCCGCCGTGGACGCCGGCGCCGGGGCCCATGTCGATGATCCAGTTCGCGGCGCGCATCATCGCCTCGTCGTGCTCGACAATCAGGACGGTGTTGCCGAGGTCGCGGAGCCGTTCGAGCGTGCGGATGAGGCGGTCGCCGTCGACGGGATGGAGGCCGATGGAGGGCTCGTCGCAGATATAGAGGACGCCCATGAGGGCGGAGCCGATCTGGGTGGCGAGGCGGATGCGCTGGGACTCGCCGCCGGAGAGCGTGCCGGAGACGCGGTCGAGCGTGAGGTAGTCGAGCCCGACGTCCATCAGGAACTCGAGGCGGGAGCGGATCTCCTTGAGGATCTGGTAGGCGATGGTCTGCTCGCGCTGGTTCAGCGGCGTTTCGGGCCCGGAGAGGTGCTGGGCCCAGTGGAGCGCCTTCACGATGCTGAGGTTCGTGACTTCGGCGATGGACTTGCCGTCGATGAGCACGCTGCGGGCTTCGGGGCGGAGGCGCCTCCCCTTGCACTGGGCGCAGGGGATCGTCGCCATGTACTTCTCGATCTCCTGGCGGATGTGGTCGGAATCGGTCTCCTTGTAGCGGCGCTGGAGGTTGGTGACGACGCCCTCGAACTTCGAGTCGTAGACCTGGGTGCGGCCGTACTGGTTCGTGAACCGAAGCTGGAGGACGCGGTCGCCGGTGCCGTAGAGGACGGCATCGAGCTGGGGCTCGGTGAGGTCGCGGACGGGGACAGCGACGCTGAAGCCGAGCGCCTCGGCGGCGCCTTCGAGCATGCGCATGTACCAGCCGGCGACGGCGGCGTTGCGGGACCAGGGTTCGATCGCGCCGCCGCTGATGGACTTCGAGCGGTCGGGGATCACGAGCTGGGGGTCGATCTGCATTTCGACGCCGAGGCCGGTGCACTTCGAGCATGCGCCGTGGGGGCTGTTGAAGCTGAACGTGCGCGGCTCGATCTCGCCGATGGAGGTGCCGTCGTAGGGGCAGGAGAAGTGCTCGGAGAAGATGCGCTCGCTGGTGGCGAACGCCTTCTCGCCGGCGAGCGCGACGTGCATCACGCCCTGGCCGGCCTTGAGGGCAAGCTCGACCGAATCGGCGATGCGGCTGGTCGCGGTGGCGTCGGTGCCGGGCTCGGGAACGACGAGTCGGTCGACGACGATGTCGATGTCGTGGCGCTTCTTCTTGTCGAGGGTGATGTCCTCGTCGAGGTCGCGGATGTCGCCATCGACGCGGACGCGGACGAAGCCGGCCTTGCGGGCTTCGTCGAAGACGCCAGAGTGCTCACCCTTCTTCGCGCGGGCGACCGGGGAGAGGAGGAGGAGGCGCGAGCCGGGCGGGTAGGCAAGGGTGGCGTCGACGATCTGCTGGACGGTCTGGCGCTCGATGGGGCGGCCGCACTGGGGGCAATGGGGGCGGCCGGCGCGTGCCCAGAGCAGGCGCATGTAGTCGTAGATCTCGGTGACCGTGCCGACGGTGGATCGGGGGTTGTTGGACGTGGACTTCTGGTCGATTGAGATCGCCGGGGAGAGGCCGTCGATGTGGTCGACATCGGGCTTCTCCATGAGGCCGAGGAACTGGCGGGCGTAGGCGCTGAGGGACTCGACGTAGCGGCGCTGGCCCTCGGCGTAGATGGTGTCGAAGGCGAGCGAGGACTTGCCGGAGCCGGAGAGGCCGGTGATGACGACGAGCTCATCGCGGGGGATGCGGACGTCGATGTTCTTGAGGTTGTGCTCGCGGGCGCCGCGGACGTAGATGTGGTCGAGTGGCACGGGCGGTTCTCGAAGGGGGATCCCGGGTTGGCGTAGGGACGGGATCCGAGTGTAGATCCGCGCAGCCGGGGCGTCTGCCAGTGTAGCAGGAATAGAACGGGTGTTCTTGTCAGCGTGCTGTCAGGTGCGGCGGGTGCGGTAGCGGAGGTAGACCTCGTTCGTCTCTTCGTTGGGGATGGCGGAGACGAGGTCGAGGTGGGGGAGCTGGTCGCGGGCGAAGGCGCGCGGGCCCTCGGCGGCGGTGAGGGTGTCGCGGCCGGCGACGATGACCGGGCCGAGCGTGACGAAGTACTCGTCGACGAAGCCGTGGGCCCACATCTGGGCGTTGACGTCGGGGCCGCCTTCGCAGAGCAGCACGGCGGCGCCGAGCTCTTCGCGCATGTGGCGGAGCATCGCGGCAACTTCGCGGCCGCCGGGGACGATGTGGATGTCGCGGCCGGTTGCGACAAGCGCCTCGCGGCGGGCTGCGGGGGCGAGATCGGAGAGGTAGACGACGGCGGGGAAGTCGCGCGCGGTGAAGAAGATGCGGTCGAGCGGGAGGTCGCCGGAGCGGGAGAGCACCGCAGCAACGGGGAAGCGGGGCTTGCCGCGTTCGACGCGGAGGGCTTCGAGCTGCTCATCGCCGAGGCGGGAGGAGGTGCCGCTGGCGCGGAGGGTGGAGGCGCCGTTCAGGACGACGTCGGCGTTGACGCGGAGCTCGCGCATGAGGCGCTGGTCCACCTTCGAGCCGATGCCCTGCTCGGTGCCTTCGACGACGACCTTGCCATCGGCGGACATGACCATGTTGAGGATGACGTAGGGGCGGCCGGGCGGCGGCGGGGGCAGTTCGAGCGACGTGTAGTCAGGCTTCGGCACGGGCGGAGGTACCTCGAGCGGTGGGCTCAGAATAGGCGGCGGGCGATGTAGAGGGCGATGCTGAGGACGACCGAGACGATGATCATCGTCGTGATCGGCGCGAAGACGCGGACGTTGCCGCCGTCATAGCGGATGTCGCCGGGGAGGCGGCCGAACCAGGAGAGGGCGCCGGCCGCGACGAGCAGCCCGATGACCACCGCGGCCGCGCCGAGTGCGGCGATCAGGAAGCCGGTGGAACGTTCGTCCATGGGGGTGATCGTAGCAGCTGACTGCTGGCTATTGGCTCTCGGCTGCTGGTGCGGCGATTGCGGTCGGGTGAATCGTTTGCGATGCGATGGTTTGCATTGTGCGAAAGGGTTGCAGTTTCGCCGCTCTTCCCTTGACGGGCGGCTCTGATACGCTTTGGTGAAGCCGAGTGCGCTGATTGCGCGCGGCAGGCAGGGAGGGAGTCACACCGCGATGGACCAGGCCGTGAAGTCATGGCGCCGGCTCGCCGTCATCTTCCCCGGGCAAGGTTCCCAGCACGTGGGCATGGGCGAACGCCTCGCGAAGGTATCGAAGGCCGCCCGGGACGTCTTCCGCCGTGCGGACGAAGTGCTCGACATGAAGATTTCGAAGCTGTGCTTCGAAGGGCCCGAGGACGAGCTCGAAAGCACGATCAACCAGCAGCCGGCGACGTTCGTGACGTCGATCGCGTGGTTCGCGGCGCTCCAGGAGCGGTGGGCCGCGCTGGACCACCGGCTCGAACCGTACGTGTTCGCGGGTCATTCGCTGGGCGAATTCACCGCCGCGGTGGCCGCGGGTTCGCTCACGTTCGAGGAGGGTGCGCTGCTCGTGAAGGAGCGCGGCATCCTGATGGACGAGGCGGGCCGGGAGTTCCCCGGGGGCATGGCCTCGATCCTCGGGCTCTCGGAAGAGAAGGTCATCGAGATCTGCCGGGAGGCTTCGAAGGACGGCTACGTCGGGCTCGCGACCTCGAACTGCGAGGGGCAGAACGTCATTTCGGGGGCGATGAAGCCGCTGCGCGCGGCGATGGAGCTGGCCGAGAAGGCGCGCGCCCGGCGGGTGGTGCGCCTGCCGATCACGATCGCATCGCATTCGCCGCTGATGACGCGCGCGAGCGAGGGCATGAACCGGCTGCTCCAGCGGCTGCCGATGCGGGACCCCGCGGCGCCGCTCGTGGGCAACGTGAACGCGGACCTGCTGGAGACGCAGCCCGAGGTGTACGTGGAGCTGCGCGACCAGCTGATGGCGGGCGTGCGCTGGCAGAAGTCGGTGGAGGAGATGCGCGCGCAGGGCGTGGACCTGTTCATCGAGGCGGGGCCCGGGAACGTGCTCACGCGGCTGGTGCGGCGCATCGATTATGACGTGAACAGCCTGAGCCTGAGCGACGACCATGAGGGTCTCCTGGGGGAGAACTTCAAGCTCGTCGAAGCGGCGGCACTGTGACAGGCCGGGTCGTCGTCACGGGGGTCGGGGCGGTCACGGCGGTGGGGCACACCGCGGAAGAGACGTGGCAGGCGATGCTCGCGGGGCGCAGCGGGATCGGGCCGATCACGCTGTTCGACCCGGAGCCGTTCCCGATCCGGATCCAGGCCGAGGTCAAGGACTTCTCGCTGGGCGACCGCGTCGACGCGAAGCAGCAGCGGTACATGAACCGCGGCGTGACGTTCGGGGTTTCAGCGGCGCTGGAGGCGCTGGCGGACAGCCAGCTCGCGATCACCGACGAGAACGCGGAGAACATCGGCGTCATCTTCAGCGCGGGCGGCGGCGGCACCGAGATGGTCATCGAGCACCAGCGCATCCTCGAAACGAAGGGGCCGCGGCGGGTGACGCCGTTCCTGGTCGCGAACTTCATCCCCGACGCAGCGAGCGGGCACATCGCGATCGCGACGGGGGCGCGCGGGCCGAACATGGCGGTCGTGAGCGCCTGCGCGACGGGCGGCGGGACGATCGGCGAGGCCTTCGAGACGATCCGGCGGGGCGACGCAACCGCGATCATCGCGGGGAGCTCGGAGGCGGTGCTGCTGCCGATCTACCACGCGACGTGGTGCTCGATGCGGGCGCTGGCGGGAGACAACGAGAACCCGACAAAGGCGCTCAAGCCGTTCGACCTGAACCGCGACGGGTTCATCAGCGGCGAAGGCGCGGGCGCGGTGATCCTCGAGGAGTACGAGCACGCGAAGGCGCGCGGGGCGCGGATCTACTGCGAGGTCACCGGCTACGGGAGCTCGAACGATGCGTACGACATGATCGCGCTGCACGAGACGGGCCGCGGGCTGAAGCGCGCGGTGAACGCGGCCGTGCGGAAGGCGGCGATCGACCCGGCGACCATCAACTACATCAACCCGCACGGCAGCGGGACGCCGCTGAACGACCGCGTGGAGACGATGGTCTTCAAGGAAGTGATGGGCGACGCGGCATATCGGGCCGCGATCAGCTCGGTGAAGCCGATTACGGGGCACTGCATGGGGGCGTCGGGGAGCGTGGAAGCGCTCGCCTGCATCCTCGCGATCCGCGACCAGAAGGTGCCGCCGACCATCAACTACACCACGCCGGACCCCGAGTGCGACCTGGACTACGTCCCGAACGTGGCCCGGGCGATGCGGGTGGAGACGGCGATGACGACGTCGGTCGGGCTGGGGGGTCACAACTCGTGCGTGATCTTCCGGGAAGTGAACTGACGCCAGGGAGCAACAAGTGACGCGTGCATTGGTGACCGGCCTGGGGGCGATCACGCCCATCGGGCTTACTGCGGGCGAGTTCTGGACGAACCTCGTCGCCGGCGTTTCGGGCGTGAGCCGGATCACGCGGTTCGACACGAGCGACATGCCCGTGAAGATAGCGGCCGAGGTGAAGGACTTCGAGCCCGGGGACTACATGGACGCGAAGGGCGCGCGGCGGATGTCGCGGTTCGCGCAGTTCGCGGTGGCGGCGGCGCAAATGGCCGCCGACGACGCGGGACTGGTGCTCAACGACGAGGAGCGGCCGCGGGCGGCGACGGCGATCGCGACGGGCGCGGGCGGCGCGATCGACACGATGGAAGAGATGCAGGTGCTCAAGGAGCGGGGCCCGAGCCGGGTGAGCCCGTTCTACGTGCCGACGATGGCGCCGAACATGGGCGCGTGCCAGGTTTCGATGCACCTGGGGCTGCGGGGGCCGGCGCTGGCGAGCGTGGCCGCCTGCGCGAGCGGGCTGTATTCGTACATCGAAGCGAAGATGCTCATCGAGACGGGCCTTGCGGACGTTGTGCTGGCGGGCGGCACGGAGGCGGCGCTGCACCCGCTGCCGATCGCCGCGCTGGCGAACATGAGGGCGCTCAGCCGGCGCAACGACGAGCCGGAGCGCGCGAGCCGGCCGTTCGACCTCGACCGGGACGGGTTCGTGTTCGGCGAGGGCGCGGGCGTCATGGTCATCGAATCCGAGGAGCGGGCGAAGGCACGCGGCGCGCGGGTGTACGCGGAGCTCGCGGGCGGGGCGCTGAGCGCGGACGCGTACCACATCACGGCGCCGCGGGAAGACGGCAGCGGGGCGGCACAGGCGATGAGCGAGGCGCTGCGGCTCACCGGGATGAAACCGGAGGACATCGACTACATCGCGGCGCACGGGACGGGCACCCCGCTGAACGACGTGGGCGAGACGGTCGCGATCAAGCGGGCGTTCGGCGAGGCGGCGGGGCGGCTGGCGATCAGCTCGCCGAAGTCGATGGTGGGCCACCTGCTGGGCGCGGCGGGAGCTGTGGGCGCGCTGGCAGCGGTGATGGCGATCCACGACGGTGTGGTGCCGCCAACGATCAACCTGGAGACGCCGGACCCGCAGTGCGACCTGGACTACACGCCGCTGAAGGCGCGGAAGATGACGGTGCGGGCGGCGACGGCGAACGGGTTCGGGTTCGGCGGGCAGAACGGGTGCGTGATCTTCCGCAAATACCAGCCCTGACGTAGCATCGCCGAAGCCCCGTGGCGGATTCGCCACGCTGGATGACGTAGCCGGCGCCTGTCGCGCCCGCCTGGAGAAAACCCGAATGGCCGACCTCTTCGAACGCGTGCGCGATGTCGTGGTGAAGCAGCTCAAGGTGAGCCCCGACGAAGTGACGCCGACGGCGAACCTGATCGACGACCTGCGCGCGGACTCACTCGACATCGTGGACCTGACGATCGCGATCGAGGAGTCGTTCGCGGACGAGGCGGAGTTCGAGATCCGGGACGAGGATGCGGAGAACATCCGCACGGTGCAGGACATCCTGGACTTCCTCAAAGCGCAGGGTCTCGAATAGGGGCACGCGGGCCGCTTTTGCGGCCGACGAAGCTCGGATCGGCAGACGCGTGGCATTGTTCGCGTGCCGCGAAAGAACGTGATAGACTCCCGCCCGCACAGACAGAGCCCGCAGCCACGCGGAGTGGCACGGACCAAACAGCTCAACCGAAAGGGACAGAAGCCGCATGGATCTCGGCCTTAGCGAAGAACAGGAACTGCTGAAGAACTCGGCCCGTGAATTCCTCGAGAAGGAGTGCCCGGAAGAGCACGTCCGCGCGATGGAAGAGGACGAGAAGGGCTATAGCCCGGAGCTCTGGAAGAAGATGGCCGACCTCGGTTGGCAGGGTCTGATGGTCCCGGAAGAGCACGGCGGGGCGGGCTTCTCGTTCCTCGATCTCTGCGTGCTGGTCGAAGAGTTCGGCCGGGCGCTCGTCCCGGGGCCGTTCATCCCGGACCAGGTGTGCGCGGCTGAGCTCATCCTCGCCGGCACGGACGCCCAGAAGGCGGCCCACCTGCCGAAGATCGCGGATGGCTCGCACATCCACACCTACGCCATCACCGAGCCGAGTGGCCGCTGGGACCACGAGGGCATCGAGATGAAGGTCAGCCAGCAGGGCAGCGACTTCGTCCTCAACGGGACGAAGCTGTTCGTGCCGGACGCCCACATTGCCGACGTGCTGCACGTGGTGGCGTGGAAGCCGGACGGCCGCCTGAGCACCTTCCTCGTGAACCGCGACCAGGCGGGCATCGAAGTGAACGTCCTCAAGACCATCGCCAGCGACAAGCAGTGCGAAGTGATCTTCAAGGACGTGAAGGTCGGCGCGGCGGACGTGATCGACATGGACACCGCGACGGGCAACCGGCTGCGGAACATGGCGACGGTGCTCGAGTGCGCCTACCTCGTCGGTCTGGCGCAGCGGGACTTCGAGATCTCGGTGAACTACGCCAAGGAGCGCGTGCAGTTCGGCCGGCCGATTGGCTCGTTCCAGGCGATCCAGCACAAGGCCGCCGACATGGTGACCGACGTGGATGGCATGCGGTTCATCATGTACAAGGCCGCCTGGGCGACCAGCGAGAACGAAGACTCGGCCGAGATGGACGTGGCGATGGCGAAGGCCTGGTGCAGCGATGCCAGCCGCCGGGTGGTGGCCCATGGCCAGCAGATCCATGGTGGTATCGGCTTCACCAAGGACTACATCATCCAGCTCTTCTTCCGCCGCCAGAAGCGTGCGGAGCTGTTCTGGGGCGACGGCGACTTCCATCGCGAGCGCGTCGCGCAGATGCTCGAAATCTAAGTCCCGCACACTGCGAGACAGCACGAAGGGCCGGTCGCATGACCGGCCCTTCTTCGTGCGCCCAAGACCAACGGGCCCAGGTGAGCTGCCGGCGGCGGCGAGTACGGCAACGAACCCGAGGATTCCAGGCAGGGTCGCGGGAGGCCGTCGTTCGAGGCAGTGGCGAAGGGAAGAACGCCGCCAGCTTCGTGAGGGGAATCCCTCACATGTTACATACCAACCGGTATGCCCGGGCGACCGACGTAGTGCAAGTCGTCATGTTGGCTGTCGAAAACGGCCCCGCGTGAGGTATGTCGCATACGATGACCCTGCGTGCGAGCACGCTGCGTGCCGTACATCGAGGTAGAACCGTCGCGGTTCTCCTGGTAGCAAAGAGGAGAGGACACCAACAACCGTATGACCAATTGGAAGAAGTTCGCGGGGCTGCTGCTGATGCCGGCCCTGGCGGCCAGTGTGTTCGTCGCCTGCGGCGGCGACGATGACGGCGGTTCCGGCGGGGGGACCGGGAGCGACGAAGAATACGTCGCGGACATCTGCAAGGGCATGAACGACTTCATGGAAGACTTCGGGGCGGCGTTCGAGGACCTCGACCTCGAGTCGACGAACGAAGACGACATGATCGACGCGTTCGTGAAGCCGTTCGAGAGCCTGGCCAACGCGTTCGAAGATGCGAAGCCCCCGTCCGACCTTAAGGACTGGCACAGCGATGCGGTCGACGCGCTGAACGACATGGTGAAGGCGATGAAGGACGGCGATGCGGGCGCACTCGAGAACGATGCGCTCGGTGACATCCCGGACATGCCTGAGGATGTTGCGGAGCGGCTCGGCAAGATCGCTGAGGACAACGAAGACTGCCAGGCCAGTGAGGAACTGGGCGGCGGGTTCTTCGGCGCCTGATCCCGCGCACGTGACTGTGGAAGCCGGGCCTCGCGGCCCGGCTTCTTCGTGTCACCCGGTTCGCCGGGGCAGCGTGAGCCCCGGGGGGCCCCCTGCGGAGGTCCGGGCGGCGTGCCGTTCGTTGGGAGAGAACCATTGCGTTCTCGCGTAGTTCAGAGGAGAGGAATCTAGAGGCGTATGACTCACTGGAAGCGGTTTAGCTGGCTCCTGCTCGTGCCGGCGCTGGCGGCGATGCTGCTGGTTGCATGCGGTGGCGGCGACGATGACGACGATTCGGACAGCGACAGCAAGAGTTCGAGCAGCAGCAGCAAGGACGACGACGCGGACGAGAAGAAGTCTACGAGCAGCAGCAAGGACGACGACGAAGACGACAAGAAGTCCACGAGCAGCAGCAAGGACGAGGAAGACGAGGACGAGGAGTCCACGAGCAGCAGCAATGCGACGAGCGCTGACAAGAAGTACGTCAGCCAGATCTGCAGCGCGCTGATCCAGTTCGAAGAGGAGCTGTTCGAGGCGGTCATGGAGGTCGACGCCGAGGACGAGGCGGCGGCGGCGAAGGCGCTGGCGGAGCCGATGGACAAGCTCGTCCAGGCGTGGGAGGACGCGGACCCGCCGAAGGACCTGAAGAAGTACCACGAACAGGCGGTCGACCAGGCGAAGGACGCGGTGGCGAAGCTGAAGAAGGGCGACATGAACGCGTTCGAGGAGATGGGCGACCTGCCGGCCGCCGACAAGGACATCGAGGACCGGCTGAACGCAGCTGCGTCCGAGGACGAGGACTGCATCGCGGCGGGGATGATTTTCTAGTCCGGGTTCAGCCGCGCGTCCGGGCTTGGCCGGACCGCGCATTCGAAGCGGAAATACGTGAGCCGGGCCCATGGGCCCGGCTCATGTCTTGGTACCGCCGGCGTCAGTGCGAGTGGCCGCCCGGGCCGTGGCTGTGGCCGCCGGGGCCATGCGAGTGACCGTGGCCGCCGAAGTCATGGGAGTGGCCGCCGTCGCCGGAATCGGCGGCGGCGCCGCCGTCCTCCCAGGGGGCGGGGCCATCGCCGACGCTGGCCTCGGCGCGGCCGGTAACGGCGAAGCCACCAAGCGTCTTGCGGGCCTGCTTGCCGCAGGATGGGCAGGGGATCAACTGGACGACATCGGACATGGGCATGCGCTTCTCGGTGCGCGTGCCGCAGTCGGGGCAGAGGTATTCGTAGAGGGCCATGGACGGATCCTCATGCCGTGCGGTGCGCCGGTCAATCGGTGGCGGCGCGGCGTGGTTCGTAGATCGAGGTGTGGTGCGCGCGCATGACGAGCTGGTCGTCGCCGTCGAAGACCGCGACGTCGAGGTCGACGAACTTATGTCCTTTGCGTTCGAAGACGTCGAGGAGTTGGGCGCGGGTCGAGAGGTGCGTCCCGGGGGCGACGGGCCGCACGAAGATGGCATCGCTGGAGACGTGGATCCAGGGGCCGAGGTCGGCGTTGGCAACGAGGATGGCGTTGGCCTTGCGGATGAGCCAGCCGGGGTGGGCGACAGCGGCGCCCCCATGCCAAAGCGGGAGGTCATCGGCGATCTCGGCGAGGAAGGTCTCGTTGGGTTCGCCGGCATCGAAGGTCTCGTCGAGTGAGCCGAGGACGGGGCTCGCGCGGAAGGCGGCCTGGCTGGCCGGCGGGCGCGGGTTGGGCAGCGCGGCGCGGGGGAAGAGGTCCGCGGTCGCGATGACGGCCTCTTCCGGGAGCCAGCCGGCTTCGCCGGTCGCGCAGAGGTCACCCGCGGGGTTCAGGACTTCGACGGCGAGGGTGCCGCCGGCGTTCGCAGTGACGCGGACGGTGGCGAGCTCGCCTTCGTAGAGGGGCTTGTGGAAGCGGCCGGAGAGGCGGCCTTCGCCGAGCCAGGCGGGGCCGAAGAGCTCGACTACGAGCCGGGCCATGTAGGCGTAGACCGTGACGCCGGGGACGAGGCCGCCCGCGAAGCCGTACTCCTTCGCGACTGTGTCGTCGTGGATCTTGTTGGTGGAGTGGACCGCGCCGTTGTGGGCGCGGACGCGGTACTCCCGGACCTCGCCGGGGGCGGGCAGCGGCCGGGAGGGGGCGGTCACTCGTGGGTCCCGGGGCGGCTCTCTTCGTACGGGCTCTTCTCGCGGACGACCTGGCGGAAGCGGTCGAAGTTGGAGTCGAAGCGCCGGACGTTGGCGGCGCGATGGATGCCCTGGTGCTCGCAGGCGGAGCCGACGGAGCAACTCTGGCAGCAGTAGGGGCGGCCGGCCATGAGGTAGGGCGGCGTGGAGTAGCGGGAGTAGCAGCGGATGCAGCGGTTCTGGGCCGGGCTGGTCATGGGCGAAGTCCGTGGCTGGAATGTGTCCCTATTCTGTGCGTTCGGGGGCGGGGGTGCCAGATGGCTGTCGGCTGTCGGCTGTAGCCGTGCCCGGGCAAGCCGGTGCGTCGCGGCAGAAGGGGTCGACGGGCGGGTTTGGGTGCGCGATGCTGGCGGCATGGTCCACATCAATCGGGTCTACACGCGGGCGGGGGACGACGGGACGACGGCGCTGGTCGGCGGGCAGCGGGTGCCCAAGGACTCGCTCCGGATCGAGGCGTATGGGACGGTCGACGAGCTGAACTCGGTGATCGGCGTGGCGGTGGCGGCGGGGCTGGACGCGTCGATGCGGGAGCAGTTCTTCGTGATCCAGCAGGTGCTGTTCAACCTCGGGTCGGACCTGGCGATCCTGGAGGCGGACAAGGAGCGGATCCCGGTGCCGCAGATCGAGCCGCGCCACGTGGAGCAGCTCGAGGGCTGGATCGACGCCTGGAACGCCGAGCTGGCGCCGCTCAAGAGCTTCGTGTTGCCGGGGGGAAGCGACCTCTCGGCGGCGCAGCTGCACGTGGCGCGCACCGTGTGCCGGCGGGCGGAGCGGGTGGCGATGGCGCTTTCGCGTCACGAACCGATCGGCGCGCAGGTGATCGCCTATCTGAACCGACTGAGCGACCTGCTCTTCGTGGCGGCGCGGTACCAGGTGCACCGGGCGGGCGCGAAGGAGCTGTTCTGGGATAGCCGGGGGTACTGACGCGGGTGGCAGCGTGCGTTCCCGATCGGCGATGAAGGGCGTACGCTGCCGCGTGTGACGACGAAACTGTCGCGAATCGAGGCGCGGCGGGTACTGCTGGCAGCGCAGGGGCTCGGCGAGCCGTGGCCCGAGAGGCCGGCGACGAAGGACGGCGTGCTGGCGACGATCCGGCGGATGGCGGCGCTGCAGATCGACACGATCGCAGTGGTGGCGCGGAGCCCGTACTTCGTGCTCTGGAGCCGGCTGGGCGAGTACGAGCCGGCGTGGCTGGACGAGTTGCTTGCGGAAGGTGCGCTCTTCGAGTGGTGGGCGCACGCGGCGTGCTTCCTGCCGGAGGAGGAGTACCCGCTCTACCGGCGGCGGATGCTGCACCCCGGCGCGCCGCTGAACCGGCGGCGGAACGGGTGGCTCGCAGAACACCGGGCAGAGGCCGACGCGCTGGTGGCGTACATCCGGGAGAACGGGCCGGTGCGCTCGGCGGACTTCGAGCGGCCAGAGGGGCAGAAGGGGAACGGCTGGTGGGACTGGAAGGCCGAGAAGCAGCTCCTGGAGGTGCTGTTCGGCGTGGGCGAGCTGATGATCGCCCGGCGGCAGAACTTCCAGCGGGTGTACGACCTGGCCGAGCGGGTGCGGCCGGCGGTGGTGCGCGAGCCGGTGCCGTCGTGGGAGGAGTCGCAGCGGGCGTTGCTGCTGCGGACGGCGAGGGCGCTGGGGGTGGCGAAAGCGGAGTGGCTGCCGGGGTACCTAATGTTCCTTCAGCCGCGGGTGCCGCTCACGAAGCTGGCGCGCGGGATGGCGGTGCACACCGTGGACCAGGCGACGGCAGATGACGAGCTGTTGCTCGTGGAGGTGGAGGGCTGGGACCGGCCGGGGCTCGTGCACCAGGACAACCTGGAGCTGATCGACCGGGCGCGGGATGCACAGCCGGAGCGGACGACGCTCCTGTCGCCGTTCGACCCCGTGTGCTGGGACCGCGAGCGGGCGCTGGACCTGTTCGGGTTCGACTACCGGATCGAGTGCTACACGCCGGCGTCGAAGCGGCGATACGGGTACTTCTCGCTGCCGATCCTGCACGGCGACGCGCTGGTGGGGCGGCTGGACGCGAAGGCGCACCGCCGGGAGGGCGTGTTCGAAGTGAAAGCGCTGCACCTCGAGGAGGGCGTCGCGGTGAGCGACGAGCTAGTCGCGGGGCTGCGAGATGTGCTGGAGCGGTGCGCCCGCTGGCACCGCACGCCGGAGGTCGTGGTGCGGATGGCGGACCCTCCATTGCTGCGGGAGGCGCTGGGTTATCCATAGCCACGTCCTATCGCAGCGGCGTTGCGGGACGGGGGAGGAACGTAGCACCTAGCGGAGCCCATGCTAGTATCTGGCGGATTCCTCAGGCTCCGGACCTGCCATCCCGGCGACGATTCGCCGGGTTTATTCTGCGGGCCGGAAGCAGACCCCAGGGGGCCAGTGCATGACCGAAATGATGACCGCCGAGCAGAAGCTCGCCGAGTTGCAGGAGCTGAAGGCGCAGGTCGCGCAGGGTGGCGGCCCCAAGCGCATCGAAGCGCAACACGCGCGTGGGAAGCTGACCGCGCGCGAGCGGATCGACCTCCTGCTCGATCCCGGCACCTTCGAAGAGATTGACCCGCTCGTGCGCCCGCGCGGTTCGGCCGCCGGCGCATCGATCAGCGAGGCGGTCGTGACCGGCTGGGGCAAGGTCGACGGGCGGCCGGTGTACATCTTCGCCTACGACTTCACGATTGTCGGCGGGTCGCTGAGCGAGACGGTCGGCGAGAAGATCCTGAAGGTGCTGGACCTGGCGATCACGACCGGGGCGCCCGTCATCGGGCTGCAGGACTCGGGCGGCGCCCGGATCCAGGACGGCTCGGAGGCGCTGCGCGGCTTCGGCGAGATCTTCGCGATGAACACGCTCGCGAGCGGGGTCATCCCGCAGATCAGCGTGGCGATGGGGCCCTCGGCGGGCGGCGGTGCCTACAGCCCGGCGCTCACGGACTTCGTCTTCGCGGTCGAGGGCTCGGGCCAGATGTACATCACGGGCCCGGACGTCATCCGGGCGGTGACCGGCGAGGAAGTGAGCCACGAAGAGCTCGGCGGCGCACTGTCGCTGGCCTCGCGCTCGGGCGTGGCGCATTTCAGCACGCACGGCGAGGAAGAGACGCTGGCGGAGGTCCGGCGGCTGCTCGCGTTCCTGCCTTCGAACAACGCCGAGGACCCGCCGATCGTCCAGTCGGGCGATGACCCGGACCGCGCCGACGAGGACCTGCTCTCCGTGGTGCCGGCGGAGCCGAACCGGCCGTACGACGTGCGCGACGTGATCCACCGGCTGGCGGACGACGGCGACTTCATGGAAGTTCATGAGCTCTGGGCGACGAACATCGTGGTGGGTTTCTCGCGGATGGGCGGGCGGCCGGTGGGCATCATCGCGAACCAGCCGATGATGCTGGCGGGCGCGCTCGACATCAACGCGGCGCGGAAGGCGGCGCGGTTCGTGCGCTTCTGCGACTGCTTCAACGTGCCGGTGGTGACGCTGGTCGACACGCCCGGCTACCTCCCGGGGACGAGCCAGGAGTACGGCGGCATCATCACCCACGGGGCGAAGATGCTGTACGCGTACAGCGAGGCGACCGTGCCCAAGATCACGGTGCTGCTGCGGAAGTCGGTGGGCGGCGCCTACCTGGCGATGGGCTCGAAGCACCTGCGCGGCGACGTGAACCTTTCGTGGCCGACGGGCGAAGTGGCGGTGATGGGCCCGGACGGCGCGGTGAACGTGGTCTATCGCGAGGAGATCGCGAAGGCGGAGGACCCGGAGGCGCGGCGCAAGGAGCTCATCGAGGAGTACCGGCAGAAGTTCGCGAACCCGTACATCCCGGCGGGGCGCGGCTTCATCGACGACGTGATCGACCCGCGCCAGACGCGGTCGAAGATCATCCGGTCGCTTGAGATGCTGCAGCACAAGGCGGACCGGAACCCGCCGAAGAAGCACGGGAACATCCCGCTGTAGGCGGCTACGGCGACGCATTCCAGGCGCCTACATCTCTGCGGAGGTGTGGGCGCTTTCGTTTGCGGCGGGCGGCGGGACGGGCTACCGTTCGCGCCATGGATGCACGAACGCAGGCGCAGGTGGAGGAGCTGGCCGGGATGGTCCGCGAGGCGCGCTACGTGATGGCGCTGACCGGGGCGGGGATCTCGACGGAGTCGGGGATCCCGGACTTCCGCGGGCCGAAGGGCGTGTGGACGAAGAACCCGGCAGCAGAGAAGACGGCCACGATCCAGCACTACATGGCGAACCGGGACGCGCGAGTGAACGCGTGGCGGAACCGCCTGGGCAGCGCGATGTGGCAGGCCGAGCCGAATGCGGGCCACCTCGCGCTGGCGGAGCTGGAGCGGCGGGGGAAGCTCGAGACGATCGTGACGCAGAACGTGGACGGGCTGCACCAGAAGGCGGGCAACTCGCCGGAACGCGTCATCGAAATCCACGGGACGATCCACGAGTTCACCTGCATGCAGTGCGGCGAGCATGGGCCGATCGAGCGGGTGCTGCGGCGGGTGGAGGCGGGCGAGGATGACCCGCCCTGCCGGAGCTGCGGTGGCATCCTCAAGACGGCGACGATCTCGTTCGGACAGGCGCTGGTGCCGGACGTGCTGGCTTGGTCGGATCACGCGGCGGAGCAGTGCGACCTGTTCCTCGCGATCGGGACGACGCTGGGCGTGTACCCGGCGGCGGGGCTGGTGCCGACGGCACTGCGCAACGGCGCGACGCTGGCCATCCTGAACGCGCAGGAAACGCCATTCGACGAGTACGCGCGTTTCGTCATCCGGGAGCAGCTGGGCGAGGTGCTGCCGGCGCTGGTGGCGGCGCTGTAGCGGGAGTGCGAAGCGCGCCACACACGTGGGCGCCCCGCGGCTGCTAGGCTTCCCGTTTCCCCGCGACACGCGGGCGGAGCGCAGGATGACCATTCAATACCGGCCGATCGCGATGAGCGAGCTCGAGCAGTTCTCGCGTGCCCAGGCGCTCGCCTTCGGCCACCCATTCCACGCGGACGCGCTGGAGCACCGCGCGGCGAACTTCGAGGCCGAGCGGAGCACCGCGGCATTCGACGGTGAGCGGCTGGTTGGCACGTCCGGCGTGTTCACCTTCGACATGACGGTGCCCGGCGGCGTGACGCCGGTGGCCGGCGTGACGATGGTCTCGGTGCAGCCGACGGACCGGCGGCGGGGCATCCTGACCGGGATGATGGACGTGCAGCTGCGCGGCATCCAGGCGCGCGGCGAGGCGGTCGCGGCGCTCTGGGCCTCGGAGGCGCCGATCTACGAGCGGTTCGGATACGGGATGGCGTCGCAGAACGCTGACCTGAGCATCGAACGGGTGCACGCGCGGATCCGGCACGATGTCCCGTCGAGCGGGAGCGTGCGGCTGGTGAGCGCCGCGGAGGCAGCTGCGGTGCTGCCGCCGGTGTATGACCGGACGCGCGTGGGCATCCCGGGGTTCTATTCGCACACGAAGAACTGGTGGGAGCACCGGGTGCTGCAGGACCCGGAATGGGGCCGAAACGGCGCGAGCGAGCACCGCTACGCGGTGTATCGCGAGGGCGAGCGCGAGCTCGGGTACGTGATCTACCGGACGAAGCCGGACTACAGCGAGTGGGTGGCGAAGGGGCAGCTGATTGTGCTGGCGCTCATCGCCGAGACGCCGGCGGCGTACAGCGCGCTCTGGCGATACGTCTTCGGGTCGACCTCATCGGCACGATCGAGGCGCCCGAACGGAGCCCGGAGGAGCCGCTCTACTTCATGCTGGAGGACCCGCGCCGGCTGACGCGGAGGTACCACGACGCGCTCTGGATCCGGGTGCTGAACGTGCCGCGGGCGCTCTCGGCGCGGCGGTATTCCGCGGCGGACCGGCTGGTGTTCGAGGTGGCCGACCCGTTCCTGGGCGCGGCGAGCGGGCGGTTCGCGCTGGAGGCGGACAAGGGCGGCGCGCTCTGCGTGCCAACGAGCGAGGAGCCGGACGTGCGCCTCGGCGTGGCGGAGCTGGGCGCGCTGTACATGGGGTCGTTCTCGCTGCAGCCGTTCGTGGCGACGGGCCGCGCGCGGGTGGCGACGCCGGAAACGGTGCAGCGGGTAGACGCGATGTTCCGGTGGCCGGTGGCAACCTGGTGTCCAGAGGTGTTCTAGAGACGCAAAGCGGGGGAAACCCTACTGCCGTCGCCGGATGCGCATGGCGAAGCTGGAGAGTGATACGACGATCACGAGGCGCAGCATGACGATCGAGACGCGACCGACCCCGCGGAAGTCCCGCGAAGATGTGCTCAAGGCGGTGGCATCGCTGCCCCCACTCCCGGCGGTGGCGCTCCGCGTGATGCAGGTGGCGCAGGACCCGAAGTCGTCGGCGGGGGACCTGGCGCTGATCGTCTCGGCTGACCCGGGCCTGAGCGCGACGATGCTGCGGGTGGCGAACTCGGCGGCGTACCGGCGCGCGCGGGAGGTGACCTCGGTCCAGGAGTCACTGGTGGTGCTGGGCTTCGTGCAGGCGCGGAACATCGCGATGAGCAGCGCGATCGCGGGGACGTATGCGCCGGACGCGCTGAACGCGCTCTTCCGGATCTCGGCATTCTGGCGGCACTCGATCGCGGTGGCGTTCAAGGCGAGCGAGCTGGCGGCGAAGACGCACCGGCTGGACGTGCCGAGCGCGTTCACGGCGGGCATCCTGCACAACATCGGGCGGCTGGCGATCTACTTCGCGGACCCGGCGGGCGTGGACCAGGCGATCGCGGAGGCGATGCGGCGGGAGGAGCCGTTCGACACGGTGGAGCAGGAGCTCCTGGGGTACGACCACGCGGAGATCGGCGGATTGCTCGCGGAGCGGTGGAACCTGCCGGACGGCATTCGGGAAGCGATCGGGGCGCACCATGCGGCGGGCGAGCCGGACGCGAGCCTCGCGGGCGTGGTAGCCGCGGCCGACCGGTATTGCACGGCGCACGGCGTGTTGCCGGGTTATGTCGTACCGGACGCTCCGGTGGTGTCGGACGATTCGCCGGCCGATTTCACGAAGCTGATAGCGCAGGTGGATACGCTGATGGAGCTGATCGGCGGAGAGCCGGTGGGCGTGTCGCGGTAGGAGGTTCGCCCCCACGGGGGCCGCGTGGTAGCGTTGAGGGCGCCCGGCTCTGCCGGATCCTCGTTTCCACAAGGCCTGCAGGATGACGAAAGTCCGCATCATGGAGACGGCCATCAGGGATGGCCATCAGTCGCTGCTTGCGACACGCATGCGCACGGAGGACATGATCCCGGCGCTCGAAGCCATGGACGAAATGGGCTACCACAGCATCGAGTGCTGGGGCGGCGCGACGTTCGACACAGCGATGCGGTTCCTGAAAGAAGACCCCTGGGAGCGGCTGCGCGAGATCAAGAAGCGGCTGAAGAAGACGCCGACGCAGATGCTGCTCCGCGGGCAGAACGCAGTGGGCTACCGCCACTACGCGGACGACGTGCTCTTCGCGTTCGCCGACCGGTCGGTCCAGAACGGGATGGACATCTTCCGGGTTTTCGACGCGCTGAACGACGTGCGGAACCTGGAGGTGCCGTTCCGGGCAGTGAAGAAGGCCGGCGGGCACGTGCAGGGTGCGCTCTGCTACACGACGAGCCCGGTGCACACCGTCGAAGCGTTCGCGGAGATGGCGACGCAGATGGTGGAGATGGGCGCGGACTCGCTCTGCATCAAGGACATGGCGGGCATCCTCAGCCCGGGCATGGCGAAGGCGCTGGTCTCGCGGATCAAGGCGGACCACCCGGGCATGCTGCTGCAGATGCACTGCCACGACACCTCCGGCTATTCAGAGATGGCGTACCTCGAGGGCACGGCTGCGGGGGCGGACGTGATCGACTGCGCGATCAGCTCGCTCGCGGGGGGCACGAGCCAGCCGGCGACGGAGACGCTGGTCGCCGCGTTGGCGGAGTACCCGGAGCGCGCGACGGGGCTCGACCTGAAGAAGCTCGGGGATCTTGCGGCGTACTTCAAGGACGTGCGGCGGAAGTACTGGAAGTTCGAGAGCGGGCTGCTCGGGATCGACGCGGGCGTGCTCCAGCACCAGGTTCCGGGCGGGATGATTTCGAACCTGGTGGGGCAGCTGCGCGAGCAGGGCGCCGAGGCGAAGCTGAACAACGTGCTCGACGAGAACGCGAAGGTGCGCGAGGACCTGGGCTACCCGCCGCTGGTCACGCCGAGCTCGCAGATCGTCGGGACACAGGCGGTGCTGAACGTGCTGACCGGCAAGCGGTACGGGAGCGTGACGCGCGAGACGAAGAACCTGGCGAAGGGCATGTACGGCAAGACGGCCCAGCCGATCGCGCCGGAGATCCTGCAGGCGATCCTCGGCGACGAGAAGCCGATCGACCACCGGCCGGCGGACGACCTGGCCCCGGAGATGGAGGCGGCGACCGCCGAGGCCGGCGAGCTCGCGAAGGACATCGACGACGTCCTCAGCTACGTGATGTTCCCCCAGCCGGCGAAGGAGTTCCTCCAGTGGCGGAACGAAGGCGGCGGGCCCGAGCGGGAGCTCGTGGCGGCGGTCGTCGGCGCGCTGGCGATCGGCGAACGGCGCCCGGCCGCAGCTGCGGCACCGGCAGCGGCGCCCGCGGCGGCGGGGAATAGCGGCGGGGCCTGGCGGGACTTCGGCCGGCTGCGGCAACTGCGGTAGGGAGACGAGACGATGGCGAAAGTGACGATTGGCGGGCGCGCCTACGAGGTCGAGGTACGCGGCGACACCGTGGTGGTCGACGGCAAGGAGTTCCCGGTGACGGTGCGCAACGATGGGGCGTACATGACGGTGAACTCGGGTGGCGTGGCCTACCGCGTGCAGCTGCCGCCGGCGGACCAGCGCGAAAGCGGCATGCAGGTGGCGGTGGACTACCGGCCGTTCACGGTCGAGATCGACGGGCGCCTGGGCGGGCCGGCGCCGCGTCCTCAGAAGGCGGCTGGTGGTGGTGGCGCCCAGCGGGCGGCCGCGAAGGGCGCCATCCGGGCGCAGATCGCGGGCAGGATCCTCAGCGTGCGGGTGAAGCCGGGCGACGCGGTGAAGGCGGGCGACGTCCTTCTGATCCTCGAAGCGATGAAAATGGAGAACGAGATCAAGTCGCCGGCCGAGGGCACCGTCACGGAAGTGGCGGTCGCGGAAGGCGCGAAGGTGACGGAAGGCGACACGCTCGTCGTGGTCGAGTAACCGCCGCCGGGAGTGCGGAGAACCGAAGGGGAGCCAGTTGGCTCCCCTTCGTGGTTTTCAGGCGAGCTACGCGGCGGCAGGAGTCATGGGCCGAGGCTATCCACGCCGGGCGCAGCGATAGCGCGGACGTGGCTCTTCCCGGATGGGATTGGAGGGTCGCGATCGTTAGGGCAATGCGCGTATCATTTGCGGCTATAGCTCGGGTGCGTCTATTCACAGTTCGGCTATAGGCGCGTTACGCTAGGGCGAATTTTCCCGGTCACGGGCAGGTGAGGGTAACAGTAGATGGCAATATCCGAAGCCCCGCATAACGTAAGCGAAATGATCATCGCCAGCGCGGGTACGGTGCATCGGAATCTCTCGTCCCCGGTCCTGTATGAATTTGCCGTCCGGCGAGGGGAAGGGAAGCTCCTCGAGGGTGGCACGTTCGCGGTCCGCAGCGGCGCGCGCACGGGCCGGAGCCCGAACGACAAGTTCCTCGTGAAGACGCCGGAGATCTCCGAGCACGTCTGGTGGGGGCAGCACAACCAGTCGATGAGCGTCGACACGTACGAACACGTGAAGGCGAAGATCGTGCGGTACCTGCAGGACAAGGAGCTGTTCGTCCAGGACTGCGTGGTGGCGCAGGACCCGAACCACCAGCGCAAGGTGCGGGTGATCACGGAGAACGCGTACCACGCGCTGTTCGCGCGGACGATGTTCATCCCCTCGACGCCGCTGAAGCCGGGCGAAGAGCCGGACATCACGATCCTGCACGCGCCCTTCCTCGGCCTCGAAGGCGACGGCGACGGCGTGAACAGCGACGCTGTTGTCGCGCTGAACATGGACGAGGGCGTGATCGCCATCGCCGGCACGGCCTATGCGGGCGAGATGAAGAAGGCCGTCTTCACGGCGATGAACTACTACCTCCCGCTCGAAGGGATCCTATCGCTGCATTCCTCGGCGAACGTCGACCCGCGGACGGGCAAGACGGCGCTGTTCTTCGGGCTTTCGGGCACGGGCAAGACGACGCTGAGCACGGACCCGGAGCGGCTGCTGATCGGCGACGACGAGCACGCGTGGACGAGCGAGGGCGTGTTCAACATCGAGGGCGGCTGCTACGCGAAGGTGATTAAACTTTCGAAGGAAGCGGAGCCGGACATCTTCGAGACGACCGAGCTGTTCGGGACGATCCTCGAGAACGTGATCTTCGACGAGCATTCGCGGCAGGTGGACCTGGACGATGACTCGCTGACGGAGAACACGCGGGGCAGCTACCCGCTGAGCTCGCTGGCGCACGTATACGAGCAGCAGGTGGCGCCGCACCCCACCCACGTGATCCTGCTGACCGCGGACGCGTTCGGGGTTCTGCCACCGATCGCGAAGCTGAGCACGGAGCAGTCGCTCTACCACTTCCTGAGCGGCTACACCTCGAAGCTGGCGGGCACGGAAGTGGGCCTGAAGGAGCCGAAGGCGACGTTCAGCCCGTGCTACGGCGCGCCGTTCATGGCCCTGAACCCGACCGTGTACGCGGAGCTGCTGGAGCAGCGGCTCAACATGACGGGCGCGAAGACGTGGCTGATCAACACGGGCTGGATCGGCGGGCCGTACGGTGTCGGCAGCCGGATCGCGATCCAGGAGACGCGGAAGATGGTCCGCGCGATCCTGAACGACGGGTTCGGGGGGACGACGTTCCGGAAGGACGCGGTGATGGGCTTCGAGGTGCCGGAGACCTGCCCGGGCGTGGACGGGAAGCTACTGACGCCGCGGGAGCTCTGGGCCGATACGTCCGCCTACGATGCCGCCTACGCCAACCTGGCAGCGCAGTTCCGCGCGAACTTCGAGCAGTTCCGGCCGCTGGTGAAGCCGGCCGTCGCCGTCGCCGGGCCCTGAGTCAGGGCCGGCACGAGGGAATCGACGCGGAGGGGGCGCTACGGCGCCCCTTCTGTTCGCCGGTTGGGCGCGGTTCGGGTAGGATTTGCGAGCAGCCAAAATGCGCACCGGTGAGGTACGGCGTGGTCCTGAAGTACCTGCGTGACCAGCGACATCTCGGCACGGTAGCCGAAATCGCGAAAGTGAAGTTCCCGTTCCCGAACGACGAGTTCGCCGACCTCGAGACGTTGGTCAATGAGCCAACGCCGCGGATGAGCGTGGGCGAGCACAACGGGAAGCCGCTCTACCCGGACATCGTCGTCGTGCGGCGGCCGGGCGTCTGGCTGAAGATGATGGCCGAGGTCGAGACGGCGGACAGCATCAACGACGAGTCGGCGGTCGAGCAGTGGCTGCCGTATTCGAAGTGCGGGGACCTCTACCTGTACGTGCCCTCCGGGTGCGTGCCGGAGACGCGGGCGCTCCTGAAGAAGCACGGGATCAAGGTGAAGGGCATCCGCACGTGGCGCTTCCGGCCGGTGTGGGGCCTGGACGTCGCGGAGGCGTAGGGCGTGAACATCTTCTTCGACGTGGACCACACGCTGGTGCTGCCGACGGCGGAGTTCAACGCGCTCCGGCCGGGTGCGCACGATGCGATGCGGCGGCTGCGCGAAGCCGGGCACGGCGTGTTCGTGTGGTCGGCGGGCGGACAGCAGTACGTGGAACGCGTGGTGGAGCTGCACGGGCTGGTCGAGCTGGTCGACGGGTGCTTCGACAAGGACCCGCGCGTGGAGCCACGGCCGGACTTCATCATCGACGATGACTGGTACCTGGTGGAGAAATGGGGCGGGCACCTGGTGAGCCAGTACAAGGCGATCGATGACGCCGACCGGGAGCTGCACGAGGCGCTTGACCGGCTGGCGGAGCTGGGCCACCTCTAGGCCGGCGGCGGCGCGCCCGGCGTATCTTCCTCCCCATGGCCCGCGTGTTGTTCGTCGAACCGTTCTACGGCGGGAGCCACCGCGCGTTCACGGACGGGCTGGTGCGGGCGTCGCGCCACGAAGTGGTGCTGCTGACGCTGCCGGAGGGCGAGTGGCGGCGGCGGATGCGGCGAGGGGCGATCGAGATGGCGGGCGAGGCGGCTGGGCTCGACGGGCCGTTCGACCTGGTGATCGCGACTGACATGCTGGACGTGCCGCTGTTCCTGGCGCTGACGCGCGGGCGGTTCGCCGGGACACCGGTGATGGTGTACTTCCACGAGAACCAGTTCACCTATCCGCGCATCCGCGGGACAAAGCTGAACTCCTGGTTCGGGGCGATCAACTACCACTCGGCGCTGGTCGCGGACGCGGTGGCGTTCAATTCGGCGTTCCACCTCCAGGAGTTCCTCGGGGCGCTGCGGACTCTGGCAGAGGAGCCGAACAACTGGCTCGTGCCGGGGACGATCGATGCGATCGCGGCGAAGAGCGCGGTGCTGCCGGTGGGCCTGGACCTGCCGGAGCCGGAGCGGCCCACGCGCGCGGCGGAGGCGGTGCCAGTGATCGCGTGGACATCGCGCTGGGAGTTCGACAAGTCGCCGGACCTGTTCGCGCGGACGTTGCGGTGGCTGGCCGAGGATGGGGTGCCGTTCGAGGTGATGCTGCTCGGGGACCCGGGGCCCAACCCGCACCCGGCGCTGGTGGAGCTGCCGGCAGAGCTCGGGGCACGGGTAGTACACGCGGGGATGGCGCCCACGCGCGAGCGGTACCTGGAGCTGCTCGCTGGCGCCGACATCGTCGTGAGCACGGCGCGCCATGAGTTCTTCGGCGTCGGGATGGTGGAGGCGATGCACGCGGGGTGCGTGCCGCTGGCACCGCGAGCGCTGAACTACCCGGCGCTCGTTCCCGCGGCGCTGCACGACATGTGCCTGTTCGACTCTGAGCCGGACTTCCGGGCGAAGTTGCGGGCGCTGGTGGAGGGGCCACGACCGGGGGCGGAGCCCTTCCGGACGGCCGCGGCAGGGTACGGGTGGGATGTGGTGGGGCCGCAGTGGGACGCGGCGATCGCGGCGGCAGCGGGTTGCAAGTTCGCTACGTTCGCCGCCGGGCAGGGCGGTAACTGAGGCGGTCAGTGGCGGGGATGGCTACGCTGGTGGGAGAACGGAAACGAGGTTTGCCACATGTTGACCACCGTCGGCGTTGCGCCGCGTGAGCTGGAGCGGTATCGCGAGTCGGTACGCGAAGGCGTGATCGAGGCTATCCGCGAAGACGCGGCGAAGCTGGCCGGCGCGCGCGTGCTGCACATCAACGCGACGGCGTATGGCGGCGGTGTCGCGGAGATCCTCACGAGCATGGTGCCGCTGATGCGGGACCTGGGGCTGCAGTGCGACTGGAAGGTGCTCACGGGGAGCGACGAGTTCTTCACCGTGACGAAAGCGATGCACAACGCGCTGCAGGGGAAGAACCACCCGTGGCGGCCGCAGGACCGGGACATCTGGGTGAACCAGAACAAGCTGAACGCGGAGAACTGGTCGGATTACGACTTTGTGATTGTCCACGACCCGCAGCCGGCGCCGCTGCTGTATATCCTGCGCGATTCGGGGCGGAACCCGCAGGGGCACTTCATCTGGCGCTGCCACATCGACTTGACGGACGCTCAGCAGCAGGCCTGGGAGATGCTGCGGCCGTTCGTGGAGGAGTACGACGGGAGCATCTGGACGATGCGTCAGTACGTGCGGCAGGGCGTGCCGGAGCGGCACCTGAAGATCGCGCCGCCGGCCATTGACCCACTGAGTCACAAAAACGAGCCGTGCAGCGAGATGCAGGTCAAGGCGGTGCTCGACCGGTTCGGCGTGGACCCGAGCCGGCCGATCCTGACGCAGGTCTCGCGGTTCGACCCGTGGAAGGACCCGCTGGGGGTCATCTCGGCCTACCGCGAGGTGAAGGCGGAGTTCCCGGACGTGCAGCTCATCCTCGTGGGGTCGATGGCGAGCGACGACCCCGAAGGCTGGGAGTGGTACGAAAAGGTCATCCGCCGGGCCGGCGAGGACTGGGACATCAAGATCCTGACGAACATGAACGGCGTGGGAAACGCGGAGGTGAACGCGTTCCAGCACGCATCGGACGTGGTCATCCAGAAGTCGACGCGGGAAGGGTTCGGGCTGACGGTGTCGGAGGCGCTCTGGAAGGGGCGGCCGGTGGTGGGCGGGAACGTCGGCGGCATCCCGCTGCAGATCCTCGAGGGCGAGTGTGGCTACCTGGTGGACTCGTCGCAGCAGTGCGCGCAACGGCTGGCGGAGCTGCTGCGCGACCGGGACCTGCGCAACCGGATGGGCGAACGGGGGCGCGAACATGTGCGCGACCACTTCCTCATCACCCGGTATCTGCACGATTATCTGCGGATGATGCTGGAAGTTGCCGAAGGCTCGGCGACGGAAGAGAGTGCGCATGCCGCGCCGATTGCGGGAGCTGTGGGGGCAGACGCCGCCGGCGGTGCGTAAGCCGGCTGGCGTGCTCGCCCGGACGATCGGCCTCTACATGGAGGACAGCTGCGGCACGTATGCCGCGGCGATCGCGTACTACGCGATCTTCTCGGTCGTCCCGCTCGCGCTGATCGTGCTGTCCGTGTTCGGGCTGGTGGTGGACCGCGACCGGATCGTCGAGTTCGTGTTCGACCAGGTGCCGCTGGAGGAATCGGCCTCGGTGCGGGAGAGCGTCGACGAGATCGTGCGGCGGGCGCAGCAGGTGAGCCTGGCGAGCCTCGGGTTCGGTGCGATTGCGCTGGTGTGGTCGGCGAGCGGGATTTTCGCGGCGGTACGGCGGGGGCTGAACGCGGCGAGCCACCGCCAGCAACGGCGCCCGTACTGGCGCGGCAAGGTGGTGGACCTGGGGCTGATCCCGAGCCTTGGTGTGCTCATCCTCATCTCGCTGTTGCTCACGGCGTCGGTGCAGCAGGTGGTGGACCGGCTCGCCGAGCTGGGGCCGTTCAAGCCGCACGAGAACGCGGCCCTGCGGGTCACGGGCTACGTGTTGCCGGCGCTGGTTTCGTACGCGATGTTCGCGCTGCTGTACCGCTACGTGCCGAGCGTGCGCCCGCGCTGGCCGGAGGCGCTGACCGGCGCAGCGGCGGCGACGCTGATGTTCGAGGTGGCGAAGAACGGCTACGCGTACGTGCTGGCGAACCTGCCCTTCGAAAGCGACACGGCGATCTACGCCGGGTTCGGGACGGCGTTGGGTTTCCTGTTCTGGATGTTCATCAACGCGTCGATCCTGCTGCTCGGGGCGGAGTTCATCCGGGCGCTGCGGCACCCGGAAGTGTCGCCCGGGCGGGAGGCATCTCCGGTTGTTCCGCCGGCGGCGGTAGCGGCGCGGCCCGCGGTCGCGGCTGGCGGGCGGCATCGAGAGCGCCGATAGCTGGCATTGAGGGACTTTTTCAACATCAATGTTGAGAAACGTTGAATAAGCGGCTTCCCGGCAGGTACCATAGACGGCATGCAAGGGACTCGTGACCGCGTGCTTGAGCTCATCGTAGAACGGCGCGAAGTGCGCGTCGAAGAGCTGGCAGAGGAGCTGGGGATAACCGCGGCGGCGGTCCGGCGGCACCTCGACAACCTTCGCGCCGATGGTCTGGTGGACGTGCGGAGCGTACGGCAGCACACCGGGCGGCCGTTCCACGCCTATTACCCCACGGAGCGGGCGATGGGCGCCACGGGCTACACGGGGCTCCTGGAGCGGATGCTCGAGGGTCTTTCGGAGCGGCAGGACGTGGTGGCCGAGGTTTCGGGTCGGATGGCGGAATCAGTCGCGTCGAAGCACCGCCACGAGCTGGCCGACATCCCGCCGGAGCTGCGCGTCATCCAGGTGACCGAGAGCCTGCGCCAGGAGGGGATCCTGGAGCGGTGGCACCGGGAGGGGGAGGCGATCCACCTGGTGAACGGCTGCTGCCCCTACCGGAAGGCGGCCGAGATTTCGAACCTGCCCTGCGAAAGCGACCGCAAGGCGATCGAGCTGTTGCTCGGGCAAGACGTTGAACAAGTCCACCGGATCGTCGATGGGGCGCCGGTATGCGAGTACATCGTGCGCACGGACCGCGCACCCAACGACACAATTGACGTGAACTAGGAGAAACGAACCGTATGACCAGCGCACCGCTGTTGGAAATCCGCGACCTGCACGCCAACATCGACGGCAAGGAGATCCTGAAGGGCCTTTCACTGTCGATCAATGCCGGCGAAGTGCATGCGATCATGGGCCCGAACGGTTCGGGCAAGAGCACGCTGGCGAACGTGTTGATGGGCAGCCCGCGGTATGACGTGACGGGCGGGGAGATCCTGTTCAAGGGCACGCCGTTGAACGACATGGCGCCGGACGAGCGTGCGCGGCTTGGGCTGTTCCTGGCGTTCCAGTATCCGGTGGCTATCCCCGGGGTGACGATGGTGAACTTCCTGCGCCAGGCGGTGAACGCGCGGCGCGGCGGCGATGTGCCGATCCGCGAGTTCCGCGAGCTGCTCTTCAGCAAGATGGACCTGCTGAAGATGGACCAGGAGTTCGCCCGGCGTTATGTGAACGACGGCTTCTCGGGCGGCGAGAAGAAGCGGGCCGAGATGCTCCAGATGGCGATGCTCCAGCCGTCGATGGCGGTGCTGGACGAGACGGACTCGGGCCTGGACATCGACGCGCTGCGGACGGTGGCGGAAGGCGTGAACGCGCTGATGAACCCGGAGATGGGGCTGCTGCTGATCACGCACTACCAGCGCCTGCTGAACTACATCAAGCCACAGTTCGTCCACGTGCTCATCGATGGACGGATTGCGCGGTCGGGCGGGCCGGAGCTGGCGCTCGAGCTCGAAGAGACGGGCTACGACGAAATCGAAGCCGCACTGGCGACAGCCTGACCCAGGGAGGGACAGCATGACCACACCAGCGGAACTGATCCGCGAAGACGGCTACAAGTGGGGCTTCCACGACGACGCGGAAGCGCTCTTCAAGGCGAACAAGGGCATCAACCACGAGCTCATCGACGTGATGTCGAGCATGAAGGGCGAGCCCGACTGGATGCGCGCATTCCGGCATCGCTCGCTGGACCTGTTCCGCGAGCGGAAGGACCCGCCGTGGGGCAGCGAGCAGCTCAACGAGATCGACTTCGACGACATCCACTACTACGTGCGCGCGACCGACCGGGACGAGCGCTCGTGGGAGGACGTGCCGGAGTACATCAAGAACACGTTCGACCGGCTCGGCATCCCGGAGGCGGAGAAGAAGTACCTTGCGGGCGTGGGCGCGCAGTACGACTCGGAAGTGGTGTACCACAACATCCGGGAGGACCTGGAGAAGCTCGGCGTCATCTTCGTCGGCACGGACCAGGGCCTCAAGGAGCACGAGGACATCTTCAAGGAGCACTTCGGGACGGTGGTGCCGCCCGGGGACAACCGCTTCGCGGCGCTGAACAGCGCGGTGTGGTCCGGTGGTTCGTTCATCTATGTGCCGAAGGGCGTGAAGGTGGACATCCCGCTGCAGGCGTACTTCCGGATCAACACGCAGAACATGGGCCAGTTCGAGCGCACGCTGATCATCGCGGACGAAGGCAGCCAGGTGCACTACGTCGAGGGCTGCACGGCGCCGGTGTACAGCTCGGACTCGCTGCATAGCGCGGTGGTCGAGATCGTGATCAAGAAGGGCGCGCGCGTCCGCTACACGACGATCCAGAACTGGTCGAACAACGTCTACAACCTCGTGACGAAGCGGGCAGTGGCCTACCAGGACGCGGTCATGGAGTGGGTCGACGGCAACCTCGGTTCCAAGCTGACGATGAAGTACCCGTCGGTGTACCTGATGGAGCCGGGGGCGCACGGCGAGATCCTCTCGCTAGCGTTCGCGGGCGAAGGGCAGCACCAGGACGCGGGCGGCAAGATCGTGCACGCGGCTTCGAACACGACCTCGACGATCATCTCAAAGTCGCTGAGCAAGGACGGTGGGCGGACGAGCTATCGCGGCCTGTTGAAGGTGTACGAGGGCTGCGAGGGCGTGAAGTCGAACGTGCGGTGCGATGCGCTGCTGATCGACGAGACATCGCGGTCGGACACGTACCCGACGATGGAAGTGGACGCGCCAGACGTGCACATCCAGCACGAGGCATACGTTTCGAAGCTCGGCGAGGACCAGCTGTTCTACCTGATGAGCCGCGGGCTGAGCGAGGAAGCGGCGGCGAAGATGATCGTGAACGGCTTCGTCGAGCCGATCGTGAAGGAGCTGCCGATGGAGTACGCCGTCGAGCTGAACCGCCTGATCGAGATGCAGATGGAAGGCGCGGTCGGGTAGGCCGAGGCTGACCGGCGACGACGACGATGTGATGCGGCTGCCCCTGTTCGGGGTGGCCGGTGGAGATGGTGAATGAGCACAGCTGTGACGGCGAACACCGCGCTCGACGCGGCCGCGAGCCGCGCCCTGGGAGAAGCGGCGCACGATAGCCCGAAGGTGGCGGAGTTGCGCGCCCGGGCGGCGCAACTCGCGTCCGAGCTCGGGGTCCCGACGCCGAGCGAGCGGCCGTGGAAGTACCTGGACATCCGCGGGTTCGCGCTCGACGAGTACCGGCCGGTGAGTGGCGGTAGCGGCGCCGAGGTGCCGGCGATCGACGGCGCGTACGCCGGTGTCGTGCGGCAGGTGGACGGCGAGACGGTCTCGGTCGAGATCCGGGCGCAGGGCCTCGACGTGGTGCCGTTCGAGCGGAACGGCGACGCGCGGACCCAGGCGATCATCGATGCGCGGCTGGGCACGGCGGTGGCGCCCGGGAGCAACCGGCTGACGGCGCTGCACTACGCCTTCGAGCGCGGCGGGCTCCTGGTGCACGCGACGAAGGACGCGGAGATCGGCGAGCCGGTGCGGATTGTGCGGACGTTGACGGCGGAGAAGCAGCTGGCTGCGCCGCACACGCTGATCGTGACCGAGGCGAACAGCCGGGTCAGCGTGATCGAAGAGTACCGGTCGGCGGATGGCGACATCGTCGTGCTGCCGGCGGTGGAGATCCTGCCGGGCCCGGGTTCGGAAGTGCGGTACACGGCGCTGCACCGCTGGGGCAACGGCACCCGCGTGTTCGCGGAGCAGCGGACCGTTACCGGGAAGGACGCCTCGGTGGTGAGCCTCTCGGTGGTAACCGGCGGGCAGGTCGTGAAGTCGCACATCGAGTCGTCGCTGGTGGGCCGCGGGTCTTCGAGCGAGCTGCTCGGGCTGGGCGTCGGGAAGGGCAACCAGCACGCGGACTTCTACACGACGCAGGACCACATCGCGGCGGACACACGGAGCGACCTGCTGTTCAAGTTCGCGCTCCGGGATTCGTCGCGGTCGGTGTACTACGGGATGACGCGGGTCGGGCTGGAAGCGCGGAACGCGGACGCGAACCAGGAGAACCGGAACCTGCTGCTGAGCAAGACAGCGAAGGCGGACAGCGACCCGGTGCTCGAGATCCTGACGAACAACATCATCCGGGCGAGCCACGGTGCGACGGCGGGCCCGGTGGACGAAGAGCAGCTGTACTATCTCGAGGCCCGTGCGCTCCCCCACGCGGTGGCCGAACGGCTGCTGGTCGCCGGGTTCCTGAGCCAGGTGATCGACCGCATCCCCGACCCCGCGCTGCGGGACGAGGTGGCGGCCGAGCTCGGCGTGGGGCTCGGCGAGGACATCTAACTCACGCGGCGAGGACGCCGCTGAAGGGGGACGGCATGGGCATGTTCGACGCCGCCCGGATCCGTGAGGACTTCCCCATCCTCGCGCAGACGGTCAACGGGCGCCCACTCGTGTATCTCGACAACGCGGCGACGACGCAGAAGCCGCGGCAGGTGATCGACGCGCTCGTCCGGTACTACGAGACGACGAACGCGAATATCCACCGCGGCATCCACACGCTCGCGCAGCAGGCGACGGAGCAGTACGAGGCGGTGCGGGGCAAGGTCGCGGCGCACATCGGTGCCGGCCGGCCCGAAGAGATCGTGTTCACGCGGAACGCGACCGAGTCGATCAACCTCGTGGCGCGGGCATGGGCGGACATGCACGTGGGCGAAGGCGACGAGGTGGTGCTCACGCTGATGGAGCACCATTCGAACATCGTGCCCTGGCAGCTGCTGGCGCGGCGCAAGGGTGCGGTGTTGCGGTACGTCGGGCTCACGCCGGGCGGCGAGGTGGACCTCGACCATCTCCGGGAGCTGGTGGGCCCGCGGACGAAGCTGGTGTCGGTGGTGCACGCCTCGAACGTGCTCGGGACGATCAATCCGGTGGCGGATATCGCGGCCATCGCCCACAGCGCGGGCGCGCTGGTGCTGGCGGATGGGGCGCAGAGCGCGCCGCATCTGCCGGTGGACGTGGCCGCGCTCGGGGTGGACTTCTTCGCGCTTTCGTCGCACAAGATGCTCGGCCCGACCGGCGTCGGCGTCCTGTGGGCGCGGCACTCGTTGCTGGAGGAGATGGACCCGTTCCTCGGCGGCGGCGAGATGATCTCGCTGGTGCGCCAGGAGCACTCGACCTGGGCCGACGTCCCGCACAAGTTCGAGGCGGGCACGCCGAACATCGCGGACGTGATCGCGTTCGGCGCGGCCATCGATTACCTCGGCGGGCTGGGGATGGCCAACGTGCGGGAGCACGAGAAGGCGATCACGGCGTACGCGATGGACACGCTCCTGCGGATCCCGGGGGTGTCGCTGCACGGGCCAATGGACGTCGAGCATCGCGGCGGTGCGGTGAGCTTTGCGGTCGATGGCGTGCACCCGCACGACATGAGCACGATCGCGGACGGTCACGGGGTGGCGATCCGGGCGGGGCACCACTGCGCGCAGCTGCTGATGCGCCGGCTACAGGTATCCGCAACGAACCGGGCCAGCTTCTACGTCTACAATCTTCCGGAAGAAGTGGACGCGCTCGTCGAATCGATCGAGCACGCCCGGCGGGTGTTTGCAGATGGCGATAGCTGAGCCGCAGTTCGACGACCTCTACCGTGAGATCATCCTCGACCACGCGAAGAAGCCGCGGAACCGCGGGGAGCTCCCCGACGCGACGCAGCGGGCAGAGGGCCTGAACCCGGTGTGCGGCGACGAGATCGCGATTGACCTGCGGGTGGACGGCGGGCAGATCGCGGACATCCGGTTCCGCGGGCAGGGATGCTCGATCAGCCAGTCGAGCGTCTCGATGTTGAGCGAGCAGGTGAAGGGCCGCTCGACGGCGGACGCGCACGCGATTTCGGGCCAGTTCAAGGCGATGCTGACCGAGTCGGTGGCGCCGGGGCCGGACCTCGGGGACCTGGAAGCGCTGGAGGGCGTGGCGAAGTTCCCGGTCCGCGTGAAGTGCGCGCTGCTCGGCGTGAAAGTCCTCGAAGACGCGCTCGCGCAGGCGGGCTCACCAGCAAAGGAGTAATCCCCCATGACCGAAGCGGCCACCGCGATCCCGACCTACGACGAGCTCCGCACGAAGCTGGCGGAGGTGATGGACCCTGAGATCAACATGAGCATCGTGGAGCTCGGGCTCGTCTACGACATCCAGTACGACAACGGCACGGTGTACGTGACGATGACCCTCACGAGCCCGGGCTGCCCGCTGGGGCCGGTCATCCGCGGCGAAGCGTACGCGAAGCTAAAGGAGCTGCCGTCGGTGCGGGACGTCGACGTGCAGATCGTCTGGAACCCGCCGTGGGACCCGCGGACGATGGCGAGCGACGACGTGAAGATGATGCTGGGCATCTGGTAGTGACGAACGGGGCCGCCAGGCACGCCTGGTGGGTGAGCCTGGCGATCACCCTGCCCCTTGGGACGGGCTTTGGGATCGCGACCGGAGACCCGGTAGGCGGGTTCATCGGTGCCGTGCTCCTTGGGGTCCCGATCGCGATAGGCTTGCGCCGTTTCTAGAACGGGAGCCAGGGCAGGAAGAGCCGCGCCAGCACGTTGAGTGCGAGGAACGCGGGCGGCGGGATGTTGTCCGGGGCGTTTTCGTCGACCTGGGACATGGCCAAACCCTGGACAGGCGCGAGTCCGTAGATCCGGGCGATCTCCCCGGTTTCGAACCAGGTGCCCTGGCAGGCCTTGCATCTGTCGACGGTCACGCCCTTGTCCTTGTACCGCTCCATCTGGACGCCGCAACCGGGGCAGTTGTAGGGTATCGCGGGCTTCTCGCAGCCGCGGCACTTCCCCTCGGGTGTGAACCGGTGGCCGCCGCAGGCGCGGCAACGCGTGGGCGCGACCGCGGCGGAGAATGCGTGGTGCTCATCGAAGGGGTCGCGCACGCCGCGTGCGAGAGCATCGCCGGCGGCCCAGAACCCGTAGCAGCGGGTGCAGTAGCGCAGCGGGACGGTCGTGACGAGCTCGTAGCGGCGGTAGACCTCCAGCGGCCAGTGCTGGTCGCAGGAGGGGCAGGGGTACACGCGGGCCTGCGCCTGCTCGGCCTGGCCCGGCGCATCCGCCGACGCAAGAGCGGGAGGATCTCCGGGCGCGCCGTCACTCGCCCGGCCCACGGCGGTCTCCCAGTCCTGGCCATCGGCCACGCCCGCGCGCACGCGCGCGAGCCACTCGTCATCGGTGAGCCTCCGCATACCAGGAGAATCGACCGGGCGGGTGGCGCGCTGCAGTGGCGCTACTCGCCGGAGGGGTCGGCCGTGTAGTGGGGGTCTTCGGCCGCGTAGTCCCAGCGGGCCGGGCCGACCGGGAGCGGTGGGGTCCCGGGGTGGACGTCGTCCGCGGCGAGCTCGGGGTCCATGGCGAAGATCTCGGCGCGCGACGGCTGGCCCGGTGCGGATTCGCCGGCCATACCCGGTGCGGGCGGCGGCACGTCGCCGGTGAGGGCAGCGTCCTCGGCCTCGGGGTCGGGCACGGCGCCGGGCTGGGGGATGCGGTAGCGGGTCTGGCGCTCGGTCATGGCGTACCTCCATCGGGGTCTCGGTCGGAGGGTGGCAGCGGATGGATCGCGCGCGTGCAACACAGGCGCGGGGAAGGTGGCGGGTTCGTGGCGAGTGGCGCCGGGGGGCGGCTGATATCATGGCAGCCGAGGTAGCACATGACGCAGGTAGTGAGCGCACCACCACAGCCTCCCGCACCTGAGCGGATGACCTGGGACGAGTTCCTCGCGACGGAGTTCGAGGGCAAGGTCGAGTGGGTGTGCGGGGAGGTGATCCACATGAGCGGGCCATCGTTGGCGCACCAGCGGCTGAGCAAGCGCGTCGCGCGCCTTCTGCTCGCATACGAACTCTCGCACCGCGGCACCGAGGTTTGCTACGAGACATTCACGATGCGGATCGCGCCCGGCAAGCCGGGGCGGGCGCCGGACATCCTCGTGGTGTTGCCAGAGCATGCGGACCGGTTCAGGGGGAACTATCTGGAAGGGCCGGCGGATGTGGTCGTGGAGATCACGAGCCCGAGCACCATCAACCTCGACCGGGGCGAGAAGTACCTGGAGTACGAGGCGGGCGGCGTGCCCGAGTACTGGCTGCTCGACCCGCAGCGCCGGGTCGCGGAGTTCTACCGGCTGGGGGCGCGCGGTGTGTACGAACTCGCACCCACGCCGGGCGGCAGGTTCGAGAGCGCGGTGCTGCCGGGGTTCGGGGTCGAGGTCGAGAGCCTGTGGGGCGCCGGGGTCGCGGAGTGAGCGACCAGCTCGTGCACCTGCGCGCGGAGATCGATGCGGTCGACCGCGAGCTGATGAAGGCGCTCGGGCGGCGGTTCGCGCTCTGCCGGGAGGCGGCGATGATCAAGCACGCCGCGGAGCTGCCGTTACACCAGCCGGACCGCGAGAACGAAGTGCGCGGGGAGTACCGCCGGCTGGCGGGCCAGCACGGGTTCGGCGCAGAGTTCGCGGCGGCGTTCTACGACCTGATGCTCGCGGAGGCGTACCGGCTCGAAGAGCGGACGCTGCGGGCGATCAAGGAGAGCGCCGTCTAGGGATTCTCCGCGCGAGACAGGCGGCCGGGTCCGGAACGTGCGAAGGGCTCACCCGGCGGCGAGCCCTTCGGACGTTCTACGCGGGTTCGAACATGGGGAGCGCGATGCCGCTCTCCTGGTCTTCCCACCGCACCTTCACGCGTATGCCGATCTTCACATCGGTCACGGGGTTTTCCACGCCGACGATGTTCGTCATGATCCGGAACCCTTCGTCGAGGTCGACGTACGCGACGGCGTAGGGGCCGAGCTGGGCGAACGACGGGTGCCGGTTCAGGCGGACAACGCTGTGCGTGTAGACCGTGCCCTCGCCCTTCGACTCGCGCCATTCGAGGTCGCGGCTGCCCGTGTAGGGCGAGTGCCGGCGCGGGTAGAAGATGACATCGCCCGTGGCGGGATCCACCTGGTACATGAGCTTATGTTCGCGGGTGGCATCCCAGAAGGGCTGCGTATCGGGTTCGGGGAATCGCGGTTGCGGTCGTGCCACGTCAGTCCCTCGCGAGGATGATGGTGCCACCGGTGTGGCTGGTGGCGAGCATGCCGCCGTTTCCGTGGGCGACAGCGAGCTTCGCACCCTGCCGCTGCGAGGTGGACTCGCCGCGGAGCTGGCGGGTGGCTTCGAGCAGCAGGAAGATGCCGCGCATGCCGGGGTGATTCGAGCTCAGGCCGCCGCCGTCGGTGTTGAGCGCGGGGCCCGTCGGGCTGTCGAAGCGGAGGCCATGTTCGCGCACGAACGCGGCGCCTTCGCCCTTCTTGCAGAAGCCGAGGTCTTCGAGCATGACCATGACCGTGATCGTGAACGAGTCGTAGATCATCGCAACATCGATCTCGTCGGGGCGGACATCGGCCTGGCCGAAGGCGCGCGGGGCGGACTGGGCGCCGGCGCTGACCGTGAGGTCGCCACCGTTTTCGCTGTACTTGGTGGCCTCGCCGGCGCCGAGGATCCACACGGGCGGCTTCTTGCAGTCGCGGGCGACATCGCGGGAGGCGATGACCACGGCGCCGCCGCCGTCGCTGACCATGCAGCAATCGAGGAGGTGGAGCGGGTCGGCGACCATGCGCGAATTGACGACTTCCTCGGTCGTGACCTCGCGGATGTTCTCGTAGAGGAGGTCGGTCATGGCCTTGACCGCCTCGGGGTTGCGCATGGCGTGGGCGCGGGTGGCGACGGCGATGCGGGCGAGGTCTTCGCTCGTGGTGCCGTACTGGTGCATGTGGCGGTGCGCGACCATCGCGTAGTTGGAGATGAGCGTCATCCCCCAGGGGTCCTGCATGTTCGACATCGCGCTGGCGGGGCCGACGCCGCCCATGCCGCCGGTGCCGATGGCGCGGGAGTCGCTGTGGGCGGTGGAACCGTAAGTGAGCAGCGCCACCTTGCAGCGTCCGCCGGCGATGTCGCGCTTGGCGTGCGATGCGTGGAACTCGTAGGAGCTGCCGCCGACGGCGGTGGTGTCGATGACGTTGGGCTTGAAGCCGAAGTATTCGGCGAGGCTGAGGCCGGACATGCCGGGCCCATCCTGGGCGTCGTAGAGTCCGTCGACATCGCTCCACTTGAGGCCCGCGTCTGCGAGCGCGCGCTCGGCGGACTCGGCCTTGATGTGGAGGGGTGTCATCCCGGGGGCTTTGCGGAGCGGGTATTCGTGGATGCCGACGATGGCGGCATCGCGCTGCTGCGAGACCATGCGATCAGAGCTCCCTGGCGGTTCGTGCCGCGTGAACGGCTGCGCCGTCCCGGAATCTACGGAGGGAGCGGGAGGGAGTCAAACGGGCTAGTCGTAAGCGTCGCGCCGTTGCACCAGCTGAATCACGCGGACGGCTACGCTTTCTTCGAACACAAAGATGACGCGCCAATTGCCGACGCGGAGGCGCCAGCGGCCGGACGAACCCTGCAGCTTCTTGAAGTCACCCTGCCGCGACTCGCCCAGCCGCACGACGGCCTCGACGATTCGGCGGGCCTGGCGGCTATCGGTGCGACTTAGCTCGACGAGCTCGAGTAGGGCCTGGCCGTCCCAGATGCTTCCTCGCATAGGGCATCGAGGATAGCCACAACGACCTCGTGTGACACCCCCCCGCCGGAAGCGATTCTCGACTCGACGACAGCTCGTTCTTCTTCGGTGTAGGGCTCGTCGTCGTAGGGGGCGGTGTAGAGGAGCCGCAGCATGGGGTCGGGCTGGAGCTCGCCGAGGGCGTGCTCTGCCCGGTCGAGGTCCTCGTCCCGGATTTGGTCGAGCAGCCAGTGGAGCTTTTCGCGGCTTCCCATGGAGGCAGTATACCCCACGGCCGTGGCCGCGATGTCAGCGGTGCTTCGCACTGTGGCGGGCGTCTGCCACAATCCGGCCGCGATGATTCTCCCCGCGCTTGCGCTCGTGTGGCTCCTGGCGATGGCGGCGGTCGGCGTGTGGGGCGCGCCCGGGTGGATCGCCGCCGCGTGGCTTGCGCCCCTGGCGCCTGCGGCCTGGCTGTGGCGCGGGCGGAAGGTCGCGGCGTGGATGGGCGTCGCAGCGGTGCTGGCGCTGGTCGCGGGGGTGCGATTCGAGGCGTGGTACGAGCGGCCACCGCCCGATATCGCACGGTTCGTCGGGCAGGAGGTCACCGTCGCGGGGCGAATCGCCTCGGAGCCGGACCCGGGCCGGACGAGCGTGCGCCACCGCGTCGAGGTGGAGCGCGTGACCAGCGGCGACCGGACCGCGGCCAGCGGTGGCGCCGTGCTCGCGACGTTCCCGCAGTACACGGAGCTGCTGCCCGGCGACCGCGTCCGGTTCACGGCGGAGCTGGAGGAACCGCCCGTGTTCGAGGACTTCGACTACCGCGGCTACCTCGCCACGCGGGGCATCGTCGCGACGGCGTTCGCGTATGGCTTCGAACAGACGGGGGACGGCAGCGGGTCGCCGCAGCGGTGGGCCACGCGGTTCCGGCTGCGCCTGGAGGACGCGCTCCAGCGGGCGTTGCCGGAGCCGGAGGCGTCGCTCGGGGCCGGGATCGTCTTCGGGCGGGACGACGAGTTGCCGGACGACGTGGCAGAGGACTTCCGGACAACGGGCCTCGCGCACATCACGGCCGTCTCCGGGGCGAACGTGGCGCTGGTATCGGCAGTGGTGTTCCTGGTGCTCGTCCGGGTGGTGCCGCACCGGTGGGCGCTGCTGCCGGCAGCGCTGACGGTCGCGGGCTACATCGGCGTCGCCGGGTTCTCGTTCTCGGTGGTCCGCGCGGGGCTGATGGCGGGCGTGGTGCTGCTTGGCTATGCCATCGGGCGGCCGCGCAGCTCACTGCCCGCGCTGGCGGCTGCTGTGATTGCGATGACCGCGTTCCGGCCGTCGTCGGCTGCGGACGTGGGATTCCAGCTCAGCGTGGCAGCGACGGCGGGGCTGGTGGTCTTCGGGCCGTGGGTGCGAGCCGGGCTCGACCGGGCGGTCACGTGGCTACGGGTAGAGGGTGCGGTGCCGTCCCTCGTGCTCGAAACCACGGCGCTCTCCCTGGCGGCGACGCTCGCGACGGTGCCCATCAGCTGGTACACGTTCGGGCGGGTGTCGGTGATTGGCGTCGTCGCGAACGTAGTGATTGAGCCGCTGTTCATGTTGGTGTTCTGGGCAGCGGCGCTGACGGCGATCGCGGGCATGGCGTGGGAGCCCGCGGGGTGGTTCACGGGTTTCGGGGCGTACTACCTCCTGGCGTTCGTGATCGGGTTCGCGGAGCTGCTCGCGGATGTGCCCGGGGCGGCGATTGATGTGCCGCCGGGGAACGCCGGGCTCGTGCTCCTGGCCTGTGCGGCGCTGTGCCTGGCGGGCTGGCCGGCGTACCGGTTCCTGCCGCCGGTACGGGCACCGGCGGAGCCCGCGCCGGGCATCCGCACGGTGCGGCGGACGGCAATGGCGGGAACGGCCTGCGCGGTGGCCGCGGTGGCGCTTCCTTTGACGTTGCTACCGATGCGGGGTCCTGGGGCGTTGCGGGTCGACGTGCTGGACGTGGGCCAGGGCGACGCGATCCTGCTGACGACGCCGGGCGGAGAGCGGGTCCTCATCGACGGCGGGCCGAGCGGCATCGAGCTCGCGCGGGAGTTGAGCGCGGTGCTGCCGCACTGGGAGCGCAAGATCGAGACGGTGATCCTGACCCACCCGCAGTCCGACCACCTGGGCGGGTTGCCGGAGCTGTTCGGACGGTACGAAGCCGGGGAAGTGCTGGCGGCGGGGACGCCACACGACAGCGCGATTCACGAACTGTTCCTGGCGACGGCGGACCACCGGCCGGTCCCCGTCGCGCGGGGCGACGCGTGGGAGGTCGACGGGTTGCGGTTCGAGGTGCTGTGGCCGGCGGCGGGCTACCTACCACGGGAGGTGAACGACGCTTCGGTAGTGCTCGCCGTGACGTACGAGGGCGTGTCGCTGCTGCTGGCGGGCGACATCGAAGCAGGCGGGCAGCGGGAGCTGATGGCGAGCACGAACGTGCGGGCGGACGTGCTGAAGGTGCCGCACCATGGGTCGAAGTCGAGCGACCCGGCGTTCTTCGATGCGGTGGGCGCGGGGCTCGCGATCATCTCGGTGGGGGCGACGAATACGTACGGGCACCCGGCGGACGAGACCCTGGCGCCGCTCGGCGGCACGCGCCTCGTCCGGACCGACCGGGACGGGCGGGTGCGGCTGACGATACGCGATGGGCGGGTGCGGGTGTGGTCGGAGCGGTGAGGGCGATGCGCCGGGGGTGGCGCAATGCCGCGGTTCCGGGGCGGCGCTTTGCGCGACGGGCCGGTGCGGGCTAGTCTCAGGACACTGCTATTGGCGCCACGATGGCCGCCCACGGAGTGCCCCTGTGACCCTGCGCATCGACGGACGCCGTCCGGACCAGCTCCGGCCGGTGAAGATCACGCCCCACGTGCTGGACTACGCCGAAGGGAGCTGCATCGTCGAGTTCGGCAAGACGCGCGTGCTCTGCGCGGCGAGCGTCGAGGACCGACAGCCGCCGTTCCTGCGCGGCACGCAAAGCGGCTGGGTGACGGGCGAGTACGCCATGTTGCCGCGCGCGACCCACACCCGGAGCCAGCGCGAGGTGGAGCGCGGGCGCCCCGGCGGGCGGACGCAGGAGATCCAGCGGCTTATCGGCCGGGCGCTGCGCGGGGTGGTGAACCTGGAGCTGCTCGGGCCGCGGACGATCACGATCGACTGCGACGTGCTGCAGGCGGACGGCGGCACGCGGACGGCATCGATCACGGGCGGCTACGTGGTGCTTTCGCAGGCGATCAACCGGCTGATCACGGCGAACGCGGTCTCGCCGGCGGCGCTGCTCTCGCCGGTCGCGGCGATCTCGGTCGGGATCGTGAAGGGCGTGCCGATGCTGGACCTGTGCTACGAGGAGGACTCGACGGCGGAGGTCGACTTCAACGTGGTGATGACGGGCGAAGATGCGTTCGTCGAGGTGCAGGGCACGGCGGAGGGGAAGCCGTTCACGCGGGCGGGCATGGACGAGCTGGTGGACCTGGCCCGCGCGGGCATCCTGCAGCTGTTCGAGAAGCAGCGCGACGCGCTCAGCGGTCAGCCGACGTAGTGGCCGAGGAAGGTGCCGCCGAGGATATGCAGGTGGCCGTGCTCCTGGCTCTGCATAGCGTTGTAGCCGAAGTTCGAAAGCAGCCGGTAGCCGCCGGGGCAGAGCTGCGCGCCGATCTGGTGGGCGATCTTGCCGACTTTGGCGATGTGTTCGGACCAGAGCTCGTCCTGGGTGGTGTGTTCCTTGGTCATCGCGAGGAGCATGACCGGGACCCAGCGCAGGATGTTCTGGATGACGATCACGTCGTCGTCTTCGTAGACGACGGTGCCGGGTTCTCTCCCGGCGACGATGTTGCAGAAAACACAGTACTGGCGCATGGGGGCGGCCTCGATTCTAGGTTCGCCCGGTGCCTCGTACAAACCGGGTCCCCGGGTTACTTTCCATGGAGGCGCTCCTAGATGCCGCAGTTTCTCCCCTTTCGCGGGCTTCGATACACGACCGGGGCGGGCAAGCTCGATGACCTGCTGGCCCCGCCGTACGACGTGATCTCGGCGGCGCAGCAACAGGCGCTGGAGTCGCGAAGCCCGTACAACGCGGTGCACCTCGAGCTCGCGAGCGGCGGCGAGGAGCGCTACGGGCGCGTCGCGGAGCTGCTGCGCTCGTGGGAAGCGGGCGGCGCGATGCAGCGCGACGGCGAGCCGATGCTCTACGTCTACGAGCAGGTGTTCGAGCTGCACGGGCAGGCGTACACGCGGCGGGCGATGCTGGCGGCGGTGGAGGCGCAGCCCTGGGAAGAGGGCGCTGTGAAGCCCCACGAGTTCACCATGTCGGGGCCGAAGGAGGACCGGCTGAAGCTGCTCGAAGCGACGCGGGTGCAGTTCAGCCCGGTGTTCATGATCGCGCGGGACCGGGCGGGGCAGCTCCGCGGGTTCATCGACGAGACGATCGCCTCGCGGGGACCGGACGTGACCGGGACGAGCGCGGACGGCGAGACGCACCGCCTCTGGGTGGTGCCGGCGGGCCGGTACGAGATGCGCCAGGTGGCGCCACTGCTGGCGGAGAGCTTCTACATCGCCGACGGGCACCACCGTTACGAGACGGCGGTGAACTACCGGGACGCGCGCATCGCCGAGCGGCCGGCGCTGGAGCGCGACCACCCGGCGCGGTTCGCGATGTCGGCTATCGTACCGATGTCGGACCCCGGGCTGATCATCCGGGCGATCCACCGCGTGGTGCCGAAGGCGGCGCCGGCGGACTGGGAGGCGCGGCTTGCGGAGCGGTTCAGCATCGAGCCGGTGGCCGGCAGCGGCGACCACGAGGCGTGGGCCGAGGAGCTGCTGCGGATGCTGGAATCGCGGCCATCGAGCATCGTCGCGATCAACCTGGCGCCGGGGGCGACGCACATCCTCACGCCGCGGGACGAGTCGGTGTTCGAAGCCCTGGCACCGGCCGGGCATTCGGCCGACTGGGTGCGGACGCCGCCGAACCTGCTGCGCTACGGCGTCCTGACGCCGCTGTGGGAGATCACGGACGACGACCTGCGGCTGGGCGTGGTGGAGTACGAGCATGACGCGCCGGTGGCCCTGAAACGCGCGGCCGCGGGCGAGGTCGCGTTCCTGTTGAACCCGGTGACGGTGCAACAGGTGCTGGACCTGGCCGACAAGAACGAGCGGATGCCGCAGAAGTCGACGTTCTTCCACCCCAAGCTGGGGACGGGGCTGGTGATGCACCCGCTGGAGCCGTAGGGCTCAGCCGCCGCCGGCGACCGTCTCATCTTCCGGGAGCGCGAGGTGGCCGGGCGACGGATGGTCGCCCTGGGGAGTCGCGGGCAGCCCCGTCGAGGCGTCGATGTCCGCTTCAGGCTCGCGGCGCCAGACGGTGCCGCCGTCCGCGTCGTGGACGCGGGTGTAGTTGGGGTCGTCGTCGAGGGAGTCGACCATGGTGCCGCAGCACTGGACGCCGTTGATGCGCGGCACCCAGATGTAGTCGAACCCGGCGTCGGGGTAGTCCTCGAGGAGCTCGTCGAGGCATTCGGTGGTCTTGAAGCCGCAGTCGTAGGCATCCCAGAAGAGCTCCTGACGCTCCTCGAAGCCGCCGTCGTCGATCCATTCGAAGCCCTGGACGGTGGCGACGCTGACGCGGTTGGCGAGGAGCGGGAACCACTCGGATTCGCGGTCCGTCTCCCAGGAGCTGCGTGGAGCCACGAGGAAGCGACTATCCGGCGGGGTCGCGGCTGCGGCCCATGCCATCAGGTCGCGCTCGTCTTCGCGCAGGGGGTTGAGGTAGACGCCCTCGCCTGCGAGGCCGCCCTTCGTGATGAGGGCGCCAGCGACCATGAAGACAAGGGAGGCGGCGGCGAGCACGCCGGCGGGAGAACGGACCACGGACGCGAGCTGGCCGCCGGCTGTAGCGGGGAGCGGCGCGTGGCCGTTCGCGTGGCCGTTGGTGTGGCCGTTCGCATGCGGCTCCGCGTGGCCGAAGTGGAGGTGCGGGGCGTGGATGCCGTGGGCCATGCGGATGAGCAGCGGGAAGATGGCCTCGCGGGCGGCGACGCCGGCCAGCAGGGCAACAGGCACCGAGGCGAGGGTGGGGTAGGCGCGGGGATCGAAGACGGCGACGGCCACCCACCAGGCGGCGAGGACGTAGCGCCGCGAGGCGATGCTGATGACCGCGCCGACGAAGCCGATGGTGCCCAGAAGGGGGTACCAGGGCTCGCTCGTGGCGACGACACGCGCGAGCGAGAGCCAGACGTGGCGGCGGACGCCCGCATCGGTGAAGAAAGAGCCGCCGGCCTCCTGGGCGGCGAGGAACGGCCCGGGGCCGTGGTACGAAAGGACGGTGCCCCACCAGGGAGCGGTTAGCAGGACCGTGCCCCCGGCGAGGGCGGCGGAGCTGACGATCGAGTGCCGGTGGCGGCCGTACGCGAGCCAGAAGAGGCCGATGCTGAACGCAAGGAACCAGCCCGTCTCGACGTGCGAGAGGACGGTGGCGGCGGAGAGGAGAATCGCGCCCGGCAGGTAGCGGCGGTCCTTCGCCGCATAGAGGCGGTAGGCCTGGTGGAGCGCGAGGAGCGCGAACAGGAGGCCGAACGAGCGCGTGAGCCCGCCGCCCATGAGCAGCCAGATGAACGTCCGCGGGATGAGGGCGAAGGCGAGGACCGCGCCGACGACAGCGAGCCGGGAACGCAGGAGGTCGCGGGCGAGCAGGGCGAAAGCGGCCACCGTGCCGCAGGTCGCGAGCATGGGCAGGAGGCGGAACCAGGTCAGCAGGCCGATGGGCGTGATGTCATCGAGGAAGGCCGCGACGTACATGGCGAGCGGCGGGTAGCCGAAGGGGATGTCCGCGTCGTTGAAGGTGGTGAACGCGGGGAGCTGGTAGCTATTCGCCTGGAGGTCCCGGACCATCACGTAGAAGAGGGCGCCATCGTTGAGCGGGAAGTCTGCGTTGAGCACATGGAACGCGCGAATGGCGATGCCGAGCACGATCGCGGCCAGGAGCGCGATGCGATAGAGGCGAGCGGCCTCCGGGTCGGCGGGGCGCGGGCCGGGCTGGGTGGCGCGTCGTGTGCGGGCGCGCGTGAGAACGCTCATAGGCCTCCGTGGCTTTCGCAGCCGTTCGACGAGCGTACCACCGCCACCGGTAACCCTCAGTCTGTTAATACGAAGGCAGGTGAACGGCGGTTCGCAGCGTGGCAAGGACATCGGTGGCGTTGATACGCGCCATTGGCGGCCCGGGCGGCGCGGCGTATCGTGCGCGCTCACAGACGGGAGGGACAGATGGCGACGATTCAATCGGCGACGGGACCGCTGGACACGGAGCAGCTCGGGTTCACGCTCATGCACGAACACGTGCTGGTGATGTGGCCGCCGATGTACCAGCAGTACCCGGAGCTGTTCGACCGGGCGGCGACGATGGCCTCGGCGGTGGAGAAGCTGAAGCGGGCGAAGGCATCGGGCGTGGACACGATGGTGGACCTGACGCCGATCGACCTCGGCCGGGACCCCGCGTTCATCCGGGAGGCGGCGCAGCTTTCGGGCATGCAGATCATCGTCGCGACGGGGCTGTACTACCAGGTCCCGTTCTACTTCCACCACCGGCCGGACGAGGCGATGGTCGACCGGTTCGTCAAGGACATCACGGAGGGGATCAGCACAACGGGGGTGCGCGCGGGCGTGATCAAGTGCGCGACTGAACCGGAGATGCACCCGATGAACGAACGGGTGCTACGGGCGTCGGCCAAGGCGCACCGGGCGACGGGTGTGCCGATCTGCACACACACGTACCCGGCGAACCGCACCGGGCTCGACCAGCAGCGGGTGTTCAAGGAGGAAGGCGTCGACCTCGGGCGGACCGTGATCGGCCATTCGGACGACTCGGGCGACATCGACTACCTGGACCGGATCATCCAGAACGGCAGCTACTGTGGCATGGACCGGATCGGGCTGCAGGCGCCGCGGACGGACGCGCAACGCGCCGACATGGTGACGGCGCTGGTGGAACGCGGCTACGCCAACCGGATCACGCTCTCGCACGACAGCTCGTGCCACATCGACATGATCCCGGAGGGGATCGTCGAGCAGATGTTGCCGCAGTGGAACCCGACGCACATCCCGACGACGATCGTGCCCATGCTGCGGGAGCGCGGGGTGAGCGAGGCGGCGATCGACCAGATGACGCGGCTGAACCCGAAGCGGCTGTTCGAACAGACGCAGGGGTACTGACGCGGTGGTCCAGCCACGGGCCAGCCGGCCACACATGCCAGGGTATGGGCTCGCCCCGGCGGAGGCCGGGCTCCTGGAGTGGGCCTGGGCGAAGGAGCGGCTGGCCGGGGCGCGCAACTACTTCGTCGCGACCGTTGGGGCGGGCGGGCGGCCGCACGTGATGCCGGTCTGGGCGGTGTGGCTGGGAGACGTGCTGGTGTTCAGCACCGACACGGGGTCGCGAAAGGCCCGGAATCTCGCGGCGAACGCGGCGTGCACGGTCGCGATCGAGGGCGCGGACGAGGCGGTCATCCTCGAAGGCGACGCCGTGGCTGGCATCGAGGCGGGGCGGATGGACGCGTTCCTGGCGGCGTACCGGGCGAAGTACGACTTCGAGCTGACCGCGGACCAGCTCGCGGGGGTCTTCACGGTGACGCCTCGGCGCGCGTTCGGGTTCATCGAGGCGGCGGAGCGGTTCGGCGCGGCGGCGACGCGGTGGACATTCGACGCGTAACGGGCGATCCGCCATCCTTGGCGCACGAATTCCCGGCCCGCGGGCCGGCTGGAGGCACGTCATGGCTGACTTCGAATACAGCGTGGACGGCAAGGTCGCCGTCATGCGGTTCAACCGCCCGGAGAAGCTGAACGCGATCTCGTACGAGATGCTGGCGCTGATCGAGGACGCGGTGAAGCAGATCGGCAGCGACGACAACGTGCGCGCGGTGGTGGTGACCGGCACGGGGCGCGCGTTCAGCGCGGGGACGGACCTGCAGCAGCTGGCACAGGGCGCGCCGAGCACCGCGCGGGTCGAAGGGTACGCGAAGTACGCGAACAGCCAGCAGCCGGCGCCGTGGACGCTCGCCGCGATCCAGAAGCCGGTCATCGGCGCGATCAACGGCGCGGCCGTCGGGCTCGGCGCGGAGTTCACGCTGCAGTGCGATCTGCGCATCGCGGGCGAGTCGGCGCGGTTCGGGTGGGTGTTCGTGCACCGCGGCCTGGTGCCGGACACGGGCGCGGGGACGTGGCTGCTCGCGCGGGTGGTTGGGCTCCAGAATGCGGCGCACCTGCTGTATTCGGGCGAGATCATCTCGGCACAGCGCGCGAAGGAGATCGGCTACGTGCTCGACGTGGTGCCGGACGCGGAGCTGATGGACCGGGCGATGGCGCTGGCCGCGAGCGTGAGCAAGGGCGGGCCGCAGGCGACGGCGGAGTCGAAGCGACTGCTCTACCAGGGGCTGACGCGCGACCCGCTGGAGCACCTCAAGGACCACAGCGCGGTGCTGAATGGGCTGTTCAAGACGGAGGACCACAAGGAGGGCGTGATGTCGTTCATCGAGCATCGCGACCCGGTGTGGAAGAACCGGTAGGCGGCTGCGGATCCGGTACACTGGCGGCATGGTCACCCGGCATCGCCTGAGCGTTGAGGAATACCTCGCCCTGCCCGAGGAGAAGCCGTACCTCGAGTACGTCAACGGCGAGGTGTTCGAAAAGCCGATGCCCGACTGGATGCACGCCGCAATCGTGGATGAACTGGCCGCCGCGCTGCGCGAGTACCGTCGCGCGCGCGGCGGGTTCTCGGGGCCCGAAGGGCGGGTGGGGTTCCCGCCCGGGGAGGATGTGCGGTTCTACCTGCCAGACCTGCTCTACTTCGCGCCGGGGCGGGATTACCGCCACCGGCCGATGCCGCCGCCGACGCTGGCGGTGGAAGTGCGGTCGCCGGGGCAGAGCCTGACGTGGCTGCGCGACAAGTGCCGCTTCTTCCGGGCGAACGGCACCGACGTCTGCCGGCTGGTGGACCCGGAGGCGCGGACGGTCGAGCTGTTCGACGGCGAGCATGACGGCGCAACGCTGCGCGGCGATGCGGTGCTCACCGCGGCCGCGCTGCCCGGCTTCGGGCTCGGCCTGACTGGCCTGTTCGCCGTGCTGGACGAGGAGTAGGCGGCCGCGGATCCGGTACACTGGCGGCATGGTTACCCGGCATCGCCTGAGCGTTGAGGAATACCTCGCCCTGCCCGAGGAGAAGCCGTACCTCGAGTACGTCAACGGCGAGGTGTTCGAAAAGCCGATGCCCGACTGGATGCACAGCGACATGGTGCGGGCGGTGCTCGCCGCGCTCGATGCGTACGCCCGCCTTCACGGCGGCCATCCCGGCGTCGAAGGGCGCGTGGGGTTCACCGCGACCGGCGACCAGCGCTTCTACCTGCCAGACGTGTCTTTCTACGCGGCGGGGGTGAACCGCCGGGCGCGCCCGATGCCGCCGCCCACGCTCGCCGTGGAGGTGCGGTCGCCGGGGCAGAGCCTGAGCTGGCTGCGCGACAAGTGCCGCTTCTTCCGGGCGAACGGCACAGATGCCTGCTGGCTGGTCGACCCGGAGGCGCGCACGGTCGAGCTGTTCGACGGCGAGCATGACGGCGCGACGCTGCGCGGGGATGCCGTGCTCACCACATCCGCGCTGCCTGGCTTCGAGCTCGGCCTGACCGGGCTGTTCGCCGTGCTGGACGAGGAGTAAGCCATGCAGCCATTCCGCGTCGCGCTCTGCCAGGTGCGGGCGTACGACCTCGAAGATGCCGAAACGAACCTGGAGAACCTGCTCCGGGCGCTGGACGAAGCCGGCGCGGCCGGGGCGCAGCTCGTGGCGCTGCCCGAATGCGCCTACCCGGCGTATTACGTCCGCGACGCCGATCCGTACAGCCGCCCGGGCGTGCGACCGTACGCGGAGGTGCTCGGGATGTTCGCGGAGCGGGCGCGGCGGTACGGCTACTGGCTCGCAGCCGGCATGGCGGTGCCGCACGCCGGCGGGACGCTCACGAATAGCGGCGTGGTCATTTCGCCCGAAGGGGAGCGTGTTGGCCGGTACGACAAAAGCTTCCTCTGGCACTTCGACAACACGTGGTTCGAGCGCGGGCGCGCGTTCCCGGTGTTCGATGCCGGGTTCTGCCGGTTCGGCGTGCTGATCTGCGCCGACGGGCGGCAGCCGGAGGTCGCGCGGATGCTGGCGGTGAACGGCGCCGAAGTCATCGTGGACCTGACGGCGTGGGTCTCGTGGGGGCGGACGCCGGGCGAGCTGACGACCACGCAGTGCGAGTACCTGATGCCCGTGCGCGCGTTCGAAAACGGCGCCTGGGTGGTGGCCGCCGACAAGTGGGGCCCTGAGGACGGGTCGATCATCTACGCCGGCCGGTCGAGCGTGTTCGACCCGGCGGGCGTAAGCCGGGTGTGCGGGCCGAGCGACCGCGATGCCGTGATCGTGTACGACCTGGAGCCGATGGCGGGCACGCCCGTGCCCAGGCGGCCGGCGCTGTACGGCGCGCTCACGCGGCCGACGGAGACGCTCGGGGCCCTGGCGCTGGAGACGCAGCCGCTTGTGCCCGCGGAGGCTGGGTGGCGGGTGGGGGTGGTTCCCGGGGAGGGGGCGTTCGACGCGAGCGAACTGGCCCGGCGATTCGCGGCCCTGCGCGCGCAGGACGTCGACCTCGTGGTCGCGGCCGGGCTGCCGGGCGGGGCCGGCTGGGAGGACGGGCTGGCGGTGCTGGAGCGGGCCGCGCGCGAGCACGGCGGCGGCATTGTTGCGGGCATCGCGGCGAACGGGGCGGGGCCGCGGCAGTTCGCGGCGCTGGTCACCGCGGACGGCGTGACGCTACACCAGGCGACACACGGCGAGGGGCTCGCGCTGGGCGAAACGAACGCGATCCTGGTGCCGACGCCCGTGGGCAACGTGGGCGTGCTGGCGGGGGCGGAGGGCTTCGTCCCGGAGGTGCCGCGGGCGCTCGCGCTCGACGGGGCGGACGTGCTGGCGTGGACGGCGTTCGAACCGCACCCGATGCTCGAGCGCGTGGCCCGGGCGCGCGCCGACGAGAACCGCGTGTATTGCGCGGTTGCGTGGCCGGGCGGGGGGCTGGTCACGAACCCGGACGGGGCGATGCTGACGGCGGTGCCGGCGGGGACGGGTGTGGCGATGGCGGCGAGCGGCTCGTGCATGTTCTCGCGGTGGAAGGACCGCGCCCCGCGGACGCACGTGATCCGCGATCGCGTGCCCGAGGCGTACGGGCCGCTTACGCGGTAGCCGAGCCGGTCAGTTCCCGACGCAGCTGGCCTGGCGGCTGTCGCACGGCTCGCCGTGCTCGCCGGCGCCGCTTCCACGCTCGCTGCAAAGGCCCTGGGGGATGCACGCCTGGTCGGTGACCAGCGGCCACTGCGTCGCGATCACATCCTCGCGGGACTCGGGGCCGAAGCTGATGAGGACGCGGTCGAGGGCGCCGATGTTCATGCCGGCGATGCCATCGACCGGGACACCGTTGACGATGAACTTTAAGGTCTCGCCGCCGGTGGCTTTCAGCACCTCGCCGGAGGGCAGGGCGAGGGAGTCGTTGCCGGCTTCGCCGAGGAGGCTCACGTCGTTGAGCTCGAAGCCTAACGAGCGGAAGAACTCGTCCCAGGTGGTGCCTTCGCGGTGGACGTGGATGACCGTGTGACGTGGGTCGTGGATGTGGACGTTCGGGTTCAGTTCGCGTTCCTCCGTCGAGAGGAACTGGGGCTGCCCGAAATCGAAGAGCTGGCCGCGAATAACGAGCGCGAAGTCGGCATGTTCGTGGATCGGCTGGCGCAGGCTGGAGGCGTCGACCAGGGAGCTGCCGGCCTGGCCGGTCGGCGCGACGGTGTCGCCACCATCGTCGTCGCCCGCGGCGAGGCCCACCGCGAGCCCGGCTCCGACGCCCACCACGCCGATGAGCGCCACGACGAGTGTCGTGACCCAGCGGACCGGACTCGGTCTTCCGTCCATCGCGAGCCTCCAGTGCCATGCAGCCGCGGGGGCGCAGTGACCAGCGAGGATCTTACCGCTACCAGCGGTCGTAGTGGACGATGTCCTCGAGGGGGAGGCGCTGGCGGGCGACGGCGGAGGGCGGGCGGTCGCGCTCGGGGTCGACGTAGCCGAAGCCGATGACGCGGTCGAGGAAGAGGCCTTCGGGGATGCCGAGCATCTGTGCGAGTGCGGCTTCGGGGAGGTGGGCCGGGCAGGAGCCGATGCCCTCGTTGAAGGCGGTGAGCATCATATTCTGGGCGGCGCGGCCGGCATCGAAGCCGTGGGCGCGGCCTTCCTGGACGAAGACGACCGCGGCGGCCGCGGTGGAGAGCCACTTGCCGACCGGGACCATCGCCGCCATGCGTTCGAGCAGCTCGCGGTCGCGGACGACGACGAAGCGGTTGGGCTGGGAGTTCTTGGAGCTGCCCGCCATGCGGCCGGCCTGGAGGATGCGGCGGAGCGTCTCTTCCGGGATGGGCCGGGCGAGGAAGTGGCGGCGGTCCCGCTTCTTGATGATGGCGTCGTAGGTGTCCATGGCGCGGGATTCTACCGGCGTCGCCGGGTTCGCGGGCGATCAGGCGCTGGCGATGAGGCGGCGCACGTCGGCCAGCCGGCGGAGCGATCCGAGCACGAGGTCCTGGTCGTCGACGAGGTGGCGGACGATGATGTCGGTGTAGCCCATCGCGGCGTATTGCGTGAACTGCGCGGCCACCTCCTCGACATCGCCGAAGGTGAGGGCGCCGGCTTCGAAGCCGCGGTAGCCCTGGGCGATGGCCTGCTCGCCGATGGCGCGCGCTTCGGACGCGGTCGCGCCGACGTAGACATCGCGGCGGAGAGCGACCGCGGTCGGGGTGCGGCCGTGGCGCTTGCAGGCATCGAGGTAGACGGCGGCCTCGTGGGCGCAGCGCTCCGGGGTGCCGTTCGGGGCGCCGAGGAAGCCATCGCCGACGCGGGCTGCGCGGTCGATCGCGATATCGGCGGAGCCGCCGACCCAGAACTCGACCGGCTCGGGCGGAAGCGGGTTCACCCGTGCGCCCTCGATGTGGTAGCGGCCGGAGCTGCTGACGCGCTCACCGGCGAGCAGGCGGCGGACGATGTCGATGCCCTCTTCGAACATGGAGGGGCGCTTCTTGATGTCGACGCCCATGCCGGCGAACTGGCCGGGGCCGTCGCCGATGGCGCACTGGATGATGAAGCGGCCGCGGGCGATGGAGGCGAGGGTGCCGACCTGTTCGGCGAGGAGGACGGGGCTCCAGAGCGGCATGAGGAAGAGGCAGCCGGCCGGGCGCTCGTCCCATTCGGCGAGGAGGCGGCCCAACATCGGCGTGTTCTGGTAGTAGGGGGCAGGCATCACGTGGTGGTCGCCGATGAAGAGCGAATCGAGGCCGGCTTCGCGGGCGGCAGCTGCGCGTTCGATCATCCAGCGCGCACCGGCGCGCACATCATCGGTGGCGTGGAAGCTGGTGAGCGAGATACCGAGGCGCATGCCGATCCCTCCATGGCGGACGGGCGGATCGTCTGTCCCGGGCCGGGGGAGCGTCAACCCGGGTGGGCGGCGAGGTCTTCGGGGCCGGGGATGCCGATGTAGGGCAGGTTGCGGAAGCGCTGGGCGTAGTCCAGCCCGTAGCCGACGACGAATTCGTCGGCGATTTCGAAGCCGACGTAGCGGGCGTCGATGTCGTGCTCGCGGGGGACGTCCTTGCGGAGGATGGAGCAGACCGCGAGGCTTGCGGGCTGGCGGGCGGCGAGGAGCTCGAGCGCGGCGCCGAGGGTGGAGCCGCGCTCGATGATGTCTTCGACGACGATGACATCGGCGCCCTCGATGTTCTCGACGAGGTCGGAGGTGATGCGCACGGCGCCGGCGCGGTCGCCGGCGTAGCTGGCCAGGCCGATGCAATCGACGCGCAGGGGCACGTGAATGGCCCGGGCGAGGTCTGCGAGGAAGCAGAACGAGCCGCGGAGGACGCCGACAAGGACGAGGTCGGGCGAATCGCGGTAGTCGTCGGCGATGCGGGCACCGAGCTCGCGCACGCAGGAAGCGATTTCTTCGGCAGTGATGAGGACGCGCACGGTGGGAGCGTATGGGCACGGTACGGAATACGCGAATCCGCGCAAGATAGGGCCGATCGGCCCCTCGCGGCTGCCCGCGGGCTCGCTTACGCTGGTTGTGGGGATGGAACGACAGCGCTGGCGCATGGACTGGTGGGGAATTGCCCACCGGCGCGGTAGTTGGCTCTTGCTGGCTGCCTTCTTGCCGTCTCTGCTGTATGCGGGCCACTGGACGCTGCAGCTGGACATCCCTGGTACGGATTACTACATCGGGTTCGCGCAGCGCAGCGATGGTCACCAGCATGCTGGGGACCACGACGCGCACTGCCACGGCGACCCTGAGGGCTGTACGGATTCGCCGCCTACCATCTCGGTGCCGGTTGCGACGCTCGCCGCCGCTTTTGCCACGGCGACGGCCGAGATCAGGACGTTTGCACCGCCCGGGGACGCGGCCGCCCTCATTGGCGCCGACGCGCGCGGACCAGACACGCCGCCGCCGCGAGGGGCCTGACCTGCCCGTTCGCTTCGCCTCCCAGATACAGGAGAACCCCCATGCTGCGAAAGACGCTCGCAGCGGCTCTCTGCGCCGTCGCGGTGCTTTCGGCCGCTGCCTGCAATTCCGGCGATGACGACGCGTCCGATTCCACGGACCCGACCGCTTCGCCTACCACGACCGCTGACCGATTTCGCGGAGGCATCGTCACTCCCCCGTTCGATAAGCCCGACATCGTCCTGACGGACACGGACGGCAACCCGTTCGACCTCCGGAAGGAGACCGAAGGGGAGCTGACGCTCCTCTACATCGGCTACACACACTGCCCGGACATCTGCCCGACGCACATGCTCGAGGTCGCGGACGCGATGGAGCAGCTGGGCGCGGAAGACGCGGCGAAGCTGAACGTGGTGTTCATCACGGCAGACCCGGCGCGTGACACGCCCGAGGTGATGCGGAAGTGGCTGGACCACTTCTCGACATCGTTCATCGGGTTGACCGGCACCGAAGAACAGATCAATTCGGTGCACGACCAGCTGCACATGGCCCATCCCACGTTCACGGACCTGGGCGACGGCAACTACGCCGTGAGCCATGCCGCGCTGGTGCTGGCCTACACCGAAGACAACGTTGCGCCGCTCGCGTTCCCCAACGGGTTCGAGCTCGAGAACTGGGTGCACGACCTGAACAAGCTGATTGACGAAGGATGGGAACAATGAACTTCCGGACACCTCGCCGGGTAGCGCTGCTGCTGGCGATGACGGCTGTATCCGTGAGCCTGGTGGCTGCCGCCTGCGGCGGGGACGACGATGACGACGACGCGGCGGACACGGCGACGGCGACGACCACGTCTACCGCGGCGACCACGACCACCGGTACGGCGACGCAGGTCGCAAGCCCGATTACGATCTCAGGGGTGTGGGCGCGTGCGACGACGAACGACGTTTCGGCGGCCTACATGATGATCAAGAACACGGGCGTGCAGGACCGGCTGGTGAGCGCGACCGCCGACGTTTCGCCGAAGGTGCAGATCCACGAGGTGATCACCGAAGGCAACACGAGCAAGATGCAGGAGATCCCGGGCGGGCTGGTGATCCCGGCGAATGCGAGCGTGGAGCTCAAGCCGGGCGGCTACCACATCATGCTGATGGACCTGCCGACCAAGAAGCTGGACGTGGGCCAGAAGGTCGAGATCGACCTGGTCTTCGAGAAGGCGGGGAAGATCCACGTGACGGCTGAAGTGAAGCAGGGCGGCGGCATGGACATGGGCTCGGGCGGCATGTCGGGCACCGGGACGGCGACGAGCGGCCACGGGATGGGCACGGCCACGGCCAGCGCGACTGGCACGGCGATGCGCTAGGCCACCAGGAAGAACAGGGCCCGCCCGGGGCGCATGTGCGCCCGGGCGGGTGGGCCGTTTGCTCCACGCACCAATCATTACTACGTCGCGAAGGCCGTGATAGTTCCGTCCGCTTGCGGATTTGGGCCGTAGACTGTGCCCAACATCCCCCGCCGCGGAGCAGCTGTGACCACCGACGCGACGCCCACATCCGACATCCTCCCCTTTCGCGCGACCGAGCGGACGCTGGCCAACGGCCTGCGCGTGATCGTCGTCCCGACCGGGTTCCCGAACCTCGTATCGCTCCAGATCCCGGTGAAGACGGGCTCCCGGAACGAAGTGGAGCCGGGCAAGTCCGGTTTCGCGCACTTCTTCGAGCACATGATGTTCCGGGGAACGGAGCGGTTCCCGGCGCACGCCTACCAGGAAGTGATCACGCAGTCGGGTGCGCGGCAGAACGCGTACACGACCGACGACTACACCAACTACCACATCACCTTCGCGAAGGAAGACCTGGAGCGGATCCTGGACCTGGAAGCGGACCGGTTCATGGGGTTGAAGTACTCGCACGAGGACTTCAAGACCGAGTCGCGCGCGATCCTCGGTGAGTACAACAAGAGCGCGAGCGATCCGCTGACGAAGCTCATCGAGGTGCAGCGGGACCACGCCTACAGCACGCACACCTACAAGCACACGACGATGGGCTTCCTCGCCGACATCGAGGACATGCCGAACCAGTTCGATTACTCGCTGGCGTTCTTCGACCGGTGGTACCGGCCGGAGTTCACGACCATCATCGTCGCGGGGGACGTGGAGCCGGAGGCGACGGTCGCGCTGGTGGAGAAGTACTGGGGGAGCTGGCAGCCGGGCACCGTGCCGCCGCCAGTGGTGCCGCAGGAGCCGCCCGCCGCGGGCCCGGCGGTGGCGCACGTGCCCTGGCCGGCACCGACGTTGCCATGGGTCTCGGTGGCGTTCCACGGCCCGGCGTTCAGCGACGGTGAGCCGGCGTACGCGGCGCTCGACATCCTGATGGACCTGTTCTTCGGCGAGACATCGGACCTGTACCAGCGGCTGGTGGAGCAGGAGCAGGTGGTCGACCAGCTCTTCCCGTATCTCCCGTCGAGCGAGGATCCGGGGCTGGCGACGGTGTTCGCGCGGGTGAAGGACCCGGCGAAGGCGCCCTACGTGCGGGATGCGATCATCGCGACAGTGCGGGAGGCGCGGCAGCGCCCGGTCACGGCGGAACGTCTCGCCGAGGCGAAGTCGAATGCGCGGTACGGGTTCGCGCGGACGCTGGATAACTCGGAGTCGATCGCGTCGACGCTGGCGCGATTCGTGCGGTTCACGCGGGAGTACGACACGCTCAACCGGCTGTTCCGGGTGTACGAGCGGCTCACGCCGGGGGACCTGCACGCGGCCGCGCTGACCTACCTGGGGGACGCGAACCTGGTGTTCGCGACGCTCGCGCAGGGCGAGCTGCCGGCCGGGATCGCGGAGCTCCCGGCGATCGGCGAGCGGGAGACGGCGCGGGCGGGCGCGTCACTGCCTTCGGTGGTCCTGCGGTCGCCGTCGCCGTTGCTACGGTTCAAGCTGCTGTTCGGCGTGGGCTCGGCGCATGACCCTGCGGGCAAGGAAGGACTGGCGCAGCTGGCGGCGGAGATGATTGCCTCGGGCGGCAGCACGAAGATGCGGATCGACGAGATCAACCGGGCGCTCTTCCCTATCGCCGGCAGCTTCGATGCCCAGGTGGACAAGGAGATGACGGTGTTCACAGGGGTGACGCACCGGGACAACCTGGACCGGTTCCTCGGGATTGCGCTGCCGCAGCTGCTCACGCCGGGCTTCCGGGAGGACGACTTCGCGCGGATCAAGGAGAAGCAGGCGAACGAGCTGGTGCAGGACCTGCGCGCGAACAACGAGGAGGAGCTCGGGAAGGAGCGGCTGCAGGAGAACATCTTCCGCGGGACACGGTACGCGCACCCGGCGCTGGGCACGATGTCCGGGATCGCGGCGATCACGCTGGACGACGTGAAAGTGTTCGTGGCCGGGCAGTTCACGCGGGCGAACCTGACGGTCGGCCTCGCGGGCGACCTGCCCGAGGGGTTCGAGGCGCGCCTGGCGGACGAGCTGGCGGTGCTGCCCGAAGGGACGAAGACGCCGCCGCCCACCGTCGAGGGGCGGATGCCGTCGGGGATGGAAGTGGAGATCGTCACGAAGGAGACTCGGTCGACGGCGATCTCGTTCGGGCACCCGATCCCGGTGACGCGGTCGCACCCGGACTTCGCGGCGCTGTGGCTGGCGCGGGCGTGGCTCGGCGAGCACCGGGCATCGCAGGGGCGCCTGTTCCAGCGGCTGCGGGAGGTGCGCGGACTGAATTATGGCAACTACGCCTACATCGAGGCCTTCCCGCGGGGGATGTACCAGTTCTTCCCGGACGCGAACCTCGGGCGTCGCGCGCAGCTGTTCGAGGTCTGGATCCGTCCGGTGGTGCCTGAGAACGCGGTATTCGCGCTGAAGCTGGCGATCCACGAGCTGGCGCGGCTGATCGAGGAGGGGCTCAGCGCGGAGGAGTTCGAGACGACGCGCAATTACCTTGCCAAGAACGTCTTCGTGACGACGAAGACGCAGGACCAGCAGCTCGGGTACGCGCTCGATTCGCGCTGGTATGGCACCGGCGAGTACGTGGAGCACATGCGCGCCGAGCTGGCGGGGCTGACGCGGGAGCGGGTGAACGAGGCCCTCCGGCGGTACCTCTCGGCGGAGAACCTGTCGGTGGTAATGATCACGAAGGACGGGGAGGCGTTGCGCGAGCAGCTGCTCTCCCCGGCGCCGGCGACGATTGCGTACGACGCGCCGAAGGCGCCGGAAGTGCTCGCGGAGGACGCGGTCGCGGGGGCGCGGCAGCTGGGACTACGGGGGGAGGCCATCCGGGTGACGCCGGTGGAGGATGTGTTCGCGTAGGGCCCTCGGCCCGGGTAGGGATTCTGTTCTACCCCGGGGGGAGTTGGCGGCGCGCCCTCACCCCCGGCCCCTCTCCCGGAGGGAGAGGGGAGTTTGGGGCGGGATATCAGGCGGGGGTGGGGGTGCCGAGGTAGTGGTTGGCCATGCCGCGGAGGACGGCATCGAACTCTTCGACGGTCTTCCGGATGATTTCGCCGGCGGGGACGATGGCGTCGATGCGACCGGCGACCTGGCCGCACTGGGCAAGCGAGGCCTCGAGGTCGCCGCGTTCGTAGAGGGCGGCGATGTCGCCGAGGAGCTCCATCGCGTCGCGCGCGTTGTCGAACTCCATGGCGGAGGTGGTCTGGGTGCGGAGGACGCGGACGGGCTTGCCGCGCTCCTTGTTCAGCATGAGCGTGTCGGTCTCGGCAGCAGCGACGATGGCGAGCTTCATGTTCTCGTGGACGGGCGATTCCTTCGTTGCGACCATGCGAGTGCCCATCTGGACGCCCTCGGCGCCGAGCGCGAAGGCGGCGGCCATGGAGCGGCCATCGGCGATGCCGCCGGCGGCGATGATCGGCACGCCGAGCTGCGAGGCAATGAGCGGCAGCAGGACCATCGTCGAGACTTCGCGCGGGTTCTTGAAGCCGGCGCCCTCGCTGCCTTCGACGACGAGGCCATCGACGCCGGCGGCGACCGCTTTCTGGGCTGCGCGGAGCGTGGGCACGACGTGGAAGACGGTCAGGCCGGCGTCCTTCAGGCGGGCGGTGTGGGTGTCGGGCGAGCCGGCGGAGGTGGTGACGAAGCGGACGCCCTCCTCGACGATCATGTCGACGATGGCGACATCGCGGATGAAGGCGATGGGCAGATTGATGCCGAAGGGCTTGCTGGTGAGCTCACGGACGCGGCGGATGTCGGCGCGCACCTCTTCGATGCCGAGCGAGCCGGGCACAAGGCCCATGGCGCCGGCTTCGGAGACGGCGGCGACGAGGTCGGGCTTCGCGATGTAGCCCATCGGCGCCTGGAGGATCGGGATTTCGACACCCAGCATGCGGGTGACGGGATTGTCGAACTGCACGGGATACCTTCCTGGTTGCGGGCGCCGTGCGGATGGGCACGGCCGTCCCCGAATGCGCGAGATTCGCGCCCCTCGAGAGGGCACGGTACAACGGCGCGGAGGAAGGAAACAGCGTAAACGCCACGAGGCCGGCGTATTCGAAACCGGCCTCGTGGCGGTGTCCCGGAGTGGCGTCAGCGGGCGTCGATGAGGGGCTGGAGCTTCTCGCGGCGGGCCATGCCGGTGGCCTGGTGGCGCATGATCTCCTGGACGCGCGGGTCGTTCGGGTCCTCGGCCATCGGCGGGCGGGCATCGCGGATGCCGCCGTCGATGAGGACGTAGGAGCCGCTCATGAACTCGCCGTCGGGGCCGGCCATGAACGAGATGAGCCCGGCGATGTCGCTGGGGCGGCCGACGCGGCCGATGGGAGTGCGCTGCTCGAGGTTGGTGCGGATGGGGCCGCCTTCGTCGCCGGCGAGGGCGTGGGCAAGGGGCGTGTCGATGACGCCGGGGCCGATGGCGTTGATGGTAATCCCGTGGGGGCCCAACTCCTGCGCCCAGCCGCGGACCATCATCGCGACGCCGGCCTTGGTGGCGGAGTAGGACCAGGTGTTCGCGCCGGTGTTGAGGGCGGCGAGCGAGGAGATGCAAACGATGCGCCCGCCGTTGCCGAGGTCGCGCATGCGCTGGGCGGCCGCCTGGACGGTGAGGAAGACGCCGGTGAGGTTGATGTCGACCTGGTCCTGCCAGTCCTTGAGCTCCATGTCGAAGACGGAGGCGCCGCGGCCGATGCCGGCGTTGGCGACGGCGACATCGAGGCGGCCGAGGTCCTTCACGCAGCGGTCGAACGCCTCCTGGACCTGTGGCTTCGCGGCGACGTTGGCGCGGACGGTAATGGCGTCGCGGCCGAACTCGCGGATCATGGAGGCGGTCTCTTCGGCGCCATCCATGTCGATATCGGCGACGCAGATGTTCGCGCCGTCGCGGGCGAGGCGGACGGCGGTGCCGCGGCCAATGCCGGAGCCTCCGCCGGTTACGAGTGCGACTTTTCCTTCGAGTGTCATTCGGATTCCCTTCTCCCTGCTGTTCTGCGGGGCGCAGTCTACCGGATGGGCGTCGGCGGTGGCGGGGTGGGGCTTCAAAGCTGCGGGGCGGAAGGGACACGCCTCTGAAACCGGCCTGTTATTGCATGCGCGGGGCCGTGCAATGGGCCGCGACGGGCCCGGGCCTACGCTGTGACGCAGACCGCCGGGAGGCGGCAGGGGAGGTGCGCGATGCAGCTGGGGCTCGGGATCTCGTTGATAGCGATCTCGCTCGCCGCGCTGATGGTGACTCTCGTCTGACGCCTCGCGGGGGTCTGTTCCAGGGCTGAACCCACCTATCTCAGCTCCACACCCGCGGCGCCGCCGGAATGGCGGTGTCTGCCTGGGCCTGCGCCTCGCGCAGGCGGCCGATGACGCGCTTGCCGGGACACCCGGCGCCAGTAACTCCCGACAAGAGACGGAGGGCACACGTGACACTAGCGATGTACGGGAAGTCCAGGAGGCGGAGAGGGGTACTCGTCCTCGCCGCGCTCCTGGCAATAACGTTGGGAATCGCGGGAGGAGTCGCAGGGCTCCGGGACAGGCAGGCGACCGCCCAGTCGGCCGAGACGGGTTCGATCACGGTCATGAAGACCGTCGACGGTACTGACGACGGCACCATGTTCGCGTTCACCGGCCTTGGCGGCGGGTTCTCACTCGCAGGAGGTGGCTCGACGACCTTCGACGAGCTGGCGCCCGGGTATTACACCATCACCGAGATGAAGGCCGATGGCTGGCAGCTGCTGAGCTTCGGTTGCACGCTCGAAGGCGCTATGACGGCGCGCAGCGCGGCACCCGCGGGTGGCACCAGCGTGGACCTCCAGGCGGGGCAGCACTGGATCTGCAACTTCGTGAACGCGCCGGTCGAGACGGAGCCGGAGACGGCGAGCCTGACCATCGTCAAGGAGCTCGTCAACGATGGCCCCGGGACGGCCGTAGAAAGCGACTTCATCATCTCCGTCTCCCAGGGCGGTTCGGTCGTCCAGAGTGGCGCCGGCTCGGCCACTGGCGTGACGTATGACCTCCCGGCGGGCGACTACGTGGTCTCCGAAGGGCCACATCCCGGGTACGAGAGCAGCATCCGCGGCGCCTGCGACGGCGACGGCAGCGTGACGCTGGTCGCGGGCGAGAGCTACACCTGCGTCGTCCGCAACGACGACAGCGGCAGCACCGGGAATGCAAGCCTGACGATCATCAAGGAGCTGGTGAACGACGACGACGGGATCGCCGCCGAAGGTGACTTCACCATCTCCGTCTCCCGGGGCGGCACGGAAGTCGAGAGCGACTCTGGTTCGGCAACTGGCGTGACGTACTCTCTGCCCGCGGGCGACTACGTCGTCGCTGAAGGGCCGCACCCCGGCTACGAGAGCAGCATTCGCGGCGCCTGTGACGGCGACGGGACCGTGACGCTCGCCGCGGGCGAGAGCTACACCTGCACCGTCCGCAACGACGACATCGCTGCGAGCGAAGAGACGGGCACCCTGACGGTCATCAAGGAAGTCGTAAACGACGACGAGGGCGTTAGCGTCGCCGGTGACTTCATGATCTCTGTGATGAGCGGCGGCACGGACGTGGCCGGTAGCCCGGCGGCGGGTTCGGACACCGGTACCGCGTACACGCTCGATGCGGGCACGTACACCGTGAGCGAGGGTTTCTACACCGGGTACACCACCGCGTTCGCTGGCGACTGCGCCGCCGACGGCACGGTGAACATGACCGCGGGCGCGGACCTGACCTGCACCGTCGTCAACGACGACACCGACGCGGTCGAGGTGCTCGGCTCGATCACCGTGACCAAGACGGTGCCCGACGGCGAGGACGACGGGACGGACTTCGGGTTCACCTCGACGGTGACCGGGTCCGAAACGTTCGCGCTCGATGTCGACACCGACGCGACACTGGGTAACAGCAGCACGTTTGGGCCGCTGACACCGGGCCTCTACACCTTCACCGAAGCGGACGTCGCGGGCTGGGACCTCGACTCGATCGTGTGCACGGGTTCGGCGGCGGCGCCTCTGGTCGACGGCAGCTCGGTGACCATCGATATCGCCACCGACGAAGTCGTGAACTGCACGTTCCACAACATGCCTGAAGCGGTGACAGAGCAGCCTGGCTTCGTGAAGGTCCGCAAGATCGTCACCGGAGACGGCGCGCCGGCGGGTGACACGTTCACCGTCAACATCGGCGACAACATGGGCATCCCGGTGGCCGCTGGCGCCGACACGACCGAGTACAGCTTCGACGCGGACGAGACCGTCGTCGTGACCGAGGACATCACCCCGGGCTACGTGCTCCAGGGCTGGAGCCTCACGCAGGGCGTGGTGGAGTG